>CALWQR010000046.1 GCA_944383705.1 uncultured Clostridia bacterium
GGCCCGCCCCACCCGGTGAAGCCTTTCGGAGAGGCCGGTCCCTCGGGGGCCCCCCGGCGAGACCTTCCCCGGCGCAGGCCCCCATCCATGCATACAGTATTGCAAATACGGTATGCCCGGGGGCCTGCGCCGGGGAATTTCTTTTGGGGGCGGATGGACAATTGGCAATGTGCAATGAGCAATGAGCAATGAATAGAATGCAGTGAGCAGTAAAAAGTCAATGACACCGGCTGTTATGTTATATTTATATAATTACATATGAATACACCCATACCATCGAAAAACCGGGCAGCCAATAGCGGCTGTCCGGTTTCCTGATATGCAGGGCAAATCGCTTTGTATGGCAATATGCTCTTATTTTTCGCTTACCTTCCCTGAAAAAGGCTTCCCCGGCTGCCGCCCGCCGGCGGGACGCTGACATTGGCGACTTCCCAAATAGGCGGGCGGCGGCTGGGGAAGGTCTCGCCGGAGGAGGCTTGGAGGAACCGGCCTCTCCTTAAGAGGCGGGTTCCTCCAAGGTCTTCTCCTGAGGCGGGTTCCTCCAAGGTCTTCTCCTATGGTGTAAACCGCATACCGGTTAAAAAATTGTAAAATATAAAATGGAAGTGTTTACAAACGCGGGGAAATATGCTATACTAATATAATCGATTTTTCTTCCGCACAGATCCCGAAAGCGGCGGGGCATCCGGAGGGCCGGACCGGGTTGGGCCCGGAACCGGAACAGACCGGAATCGGCCGGAACGGGATGCGGAAGGGCGGCATCGGCCGCACATCAGGGGCGGGGCCCCGGGGGAGGAACCGAAATGAATCAATCACCGAACGCTGCGGCAAGCGACAATCCCTGGAAGCGGCCTGCCGACCTGCCGCGCCCGGGACTGCCGCCCCTGGCAGTGGCCTGTGTGCTGTACGGGTTGGGCGCGCTGGCGCTGCCGCTCTGTTTTCTGCGGCCGTGGGTGGCTCTGGTTTTTTGGGCGGTACTGACGGCCGGGGGGCTGTGGCTGACCCGCCGGATGCCGTCCGGCCTTTGGATGACGCTGGCAGCGGCGGCGGTGGCCTGTCTGGCAGGCCTGTTCATCCCGGCCTTCGGGGCGCTGATCACCGCACTGGCCGTGGGACTGGCGGCAGGAGCCTTTTATGTCAGCTGCACCCGGCAGTGGTGGGTTCCTGTGCTGATTGCAGCAGTCGCGGCGGGCGGGGTCTTTGCCCTGACCCGGGACTGGCTGTTTGCGCTGCTGGCGCTGTCGCTGCTGCCCGCGGTGCTGCTGCTGTGGCTGGCCACCCGCGCGGGGCTGGGCCGGACCGCGGCCGTGGGCCTGGCGCTGGGGGGACTGCTGGGTTGGCTGCTGATTCTGTTTTTGTGCTGGGTGGTCCGCAGCACCGGCGCGCTGACCATTGGCGAGGTGCGCGGGGTGCTGGGCGGCTGGCAGGACATGCTGATTGCCGAGCAGATGAAAACGCGGGACGAATACATTGCCATGTTCCGCGAAATGATTGCCGACAACCCCACCTGGAGCGCCGCGCAGGTAGCCAACGTGGAAAATCTGATCAACCTGGTGCTGGAGGGGATGAGCGATGCCGTAATCACCGACACGGTGGCCCGGATCTTCGGTCTGTTCCCCGGCATGGTGTTTGCGGTCTGCTCGGTGCCCGCCTTTCTCGGGCAGAAGATGCTGACCGCCGCCTATGCCTCCAACGGGATGCGCCGGGTGATTACGCCCGAATCCGAATTCTTCACCATGAGCGTCCCGGCCGCGGTGCTGTACACCGTCAGTCTGGCGGTGATGCTGATTTTCCCCTCCTCGCTGAGCACCCCGGTCATTGTGGCCGGCAATCTCTGCATCATGCTGATGCCGGGGTTTGTGGTGCTGGGGGTACGCTTTCTGTTCACCCGCTTTTTCTCCACCGGCGGCAATGTGCGCTGGGTGATTGTGCTGGCGGCGGTGCTGCTGTGCTGCTGTCTGACCGTCAACGCGGTGCTGCTGGCGGGTCTGCTGGGCGCGTATGTGCGCGTGTGGACGGCGGTGCGCCGGCGCATGATTTCCAAATCCGGCCCCGGGCCCGGCGACAACGGCGGGGGCAATTCCGATCGCGATCCGTTCTGATTCCCTGCTCTCCGATTTTCCCGACTGTCCTCTGACGAAAGGAGCTGTGACCGATGCAGAAAAAGAAAAAATCCCTGCTCCGCACCGACCTGCGCGGCCCGCTGGTTGCCTGCGCCGTCATTGGCCTGGCGCTGCTGGGGCTGCTATGCGGGCTGGTATACCTGGGGGAATACCGCGTGGTTCCCGAGGCGCATGTGCCCTATTACGCGCTGGCAATGGTGGGGCTGTACGCCGTTGTGGCGGGCAGCATTCTGGCGGCCTACCTGGCGCGCTACCGCCGGATTCAGCGCGCCAACGAGCAGGCCGACCGGATGGCCACCGAAATCAGCGATATGTTCCGCTATGTGGTGGACATTCCCTATGCCATTCTCGCGCCCGACGGCATGGTGAAGATTGTCAGCGGCGCGCTGCAGGACATCCTGCAGTTCCGCTCCCCCATCTGCAACATTCCGCTGCAAAGCTTTTGCAGCGTACCGATGAAGGAAATCATCGGCTACGCGCAGAACGGCGCGCAGGTGCGGGACGTCACCTACAACGAGGACGGCGTACCGATTGACAACACCCGCCCGATGGTCACCGAAATTGAGGGGCGGAAGTACGAGCTGCACTGCTACACCATGCGCTCGCGCAAACAGGAATACTACTTTGTGGTCTTCCACGACGTCACCGAGCTGCTGGCCATCCGCCGGCGGGTGTACGACGAGGAGCCGGTGGTGGCCTATATCGTCATGGACAGCCTGCAGGAGCTGGCGCAGTACGTGCGGGTGAGCTACCGCACGGCGGTCAGTGAAATCGAAACCATCCTCAAGGAGTGGGCCGCCGGCTTTGGCGGACTGCTGCGGGAATACGAGCGCGAAAAATACCTGCTGGTGTTCACCCGCGCCGCGCTGGACGAATGCATCAACAACAAGTTCCGGATTCTGGAAACCGTGCGCAACGTCAAGCTGGGGGACAACAGCTACCCCGTGACCATCTCGATGGGGGTGGGCGCGATTGAGGGCAGCTTTGAGGACAAGGAGCGCGCGGCCAGCGACGCGCTGGACATTGCCCTGCAGAAGGGCGGCGACCAGGTCGCCGTGAACGACGGCAAGAGCGTAACCCCCTACGGCGGCCGCGTGAACACGCTGTACGGCTCCACCACCATCACCTCACGGGTCAACTCGCAGCACCTCTGCCAGCTGATGCGCAAGGCCGGCAACGTGCTGATTATGGGGCACCGCGCGCCGGATTACGACTCGATCGGCTCCTGTGTGGGGCTGGCGCGCCTGGCCATCTGCGCCCGGGACGGGGACGCCTCGCACATCCGCGTGGTGGTCAACCGCGAGCACGCGAACTTCCGCAACTGCTACGACCTGCTGGCCGGGCTGCCCGAGTACCGCTCGATGTTCATCAGCGGCGAGACCGGGCTGGACGCCGTGCGGGCGGATACCCTGCTGATTATGAGCGACGTGAGCAACGTCCACAACACCGAGTGCCCCAAGATTCTCAAGTGCGTGCAGGACGTGGTGATCATCGACCACCACCGCCGGCCGACCGAGATGTACGAGTTCAAGCCCCGCATGACCTATATCCGCCCCGGCGTGGCGGCGGCCAGCGAGCTGGTCAGCGAAATGCTGGAGCTGAGCCCCTACCACGGGGCGCTGCTCAAGGAGGAGGCCACGCTGATGCTGGCCGGCCTGATGCTGGACACCAAAAACTTTACGCAGGGGGCCGAGATGCAGACCTTTTCGGCCGTGCACTACCTGTACGAGCAGGGGGCGCACACCAACGTGGCGCGGCGGCTGTTTACCGAGTCCATGACCAACCTGTTCACGGCCTGCGACATTGACAGCCGCACCCGCACCTACCGCGACGTGATTGCGCTGACCTGGCAGAGCGTGGACCACCCCGCCACCGAGGCCGACTCGGTTGCCGTGGCAAAGGCGGCGGACAAGCTGATGACCATTGACGGCATTGAGGCCTCGTTTGCCCTGCTGCACGCCGAGAACACCGTGACCATCTCGGCCCGCTCGCACGACAAAATCAACGTGCAGCTCATCATGCAGCAGCTGGGCGGCGGCGGGCACTACGACATGGCCGGCGCCTGCCTGACGCACACCTCGCTGGAGGGGGCGTGTATGCAGCTGAAAACCGTGCTGGACGATTATCTGGACCATGAATACGAGGGGAACCGCGGCGCCGGACGCGGGGCGGGCAAAAGCGCCCCGCGCGGCGGCCGCGCCCCGGAAAGAAAATGAGAGGACACAGAAATTATGAAAGTGATTTTATTGGCCGACGTGAAGGGCCAGGGAAAAAAAGACGATGTGATTGAGGTTTCGGACGGATACGGGAAGAACTTCCTGATTCCCCGCAAGCTGGCAAAGCCGGCCGACGCGCAGTCGCTCAACGACATCCGCGTGCGCGAGGAGGCCCGCCGCTACCGCATCGAAACCGAAAAGAAGGAGGCGCGCGAGCTGGCCGAGCGCCTCAAGGGCGTGCTGGTAAAAATTCACGCCTCCAGCGGCGCCGACGGGCGGCTGTACGGCTCGGTGACCGCAAAGGATGTGGCCGAGCGGCTGGAGGCCGACCACGGCATTGTGATTGACAAGCGGAAGATTACGGTGGCAGACCCCATCCGCGCCTACGGGAAGTACGCGCTGGAGGTCAGGCTCTACCCCGAGGTCACCGGCACGGTCAACCTGCTGGTCTGCGAGTAATCCGGGGTTCCGACCAAAGAGAAAGGAGGATCCCCCATGCCAATGGAGGAAGAACTGGTCCGCAGGCTGCCGTTTTCCATGCCCGCGGAGCAATCGCTGCTGGGCTCGGTGCTCATCGACCCGACGGCGCTGAACGAAATTGCCGCGCTCATCACAGGGGACGACTTTTACCTGGGCGAACACAAGCAGATCTACCTTGCCATGCAGGAGCTGTTCCTCTCGAACCGGGAGATTGACGTGGTCACCCTGCTGGACATGCTGGTGACACGCGGCGTATACGACAAATCGGGCGGGGAGGACTACATCCGCACCCTGTCGGAGGCGGTGCCCGACGCCATGAACGTCCGGGACTACGCCCGCATCGTCAAGGAAAAAAGCGTGCTGCGCCAGCTGATTGCCGCCAGCAGCGAGATTGCCGAGAGCGCCTACTCCGAGCAGGAGGAGGTCACCGCCATCCTGGACCACGCGCAAAACCTCATCTTCAACATCGCGCAGGGGCGGGACACCAAAAACTTCCGGCACATCCGGGAGGTGCTGCAGGACGTGTACGCCCACCTGCAGGAGCTGCGCACCAACGCCGAGGCCGCGCAGGGGGTGCGCACCGGCTTCTCGGGCCTGGACCGCGTGCTGGCAGGCCTGGGCAAGAGCGACCTGGTGCTGGTGGGGGCCCGCCCCGGCATGGGGAAGACCTCGTTTGCCCTGAACGTGGCCACCAACGTGGCCAAGCAGACCAAAAAAACCGTCTGCATCTTTTCGCTGGAGATGTCGGCCGACCAGCTGGTCAGCCGCATTCTCTCCAGCGAGGCGCTGGTCAACAGCAAATCCCTGCGCACCGGCGAGCTGAACGAGGAGGACTGGGAGCACCTGGCGGTGGCCTCGGGCGAGCTTTCGGGCTGCGACCTTCTCATCGACGACACCGCGGGCATGACCGTTACGGCCATGAAGGCCAAGCTGCGGCGGGTGCAGAATCTGGGGCTGGTGGTGATAGACTACCTCGGCCTGATGCAGGGCGACCACCACAACGACAACCGGGTGCAGGAGGTCTCCGAAATCTCCCGCTCGCTCAAAATTCTGGCCAAGGAGCTGATGGTGCCGGTCATCTGCTGCGCCCAGCTCTCGCGCGGGCCCGAATCCCGGACCGACAAGCGCCCGATGCTCTCCGACCTGCGCGATTCCGGCGCCATCGAACAGGACGCCGACATGGTTATTTTCCTCTACCGCAGCGAATACTATAAGACAGACGCGGCGCCCGGCGACCAGAACACCAGCATTGCCGAGGCCATCATCGCCAAAAACCGGCACGGCGCGCTGGGCACAGTGCACATGGGCTGGAACGCGCAGTATACCAAATTCCTCACGGTTGAGGAAGACAACCGGCCCCCGGCATGAGCGGAGCGTCACTGCCGCCCTCCGGGGCGCCGGAGCAGCTCCCGCCCTCCCTGCCCCGCCGGCCGGGGGAGCCGCTCTCCCCCGGGAGCGTCCCGCCCCCCTGGCGCATGGCCGGCCTGCCGCCCCGGACGCCGGTGCTGCTGGCCCTCTCGGGCGGGCCGGATTCCCGCGCGCTGCTGCACCTGCTGGCCGCGCAGGCCGCGCGCGACGGCTTTCCCCTGCTGCTGGCGCACGTGCACCACGGCATCCGGGGAGCGGAGGCCGACCGGGACGCCGACTTCTGCCGCGCGCTGGCGGCGCGCTATGGCCTGGAGCTGCTGCTTTTACGGGCCGACGTGCCCGGCCTTGCCGCAAGGACCCGGCGCGGGCTGGAGGAGACCGCGCGGCAGGTGCGCTATGACTTTTTCGGGCGGGTGATGCGCGAGCGCGCCATCCCGCTGCTGGCCACGGCGCATCAGGCCGACGACCAGCTGGAAACCATGCTCTTCCGCCTCTGCCGGGGCAGCGGACTGGGCGGCCTGTGCGGCATCCCTCCGGTGCGGCCTCTGGCCGGCGGCTATGTCACCCGGCCGCTGCTGGAGTATTCCCGCCGCGAGATCCTGGCCTTTTGCACCGCACAGGGGCTGGATTTTGTCAGCGACAGCACCAACCCCGACCTTTCCTATGCCCGCAACCGCATCCGGCAGCGGGCGGTGCCCGAGCTGGAGGCCGCGGTGCCCGACCCGCAGGGCGGCGCCTGCCGCCTGAGCCGTGCGCTCTCCCAGGACCGCGACTACCTTGACCGCGCGGCCGGGGAGCTGCTGGCGGCGCACCTGCGGCAGGGCTGCTTCCCGGCCGGAGTCCTGCGGCAGGCGCACCCCGCCCTGCGCCGGCGGGTGCTGGCCGCCCTGTGCCCCCGCGCCCCCGGCGCGGCGCACATCGAGGCCATGGAGGCGCTGGTGCTCTCGGGCCGCTCGGGCAGCGCATGTCCCCTGCCCGGGGGCTGGCAGGCCTGCCTGCAGCAGCAGACGCTGTGGGTGCTGCCGGTGCTGCGCCGTCCCCCGCTGCCCCGCCCCGTGCCCCTGCGCGCGGGCAGCTTTGCGCTTTGTGACGGGCTGCTGACCGTTTGCGTAAAAAAGGCCGAAAATTTCCCCGGCAGCGGGAAAGTTCACAATTTGGCCACAGAACGGTATATCATTATTGATGAAGGTTCTGATATAATGTTGGGGCAAGGCTGCTGGCGCTGCCGGCAGGAGGGAGACGCCATGGTACGGCACGGGGTACGCCGCCGGGTGCGCAGGCTGCTGCGCGAGGCGGGCATTCCCCCCGCGCTGCGCGACGCGCTGCCCCTGCTGTGCGACCGCGAGGGCGTCCTGTGGGTGCCCTTTGTGGGCGCGCGGGACGGCTACGCCCCCGCCCTGTCGGGGACGCCGTACCGGGCGGAGCTGGTGCTTACCCCCGGCCACAGGCCGGAAAGACCCGAAAGCGAGGACTGCGGCGATGCATGACATGAGCGCTGACATTGAGCGGGTGCTGCTGAGCGAACGCGAGCTGAAGGACATTTGCTCCGCGCTGGCCGGCCGCATCACAAAGACATATGCCGACACGGGGCGGGAGCTGGTTTTCGTCTCGGTGCTCAAGGGCTCGGTTGTGTTCACGGCCGACCTGCTGCGCCGGGTGCCGCTGCCCTGCGCGCTGGAGTTTATGAAGGTCTCCTCCTACGGCGCGGCTGCCCACAGCTCGGGGTTTATCCAGGTGCATCTGGACCTGAAGCGGAGCGTGGAGGGGGCCGACGTCGTCATTCTGGAGGACATTGTGGACAGCGGCCGCACCCTGCAAAAGCTCTCGGGGCTGCTGGCCGGCCGCGGGGCGCACAGCGTGCGCTGCTGCACCCTGCTTGACAAGCCCACCTGCCGCCAGGTCGATTTCCGGGCGGATTTTGTGGGCCGGTGCATTCCGGATGTGTTTGTGGTGGGCTACGGGCTGGATTACGGCGAGCGCTACCGCAACCTGCCCTATATCGGGGTGCTCCGCTCCGCTGTGTATACCCGGGCCTGATGGCCGACAAGACATCCATCGATCAAATCCATCCTACGGAGGAACCTAATGAAGCAACGCAATATCGTCCGTCAAATCGTGTTTTATGTGGTGGCCATCGTGCTCATTGTGGCGATGATCTCCCTGCTCAATACCCGCGGCAGCTCGCAGGATCCCCTGACCTACGACGACGTGCTGCGCTATTTCCAGAACGAGCAGGTCCGGGAGGTCACCATCTCCCCGAAAAACATCGTCACCATGAAGGTGCTGGAAAACGGGAGCGAGAAGATCGTATCCTATAAGCTGCGCGACTACAGCCAGTTCTATTACGATCTCGGCGAGCTGATCAATCAGCAGGTGGAGGCAGGCATCATCACCACCTACGAGCCACAGCCCGCCACCGAAATTCCCATGTGGCTCAGCTTCCTGCCCATGATTCTGATTATCGGGGGCATGATTGTGCTGTGGGTGATTTCGGCCAACAGCATGGGCGGCAAAAACGGCAAGTTCAATTCCTTCGGCCGCGCCAAGGTCAAAACACAGGCCCAGAACGGCACCAAGGTGACCTTCCGGGATGTGGCCGGTGCCGACGAGGAAAAGGAGGAGCTGGTCGAGGTGGTGGAATTCCTCAAAAACCCCGCGCAGTTCACCAAGCTGGGCGCGCGCATTCCGCACGGCGTGCTGCTGGTGGGCCCTCCGGGTACCGGTAAAACCCTGCTGGCCAAGGCCGTGGCCGGGGAGGCCGGGGTCCCGTTCTACTCCATCTCGGGATCGGATTTTGTGGAGATGTACGTCGGCGTGGGCGCCTCGCGCGTGCGCGACCTGTTTGACACCGCGCGCAAGTCCCCCGCGGCCATCATCTTCATCGATGAGATCGATGCGGTCGGCCGCCACCGGGGCGCCGGACTGGGCGGCGGACACGACGAGCGCGAGCAGACCCTGAACCAGCTGCTGGTGGAAATGGACGGCTTCGGCTCGCATGACGGCATCATCGTCATGGCGGCCACCAACCGTCCCGACATTCTGGACCCGGCACTGCTGCGGCCCGGGCGCTTTGACCGGCAGATCACGGTCAACTACCCCGACATCAAGGGGCGGGAGGAAATCCTCCGGGTGCACGCCCGCAACAAGCCGCTGGAGGCCGGCGTGGACTTCCGCAAGGTGGCGCAGAGCACCATCGGCTTTACCGGCGCGGATCTGGCCAACCTGCTCAACGAGGCGGCCCTGCACGCCGCCAAGGCCGGCAAGAGCCTGATCGGCATGGAGGACATCGAGGCCTCCTATATGAAAATGCTGCTGGGGCCCCAGAAAAAGTCCCGCGTCCGCACCGAAAAAGACAACAGGCTGGTGGCTTATCATGAGGCCGGGCACGCGGTGGTCAGTTACTATTGTGAGCATACCGATCCGGTCAAGCACATCACCATCATTCCTGCCGGCCGTACCGGAGGGGTGACCGTGAGCGTGCCCCAGGAGGACCGCATGGGAGAGACCCGGGGCGAGATGATCGACCACATCCGCATGAGCCTGGGCGGCCGCATTGCCGAGGAGCTGATTCTGGAGGACATCTCCACCGGCGCTTCGGGCGACATTCAGCAGGCCACAAAAGTGGCAAGGAATATGGTGACGCGCTACGGGATGAGCGAAAAGCTGGGCACGGTGCTCTACGGCTCCGAGCACAGCAGCGACGAGGTGTTCCTCGGCCGCGATTTCAGCTCGGGCAAGGATTACTCCGAAAAGACCGCCGCCGCCATTGACGACGAGGTGCGCGCCATCATCGAGAGCGCGTACGCCGACGCCAAAAAGATTCTCCAGGAGCACATCGACCGGCTGCACTTTGTGGCGCAGTATCTGCTGACGCACGAGAGCATGGACGGCGACCAGTTCCTGGCAGCCATGAAGCCCGACGCAACGGTAGAGGAGCTGGAGGCCATTGCCGAGGCAAAGGCCGAGGCCAGCCGCCGCGACAACGAAAAGGCCGCCGAGGAGGCGCGCCGGAAGGCCGAGGAGGAGGCCAAAAAGGCCGCCGAGGCCGCGCAAAACAGCGCCGGCCCGCAGCCGATTGACCTGGACGGCCTGACCGGCAATCCCCCGGACGCCGGGGCCGGGACCGGGCCGGACGCCTCCGGCTCCGGCGACAGCCCGGCCGACGGCAGCTCCGCCGATAGCAGCTCCGCCGATAGCGGCTCCGCCAATGGCGGGACGGGTCCGGATTCCGGGTCCCCGGATTCCACCGGCAAATAAACGCCCGCTGAGCCCCGCAGGCCCGCCGTAACGGCGGCGCCCCGGGGCTCTTTTCGCTTCTGCCCGCCGCCCGTCCTTAAAAAACTCCGGCTTTTTTAACAAAATTTGAGCCGACCCCTTGCAATCCGCCAGAAATTCGTTTATAATATATAGATGGGATTCCCGCTCCGCACAGCGGGGGTCGGGTCCTGCGCACAGGGCGCCCCGCCCGATGGGGCAACACACATCATTCATTTGAATCTGGCTCCCCGGCGGCGGGGGGCCGACAGGAGGGACAGTTCTGCATGAAAATACTGGTGATCAACGCGGGCAGCTCGTCCGTAAAGTATCAGCTCATCGACATGGAAAATGAGCAGCTGCTTGCCAAGGGAATGGCCGACAGCATCGGCATTGCCGGCGGCAGCTTCAAGCACTCGGTTCCCGGCCGCGACGACTACAAGGTGGAGGTCCACATGAACAACCACGCCGAAGCCATCGCGCTGGTGATCGACGCGCTGACCTCAAAGGAGCACGGGGTGATTTCCTCGCTCTCCGAAATCTCGGCGGTCGGGCACCGCGTGCTGCACGGGGGCGAAAAGTTTTCGGGCTCGGTGCGCATCACGCCCGACGTCATCGCCGCGATTGAGGAATGCTGCGAGCTGGGGCCGCTGCACAATCCGCACAACCTGACCGGAATCCGCGCCTGCGAAAAGCTGATGCCCGGCGTGCCCCAGGTGGCGGTGTTTGACACCGGCTTCCACCAGACCATGCCGGACTACGCCTACCTGTACGCCCTGCCCTACGAGTACTACGAAAAGTACCACATCCGCCGCTACGGCTTTCACGGCACCAGCCACCGCTACATCAGTATGCGCGCGGCGGCCATGCTGGGCCGGCGGCCGGAGGAGCTGCGGCTGGTCACCTGCCACCTGGGCAACGGCTCCTCGATTGCGGCCGTGAAATACGGCAAGTGCTTTGACACCACCATGGGGCTGACCCCGCTGGAGGGGATTCTGATGGGCACCCGCTGCGGCTCGATTGACCCCGCCATCGTGCCCCTGCTGATGAAAAAGGAGAATCTCTCGCCGGATGAGATCGACCACATCATGAACAAGAAATCCGGCATTCTGGGCCTGACCGGCGTGACCAGCGACAACCGCTACATCGAGCAGCACGCCAAGGACGGCGACGCCCGCTGCCAGCTGGTGGAATCCATGCTGGTGCACCAGCTGACCAAATACATCGGCGGCTATGCCGCGGCAATGGGCGGCGTGGACGCGATTGTGTTTGCCGGCGGCATTGGCGAAAACAACCCGCACTACCGCACCCGCGTGGGCGCAAACCTGGCCTTCCTGGGCGTGTCGGTGGACGAGGCGGTCAATGAAAAGGCCGTGCGCGGCAGGGCCGAGTACGACATCTCCACGCCCGACGCCAGGGTGCGGATGCTGGTGATTCCCACCAACGAGGAGCTGATGATTGCCAAAGACACCGAGGAACTCACCCGGTGATACCGAATACAAAGACAAACACAAAGAAAGGATCAAACAGCCATGACAGTCGATCAAATCAAACAGGAAATCTGCGAGGTTGGCCACCGCCTCTATGACCACGGCTTTGTCGCCGCAAACGATGGCAACATCTCGGTAAAGGTCGGTCCGAACGAATTCTACTGCACGCCCACCGGCGTCTCCAAGGGCTCGCTGACCCCCGACATGATCATCAAAATTGACGCCGAGGGCAACCGCCTGGAGGGCGAACTGAAGCCCTCCTCCGAAATCAAAATGCACCTGCGCGTCTACCGCGAGCGGCCCGACGTCAACGCCGTTGTGCACGCGCACCCGCCTGTGGCAACCGCCTTTACGGTCGCCGGCATTCCGCTGGACCGCTACATCCTGCCCGAGGCCGTGCTGACCATCGGCGATGTGCCCACCTGCGCCTACGGCACCCCCTCGACCATGGAAATTCCGGATTCGCTGATGCCCTATATCCAGGATCACGACGCCTTTATGCTCAAAAATCACGGCGCCCTGACCGTTGGCAACACGCTCACCCGCGCCATGTTCACCATGGAGGAGGTGGAATTCAACGCCAACATCATGAAGCTGGCAATGGACCTGGGCCGCATTGAGGAAATTCCCGCCGACCAGATGGCCAAGCTGATGGACCTGCGCGTGAAAATGGGCTTCCCCGGCAAGCACCCCGGCTACAAAACCGAGGCCGAGCGCGCCGCCGCCGACCCCCGCAGCACGCTCAACACCATGAAGTAAATTCCCGGCGGAGTGGCCCTGCCGGTCAAACAGAGGCCCGGAAGGGCCCCGTCTCTCCTTCCTTGAGACGGGGCCCTTCATTCTGTTCTCTTCACCGGCAAAGCGCCCCTGGCAGGGGACATCCGGGCCTCTGCCGGCGGTGACGGGTTCAGTCGATGTCCTCGTACACCTGCTCCGGGCGCTGCTCCAGGAGCTCCGGGTTTTCCACATGGCGCTTGATGATTTTGAAGGCCGAGGCGTAGTAAAATCCGTCGCAGATGCGCTCATCGGTCACGGCCTTCATTTCGATATACTTTTTCACCGAGGCCTTGCCGTCCTTGTCACAGCACACCACCGCGCGCCGGCTGCCGTAGGCGATGAACACCGGCAGGTTGCCGAAATTATAGATGTGGTGGTAAATGGGACGGATGCCCAGCGACCCCATGCTGGTGATAATCATGGAGCCGTGAAAGGGGCTCAGCCGCAGCAGCGATTTGGGCAGCCAGCCGAAATAATCGCCAAAGCTCAGCGCCTTGACCGTCCAGCGGCACAGCAGCCCGGGGATGCGGGTGAGCAGCTTGTTCAGCTTGTCAAACTCGCTTTTGTCGTCGGGGCGCGACTGGATCTCCTCTACCACCGCGTTGAACTTTTCGTACACCTCGTCCACCGTGTCGTCGGGGTTGAACTCCACCTTGATGCAGGTGTCGGGGGCGTCCAGCGACAGCGTCTTTTTGACCGTCATCACAATTTCGATGTTGTTGCGCGCGTAAATCTTCTGCCCGCTGATAAAGCGGTTGAGCCCGGGCCGCTGGGAAATGGCCCGGATGTACGCCGCCAGCATGACGTGCAAAAACCCGAAATTTGCCTTGCCCTGCCGTGCCTTTTCGCGGCAGAAGCGGTCGGTTTTGGTAATGTCAAACATGTCTGCGTAGGTGTTGCAGGCGTCGCAGCGCATGGGCATGATGTAGGGCATGAATTTGTTCATCGGATTGATGGTGCGCACCTTGTGCCCGTCCGGCCGGTCCCCAAAGCGCCGGCGGCGCGGGGGACGCTGGTACCTTGTTTCGCCTGCGGCCTGCTCTGCGCCGTCGGCCTGCCCCGCACTGCCGGTCTGCTGCTCCGGCCGGTCCTGCGTGCAGGGGCCCTGCGCGGCCTCTGTGCGCGCCGCGGCGGTTCCGGCGGGTTCCAGGGTCTCTGTTCCGCTCCTCGCCTGTGCGGCGGCCTGCGGGGCCTGTGCGGCGCTCTGCGCGGTCAGCCGCTCCTCTGATCTGGATTGTTCGTTTATCATGTTCTGTCTCCGTTCTCAAGCATCCGGCGTCGGCCACAGGCCGCCCGGCCATTCTCATGCAATGGGACTTGTCCGCGGCGGTCTGCCGCACCTCTATTATAAACAAAATTTAATAAATATGCAAGAGCTTTTGCAAAAAAAATTCCGGAATCCTTGAAAAAATCAAAAAAATATGGTATACTGTTGGCAGCAATTCACTGAGGCAGGGAATTTATGGATGAAATCAAACTGAAACACGTGGACATTTACACCGATGGCGCCTGCCGCGGCAACCCCGGCGTGGGGGGCTGGGGCGCGGTGCTGGTTTACCGCGGACGCGAAAAGGAGCTCTGCGGCGGCGAACCGCTGACCACCAACAACCGCATGGAGCTGACCGCCGTGATTGAGGCGCTGGCCGCCCTGCACGAGCCCTGCGAGGTGACCCTGACGTCCGATTCCAAGTATCTGGTGGACGCCCTCTCCCTTGGCTGGGCCGAGGGCTGGCGGCAGCGCGGCTGGCGCAAGGCCGACCGCTCCCCCGCCCTGAACGCCGACCTGTGGGAGCGCCTGCTGGAGCTCACCTCCCGGCACCGCGTGACTCCCGTCTGGGTCAAGGGCCACGCCGGCCACCCCTACAACGAACGCTGCGACCGCCTCGCCACCGCCTATGCCGACCGTCTGGAGGAATCGCAAAAGAAGAAGACCTTGGAGGGCCCCGCCTGATAAGAGTCCCACCGTTGGGAAAGACCTTGGAGGGACCCGCCTCTTAAGGAGAGGCCGGTCCCTCCAAGCCTCCCCCGGCGAGACCTTCCCCGGCACAGACCCCCGATTTT
>CALWQR010000047.1 GCA_944383705.1 uncultured Clostridia bacterium
GACGGAAAAGATGCAAGAAGTTGCCCGGTCTGTACCGCCCGGGGGAGCCTTCCCAGGCGGGTCTCTCCAAGGTCTTCTTCTCTGGCAGTTCACTTCCGGTCAGAGTGATCGGAATCGGATTTGCGTTTGGCGCGGAAGAAGCGGCGGGGTTTGGGGTCGCGGTCGGATTCGGGATAAACCACATCCGAAAGGCGGGTAAAGCGGAAATCCTTCAGCCCGAGCTGATAGGCGACGGTGCAGGCCAGCAGAGCCGGCAGGATGATGACAAAATAAACCCACCACTGTGCGTTGAGCGGCACGCCGCCCACCCGGTTGGCAAGGAGCCCGGTGAACATCCCCTCCAGCAGCAGAGCCGCCGAGGTGGCGACGCCGCCGATGCTGCTCAGGGCCGTCACATCCGGGAACCAGAGCCCCAGAGAGATGAACAGCGCAAAAAGAAGGTTGGGCACGTTGGCGCAGAGCGAAATCCAGAAGCCGGTGAAGGGCGCCCGGCGCAGCCGGCCGTTCTCCACCCCCGCGCGGTCCTTAAAGCCGAGATCCCAGGTCATGGTATAAAGCAGGAACAGGTAAAACAGAATGGCCGCCACGCTGGTAATGTTGCGCAGCGTGGGGTTCTGCGCCTGGCCGGCGGCAAGCGCCAGCACCAGCCCGAAAATTGAGATGGCGAACTGATTGAGAAACATGCGGACCATGTCATAGGAACGGTTTTTGAAAAATTCTTTCATATCAAACCTCACGATACAGGACGGCAGATCTCCCCGCCGACAGGCGCACCGGTGGCGTCGCCTGGATAAAACCGTTTTTATTATATCGGATTCCCGGTGAAAAAGCAACCGGTGCCCGCAAATGTTTACATTTTATCAACTAAAAAATCAAAAAAAGTTGTATAATAATAGAAGGGGGCAAAACCCCCGGAAAAAGGCGGTGATAAACATGCAGGAACTGATATCGACAAGCGAATTTTCCCCCCTGATTCAGGAGTACGCGGCCTACAAGCTCTCGCTGCAGGGGTGCTCCAAAAAAACGGTTGAGGAGTATCTGCTGGATCTGCGGACCTTTTTCCGCTATCTGCTGGCGCGGGAGCGGAACATTGACCCGGGCTCCGAGGAATTCAACCGGCTGGACGTGCGGGTGTTTGATCTGGAACGGATCGGAAAGATACATACCGAGGATATCTACGACTTCCTCTTTTACGCCAACCAGCAGCGGGGCAACCAGTGGGCGGCGCGCTCCCGCAAGCTGTGCGCCATCCGCGCGCTGTACCGCTATCTGGTGGCCAAGCGGCGCTATCTGGAAATCGATCCGTCCGCTAATATCGACACGCCGAAGGCCAAAAAAACCCTGCCGAAGGTGCTGACGCTGGAGGAGGCAGAGCGGCTGCTGGAGGCCGTGGAGCAGGATACCGATTCCCCCTACCGGGTGCGGGATTACGCCATTCTGACCCTGTTCCTCAACTGCGGGATGCGGGTCTCGGAGCTGACCGGCATCAGCCTGAGCGATGTGGACCCCGAGCTGCGCTCGCTGCGCGTGACCGGCAAGGGCAGCAAGGAGCGCATTGTCTACCTCAATGACGCCTGCCAGCAGGCTCTGGCCGATTACCTGGCCGAACGCACCGGACCGAAATACGCAAAGGTACCGGACCGCGCCCTGTTCCTGAGCCGTCTGGAGCAGCGCATCAGCGTCAAAACCGTACAGGCGATGGTGTACAAATACCTCCGGGCGGCTGGCCTTGAGGCCAAGCACTATTCGGTGCACAAGCTGCGGCACACAGCCGCAACCCTGATGTATCAGTCCGGGCATGTGGATGTGCGGGTGCTCAAGGAAATCCTCGGGCACGAGCAGCTCAACACCACCCAGATCTACACCCATGTCAGCAACCGCAACATGGAGGAGGCCATGGCGCAGAACCCGCTGGCCGGACACAGACGCAAAAGAGGCGGGAAGACCTGACCCCCGCCGCAGCCCAAAGCCGAAAGCCGGCGCAGCGCCGGAATACCGAAAACAGAAAGGACAACCAAATGGAACTTACGCTGGAACAGATCCGCCGAATCACACACGGAGCGGCCCGGATTGTACAGGAGGCGGACGGCGTCCGCTTCTGCCGCTTTACCGCGCGGCAGGAGGAAATCTACCGGGAGGTCTCGGCCGACTTTTACCGCAAGTCCTTTGCCACGGCCGGGATTTTGCTGGAATTTGTCACCGACAGTCAGACGCTGGGGCTGGAGGTTGCCATGCAGAAGGCATCGTCCCGGTCCTTTGCCTTTCACGACATTTATGCCGACCGGTGCCTGGTGGGCCGGCTGGGCTCCCGCGACACGGCCTCCGGCCTGTTTGGGGAGCGCTACCGGCTGGGCGCCGGGACCAAAACCGTGCAGATTTACTTCCCCTGGTCGGCGGCGTCGGTCCTGCGCCGGCTGGAGCTGGACGACGGCGCGCTGCTGGCCCCGGTTCCGCGCCCCAACCGGATGCTGCTGTTCGGGGATTCCATCACACAGGGCTACGACGCGCTGTATCCCTCCCACTCCTACGCGGCGCTGCTGGCCGATGCGATGAACGCCGACGCGCGCAACAAGGGCATTGGCGGAGAAAAGTTTTTCCCCGCCCTGCTGGAGGAGGCGGAGGCGCCGGCCCCCGACTACATCACGGTTGCCTACGGCACCAACGACTGGTCCAGCCGCAGCGCCGAGGAGCTGGAGCGCAACCTGCGGGAATTTTACGCCAGGCTCTCGGCGCTGTATCCCGCCTCCCGGATTTTCGCCGTCACGCCGATCTGGCGCAGAAACGAGAACGAAGAAAAGCCGGCCGGAAGGTTTGCCCATGTGGGCGAGCTGATTGAGCAGACCGCCGCCGGGCTGCCGAATGTCACGGCCATCCGGGGCTACTGGCTGGTTCCGCATGACCCCAGCCTGTTTGCCGACGAGCGGCTGCACCCGAACGACGCCGGCTTTGCCTACCACGCCGAGCGCCTAGCGGCAAGCATCCGGGCCCTGCTGGCGGCCGGCCGTTAATCCCCGTCCCTGCACGCACAGGCAGCCCCGCGCGGGTTCCGCGCGGGGCTGCCTGTGCGCTCTATCCTGCCTACGCCTTCCCGGGCGGGGCTTTGGGGCCCTTCCTTCCCCTGCCGGTGCGGTAGCTGTGAGGCGTCTGGCCAAAGTGGGTCTTGAAGGCCGAATAAAAGCTGTTGAGCGAATGAAAGCCGACCTTTTCGGAAATTTCCCGGATCGTGTCGTCGCTCTCCAGCAGCAGCTTTTGCGCATAGTCCATCCGCAGCTCATGCTTGCGCTGCATAAAGGTCTGCCCATACTGCTTGCTGATGTAACGGTTGATCTGCCTGGCGCTGATGTAATAGCGCGCCGAGAGCTCCTCCGGCGTGACGTCGGTCATAAAGGATTCGGACAGAATATTGTTGATCTGGCTGGCGATATCGCTGGGGATCCGGGCGTCCTGCCCGGGCCGGCCGGAGCGCGGGCAGGACGGCCCGGGCAGCGGCAGCAGCGTCTCGCCGCTGCCGGCCCGCACCAGTCCCATCACATGGAACAGCACCAGCAGGAAGGCGGCAACCAGGCTCCCCTCGTCCAGGGAGTTCTGCGCGCCGGAATACCGCTTGAGCTGCCGGCAAAGCCCGGCCAGCGTCTCGTCCCCCTTCCCGACGATGCAGCCGCTCCCCGGGAAGACCTCGCAGAACAGCCGGTACAGGTCCTGCCCCGCGGGGGTTTTGCGGTGGTTTGGCCGGAAGAGAAAGCCCAGGCTGAACAGCTCGCCGCCCCGGCCCGGCATGGCGCGGTGGGTCAGGTACGGAGAGACGATGACAAAGGCGTTGTGGTTGAGCGTGACCTGCCGGTCCTCCAGGAAAAATTCCGCGCTGTCGTCGGCCGAAGCGAACAGCAGCTCATAATACACGTGCGAATGAAAAGGCTTTTCATCGGTGGCACTGCGCCACTGACGGAAGCTTTCGGAGTGCGTAAGCAGATCCAGCCCGACGTTCTCAATGCTCCACCGGTAGCAGTCAAAATTGTAGGCGTCCCGAATCATGGCAGGCTCCTTCCGGCCCCTACCGGGCAGCGGCGCGCATCCGCGCGATCCGCTCGGCAGACGGGGTGACCACACAGGACCAGTTGGTGTGGTAAATCACAAAGCCGGGCTTGCTGCCGGCCGGCTTTTTGACGTTGCGCACCGGCGTGTAATCCACCTCCACATTCTGTCCGCCGGCGGCCTTGGAATAGAAGGCGGCAATTTCCGCGGCCTCGGTAAAATCGCGCTCGCCGGGCTCTCTGCCCTCGCAAAGCATCACGGTGTGCGAGCCGGGCAGATTTTTGACATGGAACCAGTAGTCGTTTTTGCCGGCCAGCCGATGGGTGATGTATTCGTTTTGCAGATTGTTTTTGCCGCACAGCACCCGAAAGCCGCCCGAGGTGCGGAACTGCGCCACGGTCGGGTTTGACGGCCGGCGGGCGGCCGTGTACTGCTTCATCCGCGAGGCGTAGCCCGAGCGGTAAAGCTCGTCCCGGATCTCGGCCAGGTCGGCCGCGGTCTCGGCATGGGTCAGGGAGTCGAACACCGTATCCAGATAATGCAGCTCGGCCTCCCCCAGCGCAATCTGCCGGGTCAGCTCCACGCGGGCGTTTTTGGATTTGGCATACTTTTTGTAGTAGCGCTGGGCATTGGCGGCCGGGGTCAGGCGGTGGTCCAGCTCCACCACCCGCACGCCAAAGCTGCCGTCCTCCCGGCAGTCGCCGTAGTCGGTCAGCTCGGCGCGCACCATGCCGCGCCGCAGCCGGTGCAGGTTGGAGGTGATGAGATCGGCCGTCTGCCGGTATTCCTCCCCCCGGGCGCAGTCGGCCAGCTCCTGCCGCTGCAGCGCCAGCTTTTTGCGGATGCGCGCATCGGCCGAGGTCAGAATGCGCAGCACGTCCGAGGCGCGCTGGCGGATGTGATACTCCCGGTCGCGGCCGCCGTAAAAGCGGTCCAGCAGCTCTCCGGCGCTCGCAACCGGCTCCACGGTCAGGCTGCCATAATGCGTCAGGGTGCAAAAGGCGTATTCCACCGGCTTTTCCCCCTCCAGCACCATACAGGGGGAATACCGCTCCTCCCGGATGCAGTCGATCACCGCACAGAAGGCGTCGGCCAGCCGGTCCGGGGCGCACTGCCCTAAGAGCGCCCCCGTGACACCCGAGGCGCGATAGGCAATCTCGCGCGCCACACAGGCCGAAAGCCCCAGGAAGGCGGCGGTCAGCCAGCGGTCGCACGGGGTATCTCGGCCGCCGGGCGCCGCCAGCGCGGCGTCCAGAAGCGAGAGGAAGGCCGCGCGGTCGGTTCCGGTCGGGTCGTGCTTGTCCTGCCGCGGCGGCAGCTCATAGTGCATTCCGGGCAGCACCTGCCGGCGGCTGGAGGTGGTAAAATCCACCGGGTGCAGCACGGCGGCAATGCGTCCCTGCCCGTTGACGAAGATGAGATTGCTGTATTTGCCCATGACCTCGGCCACCAGCTGCGTGCGGCAGGGGAAGCCCATCTCGTCCCGCCCGTCAAAGCCCAGCACCGCCACCCGCTCAAAGCCCTCCTGGCGCACCTCGGCCAGCGTGGCCCCCTGCAGATGCTTGCGCAGCAGCATACAGAACATGGGTGGGGAGGCGGGGTTTTCCTTCTGCGCCCCGGTAAAGCCGATGCGCGGGCTGTTGGAGCCGGCGTTGATCAGCAGCCGCCGCCCGCCGGCAAAGCTGCGCAGCTGCAGGACAATTTCATCCCGTTCGGGCTGAAAAACCTTTTCCACTCTGGCCCCCAGCGCGTTCTGCCGGATCTCGGACAGCGTGCAGGCCAGCATCCCGGCGTCAAA
This sequence comes from uncultured Clostridia bacterium, assembly GCA_944383705.1. Lineage (GTDB taxonomy): Bacteria > Bacillota > Clostridia > Oscillospirales > CAG-272 > UMGS1865. The sequence continues at coordinate 5,831 of CALWQR010000047.1, forward strand.
TGCCATGGGATCACCTCCTTACGGAACTCGCATACGGCCGGCAGGCGGGAAGACGCCCGGCCGGCCCTCGGGTATGCGTCCGGATACCGCAGGCAGGCCGCCGGGAGCGGCAGCCCGGCGCCATCATTCCACGCGGTATCCCTTTTTGTGTACGGTGCGAATCAGACGGCCCGCGGGGAAGCGGTCGGTCTTGCGCCGCAGATAACAGATATACACCTCCACCCGGTTGTCACTGCCCGGGCCGATCACCTCAAGCAGCTCCTCGCGCGTGACCACCTGCCCCCGCTTTTGCAGCAGCAGGCGCATGATGCGGAATTCCTGCTTGCTCAGCACGGCGGTTTTCCCCTCGCAGGTCAGGCGCCTTCCCTTATCGGTCAGAATCACCTCCCGCCGGCGCGGAAAGACCACCGGCAGGGGCTTTTCGGGCTCCGGGGGCGGTGTTGCGTCGGCCGGCAGCAGCACCTCCCGCCGCAGCAGGCTCATGCGGAAGGGGCGGCGCAGAATCATGGAGCAGCTGCGCGCGTCCTTGGCCGAGATGGCCGGCCGACGGCTGAAGCCGACCATTTTGCGGTATTTTTCGGCCGGGGGGGCCAACGCACTGTCCAGATCCAGGATCAGCACGTCGGCACGGTCCCCTTCGGCCAGTGTCGGCGAAACCTGCACCGTCAGTCCCCGGTGCGCAAACTCCAGCTCCAGCATCCGTCCGAAGACCGTATCCTCGGACAGAACAACCACCTGATACTCCATCTCAGCGCACAACCAGGTTGACAATCTTGTTCGGAACGCTGATTTCCTTGACAATGGTCTTGCCCTGGAGCTGCGGCGCGATGCGGGCGTCGGCCTTTGCCAGCGCAATGGCCTCCTCCCGCGCGCAGTTCAGCGGCAGCTCCACCGTGGCGCGCAGCTTTCCGTTGATCTGCACCGCGACCTCCACCGTGCTGTCCACGGTTTTGCTCTCGTCCCATTCCGGCCAGGGCGCCAGCGAGCACAGTCCCTCTCCGCCGGCGGTCTCCCACAGCTCCTCGCACAGATGCGGCGCAAAGGGACACAGCAGACGCACCAGCACCGAAAACTGCTCCGGGGTCAGGCTCCCCACCTCACAGATCTCGTTGAGCAGGGTCATCATGGCCGCGATGGCGGTGTTGAATTTGAGCTCTTCGATGTCCAGCGACACCTTTTTGACGGTTTTGTGGAACGCGGTCTCAAGCTTCGGGCTGCCGCCGTCCGGGCGGACCAGCTCCCACAGATCGGCCACGCGCTCCAGAAAGCGCTTGCAGCCCTTCATCGAGCTCTCGTTCCAGGGCGCGGCGCTGGCGTAGTCCCCCATAAACAGCACATAGGTGCGCAGCACGTCGGCGCCGTACTCGTCCACCACGTCGTTGGGGTCCACCACGTTGCCCTTGGATTTGGACATTTTCTCGCCGTCCGGCCCCAGAATCAGCCCCTGCGCCGTCCGCTTGGCATAAGGCTCCGCACAGGGCACCGCGCCGATGTCGTACAGGAACTTGTGCCAGAAGCGCGAATAAATCATATGCCGCGTCACATGCTCCATGCCGCCGTTGTACCAGTCCACGGGCATCCAGTACTTCAGCTTTTCGGGATCGGCCAGGCACGCGGTGTTGTGCGGGTCCACATAGCGCAGGTAGTACCAGGACGAGCCTGCCCACTGGGGCATGGTGTCGGTCTCGCGCCTTGCGTCCCCGCCGCAGCGCGGGCATTTGCAGTGTACAAAGCTTTCGATTTTTGCCAGCGGGCTCTCCCCGCCCTCGCCCGGCTCAAAATTGCTGATCTGCGGCAGCCGCAGGGGCAGCTCCTCATAGGGGACCGGGACCATGCCGCAGTGCGGGCAGTGCACAATCGGAATCGGCTCGCCCCAGTATCTCTGGCGGTTGAAGGCCCAGTCCTTCATCTTGTACTGCACGCCGGCCTCGCCGATGCCCTTTTCTTCCAGGTATGCAAGCATCCGGGCGATGGAATCCTTTTTGTTGGTCAGGCCGTTGAGAAAGCCCGAGTTGACCATCTCCCCGTCGCCGGTGTAGGCCTCCTTGGAAATATCCCCGCCCTTGATGACCTCCAGGATGTCGATGCCGAATTTTTTGGCAAAGGCATAGTCCCGCTCGTCGTGCGCGGGCACCGCCATAATCGCGCCGGTTCCGTAGCCCATCATCACATAATCCGAGATGTAGATGGGAATCTCCTTGCCCGACACCGGGTTGACGGCCGTCAGCCCCTCGATGCGCACGCCGGTTTTCTGCTTGGCAAGCTGGGTGCGCTCAAATTCGGTCTTTTTGGCGCACTCCTCGCGGTAGGCGTCCATGTCGGCCGTATTGACGATGCGGTCGCGGTATTTGTCGAGAATCGGATGCTCGGGCGCGATGACCATGAAGGTGACGCCAAAGAGCGTATCGCAGCGGGTGGTGTAGATGCGCAGCGACTCGTCGCAGCCCCGGAGCGGGAAATTGACATAGGCCCCGGTGGATTTGCCGATCCAGTTGACCTGCTGCTGGCGGATGTTGGGCAGGTAGTCCACCTCGTCCAGCCCCTGCAGCAGACGGTCGGCATAAGCCGTAATGCGCAGATACCACACGGTTTTGGACTTCTGCACGATCTCGCTCTTGCAGATGTCGCAATGCCCCCCCTGCGAATCCTCGTTCGAGAGCACCACCTTGCAGCTGGGGCAATAATTGACCAGCGCGGTGTCGCGGAACACCAGTCCCTTTTCGAACATTTTCAGGAAGATCCACTGTGTCCAGCGGTAATAATCCTCTTGGGTGGTGTCCACCACGCGGCTCCAGTCAAACGAAAAGCCAACGCGGCGCAGCTGGGACGTGAATTTTTTGATGTTGCGGTCGGTCACCTCGCGCGGGTGAATGCCGGTTTTGATGGCGTAGTTTTCGGTCGGCAGACCGAAGGCGTCAAAGCCAATCGGAAACAGCACGTTGTAGCCCTGCATCCGCCGCTTGCGCGAGACCACCTCCAGGCCGGAATAGGCCTTGATGTGCCCCACGTGCATCCCCGCGCCGCTGGGGTACGGGAACTCCACCAATGTGTAATACTTCGGCTTGGAGCTGTGGTCCTCGGCGCGGAAGGCGCCCGCGCGCTCCCAGCGCTCCTGCCATTTCGGTTCGATGGTTCTGAAATCGTATTTCATGCCTGTTCGCTTTCCCCCGCTTCCGCCCGTTCGTCGATGGTGGAGAAGCGGATCTCCTCGGCATCGCCGTAGAGCTTTTCGAGATTGTAGAATTCCCGGGATTCCCGGCTGAAGATGTGCAGAATGACCGAGCTGTAGTCCAGCACGATCCAGTTGTTGTTGTCCCGGCCCTCAAAGTGCGCCGGGCTGACGCCCCGCTGGCCGATTTTGAATTCGACCTCGCCGCCAAGAGAGCGGACCTGCGTACTGGAGCGGCCCGAGCAGATGACAAAATAATCGGTGATGACGGTCTGATCCCGGACGCGCAGCACCCGGATGTCCTCGGCGTTTTTTTCGTCCAGCACGTCAAAAATCGCATGTGCCAGCTCCGCCGGGGCGGCGCCGGAGAGCGACGGGAGCGCGCCGGGCAGGATGGGAGTATCGTTCATGTAAGCAATCCTTTCTGATAAACAAATGACAGGGGGGTTGTCCCCACCGCCCCGGCGGCCATGCCGGGAGCGGTGTAAATCCGGTGAAAATCCGGGTGGTCCTGCCGGTCAAAGACCCGGTCCGGGTCAAAGGAGGCGTCGGTTACCGGAGAGGGGGGCAGGAGGAAGGAATTGACCGTGCGGATCATATCGGCGCGGTTGAGGCTGTAGTACCAGGCCCCGCTGCGCCCCCGCACGGCTCCGCCGGGCGCCGTGGCCGTGTGCAGGGCCTCGGGCCCGAGCCGCGGCAGCAGACGTGCCAATTCCACGGCCCGCTGAAGCGGAAGATCGGTCTGTACGCCGGGCAGCACGGCCAGCAGCACCCGCACCATGTCGGCGCTCCCCAGATCGCGGCATTTTTGCAGGTAGGCCTGCAAAAAACGCTTCTGCGCGTCCATCCGTCCCAGGTCCGCGTCGGCGTAGCCCGCGCGGTAGCGCAGGAACTGTTCGGCCTGCCGGCCGTCCAGGTGCTGCAGCCCGGGCTGCAGGTCGATGCGCAGATTCTGCGCCGGGTCGGTGTACTGCATGGGCTGCGTGATTTCCAGATCCACGCCTCCCACCGCGTCCACCAGCGCCGCAACGCAGTCCAGATTCAGCACAGCGGTATAGTCGATCGGCACGCCCAGCGCGCGGGAAAGGAAGCGCTTCACCGCCCCCGCCCCCAGCGCCGCGTAGGCGCCGTTGAGCTTTTTGTATGCGCGGTCGGTGTAGGCCGCGTAGGTGTCCCGCGGCAGCTGCAGCACGTGCAACTCCCCGCAGTCCGGCGCAGCCGTGACCAGCAGGATGCTGTCGGTCAGGGACGCGGCGCGGTCGCACCCCAGCACCAGAATGCGCGTGACGCCGCCCGACGGCCCGACCGGACGGTCCGCCATGTCCGGGGAGACGGCCCCGGCGCGGCAGCCGCACAGGCCGCAGCACAGCAGTGCGGCAGTGAGAAGCAGAGAAGCAATGCGCGGAACATTCATATACGGATACCTCACGGAAAAAGATGTAAGGCATCGCCGCGCAGCCCGGCGGGTGCGCCCCCCGGGCGGTCAGTGCTCCGCCGCCTCGGCAAGCAGCCGGTTGCGCGCCTGGACAGTCTCGGGAGCCACCGGCGTGCGCTCGGCCAGCAGGTCCCGGATGGTCATGTCAAACGAAAGAATCAGCGTGTCCCGCAGCAGGGCTGCGCGCTGCTCCGGGGGCAGGTCCTGCGGGCCGGCACCCCAGAAATAGCGGCGCAGAATCACGCAGTTCTCGTAGGTGCGGGACTGGTCGATGTAATCGGCCAGATACAGCAGCTGCTCGGTCAGCGTCATGTCCCCGCGTCCCGTGGTATGCCAGCGCACGGCCGACAGAATGACCTCGTCCGCAAACTGCGGAAACTCCTCGGGGATCATCGCCGCCGCGGTGCGGGCGTGAAGCGTTTTGGGGGCCAGGCGGTCCTGCGGGGTCACCGGGAGCCCGTAGGCGGCGCAGAGCGTCTCCTGCTCGGCGGGGGTGCGCTCCTTTGTCAGGTCATGCAGCAGCGCCGCCGCGCGCAAAAGCGGGGTTTGCTCCGGGCAGTACAGCGCGCACAGGCGGGCCACCATCTGCTCGACCGCCACGGTATGGCGGAAGCGCTTGGGCGAAAGCCGCAGGAAAACCGCCTCGCGCAAGCCGTCCAGCATAGGCTCGGTTATCTCTATCATTATCGCTCACCTCCCACAGGTTCAAACGTATAAATGATTGTCTGAAATGTATCTTTCTACCGCCGGCGGCAGCAGTCCGGTCACCGGCCGGCCCTCCCGCAGCGCGGCGCGGATATCGCTGGAGGAAAGCTCCACCGGCTCGGCCGCAACGCGGCGCACCATTCTGCCGTATCGGGTGCGGTACTCGGCAATTTTTTGCAGAATCCGCGCGTCCAGCGCAGGGTCGCGCTCGCGCCGGATATACACCGGATAGCACAGGCGGAAGATCTCCTCGGGCGCCCGCCACTCGTCCAGCGTCAGCAGCATGTCGGTGCCGCAGAGCAGGAACAGCCGCCGCTCCGCCCCGGACAGTTCGCGCAGCGTGTCCACCGTGTAGCTCCGGCCGCCCCGGCGGATCTCCATATCGCTGACATACACCCCCTCCATACCGGCAAAGGCCAGGCGGCACATCTGCAGCCGGTGGTCCGCCGAAACCGGGCAGGCCATCTCCTTGTGCGGGGGGAGCGCCGTGGGAATGATGTACAGCAGGTCCAGCCACATCTGCTTCATAAACGCCCGGGCGGCCGCAAGATGGCCGTTGTGCGGGGGCGAAAAGGTGCCGCCGTAGATACCGATGCGGGTCATTTCCCCTCGGGCAGCAGAATCACCGGTCTGCCGGAGGAGCGACGGTAAAAGGTGACTTTTTTGCCGGTTACCGCCACCACGTCGGCCTGCAGGCGCTGGGCCAGCGCGTTTGCCGTCTCGCGCGGCTGGGCGTTGCAGCTCTCCAGAATGTGCAGTTTGATCAGCTCGCGCGCCTCCAGCGCGTCGGAACAGGTTTTGACCAGCGGGTCGGTAATGCCCGCCTTGCCCACCTGCATGATGGCCGGCAGGTCGTTTGCCAGCCCGCGCAGATAGGCTCTTTGCTTGGAAGTGATCATCGGTAGATGGATCCAGTCCTTTCCTTGAAATCGATTTGCCGGCACGGCGGGGGTCCTCAGCGGACCGCCCACCCGTTTTCCCGCAGGATGCGGAACATTTCGGCTCCGGCGGCCGACAGCACCCGGATGAAATGCGTATTGTTCAGAAAAATGTTCAGGCTGGCGTCCTCGCCGAGGATGACCGACTTGACGTCCTCCCGTCCCAGCTCCATGCGGTGCTCGCCGTGATCCAGCGACAGGAACACCATGCTGTGCTCGGTCAGGATAAAATATCCGGTCACGCTGCCTCCCCGCACCGTAAAGCGTACCCGCTCGTCAAACAGGAAGGGGTGCCGCAGGGCCTTTTTGAGCTTTGCATAGGGAGCATCCTCGCGGTACAGCGAAAGGGGGATGAGCAGCGAGAGCACCACGGCAGCCGCGGTCCCCGCCAGCACGCCGGTCTGCCAGCCGGCAAACAGCCCGACAAGCAGCCCCAGCAAAACGCCAAGCAGCACCGAAAGCGGCAGCACGCCGGGCGCAAAATAGTAATCCGAAAATTTCATATCATTCACCATTGCCGGCCACTGCCGGCTCCTGCCAGATCTGAAGATGTGCCGGGCCTCAGTCGCCCGGCGCTCCACCCGCCAGCTCCCTGGCCAGACGGGCGGCAAAGCCGCGCAGAGCCACGCCGCGGTGTGAGACCGCGTTCTTTTCTGCCGGGGTCAGCTCGGCAAAGCTGCGGCCCAGCGGCGCGTACAGGAACAACGGGTCATAGCCGAAGCCGCCCGCCCCGCGGTACGCGCGCAGAATGCTGCCCCGGACCTCGCCGCGCACGGTAAAGCTGCGGCCGTCCGGCAGCACACAGGCAATGCAGCAGACAAATGCCGCGCCCCGCGCGCCGTCCGGCACCTCCCGCAGCCGCTCCAGCAGCAGGCGGTTGTTTGCCGCATCGTCGTGCTCGCCGGCCAGACCGCTGCGTGCGGCAAAGCGCGCGGACCAGACGCCGGGTTCCCCGTTCAGCGCGTCCACCGTCAGGCCGGAATCATCCCCCACGCCGATATACCGCCCCTGTGAGACGGCGCGCGCCTTGAGCAGCGCGTTTTCCTCAAACGTGGCGCCGGTCTCCTCGACCTCGCCGGTCAGCCCGACCGCGTCGGGCGGCAGAACCTCTGCCTCTGGCAGGCATTCGGCCAGCAGGCTGCGCAGCTCTGCGATTTTTTTGGGATTGTGTGACGCCAGTATCAGTTTCATTCCGGGTTTCCCTCAGTTCTCGAAGAGTGCCTTGACGAACTCGGCCTGGTCAAATTCCTGCATGTCGTCGATTTTCTCGCCCACGCCGATGAATTTGACCGGAATGTTGAGCTCCTGGCGGATCGAAATGACAATGCCTCCCTTGGCGGTCCCGTCCAGCTTGTTGAGGATAAGGCCCGTGAGACTGGCGGCGTTTTTGAACTCCTTGGCCTGAATGATGGCGTTCTGCCCGGTGGTGGCGTCCAGCACCAGCAGGTTTTCGCGCGCGGCGCCCGGGAGCTCGCGGTCGATGATGCGGTTGATTTTGGCCAGCTCGTTCATCAGGTTGGTTTTGTTGTGCAGACGTCCGGCCGTGTCGATGATGAGCACATCGGCGTTCTTTTTCTTTGCGGCGTGGCAGGCGTCAAACACCACGGCGGCAGGGTCGCTGCCCTCGTCCTGGCGCACCAGCTCCACTCCTGCCCGCTCACACCAGACTGCAAGCTGATCGATGGCGGCGGCGCGGAAGGTATCCGCAGCGGCCACAACCACCTTTTTGCCCTGGCGGCGCAGCTGATTGGAAATTTTGCCGATGGAGGTGGTCTTCCCCACCCCGTTGACTCCGATAATCAGAATGACCGACGGCTGTGTGTCCAGCTTCAGCGGCTCCCCGGGGCCGATCATGCTCTCCAGAATCCCACGCAGCGCCGACATGACCTGGTCCTTTTCCTTCAGGCGCCCGTCCTTGACCTGCTCGCGCAGCTCTCCGATGATCTGCTCGGAGGTGTTGACGCCGACGTCGGCGCAAATCAATAGCTCCTCCAGTTCCTCCAGCAGCTCCTCGTCCACCTTGACAAAGGATTTGAGCAGATCGTCAATCTGACCGAACAGCGCGTTTTTGGTCTTTGCCAGGCCTGCCTTGACCCGGCCCCAGAAGGATTTTTTCTCCTTTTTACGGACTTCCGGACTGTCATCCCCGGCAGCCGCTTCGGCCTCTGCCTCTGCTTTGGCTTTCGCCTCGGCTTCTTCCTTGGCTTTCGCTTCGGCTTCTGCCTTGGTTTTGGCTTCGGCTTCTGCCTTGGCTTTCGCCTCTGCCTCTGCTTTGGCTTTCGCCTCGGCTTCTTCCTTGGCTTTCGCCTCAGCTTCTGCCTTGGCTTTCGCTTCAGCTTCTGCTTTGGCTTTCGCTTCGGCTTCTTCCTTGGCTTTGTCTTCGGCTTCTGCCTTGGCTTTCGCCTCTGCCTCTGCTTTGGCTTTCGCCTCGGCTTCTGCCTTTGCTTTCGTTTCGGCTTCTGCCATGGCTTTGGCTTCGGCTTCTGCCTTGGCTTTCGCTTCGGCCTCTGCTTTGGCTTCGGCTTCTGCTTTGGCTTCCGCTTTGGCTTTTGCTTCAGCCTCTGCCTTGGCTTTGGCTTCGGCCTCCAGACGGGCCTGTTCCTCGGCCTGGCGGGCGGCTTCTTCCTTTTCCCTCTTTTT
>CALWQR010000048.1 GCA_944383705.1 uncultured Clostridia bacterium
TCCAGCTTGGTTGCCGTGGAGCCGATGGCGCCGTACAGAAACGCATAGATGAAAAAGCCCAGCACAAAGAACGCCAGCATATAGGCGAAAAGCGAGGGTGGCATGTCAAAGAAGGATTCCATTCCCGCCCAGTATTCGCGGTTGATGTGGAAGCACAGCAGCACCGAGCCGAACACCGCCACCAGCTGACACAGCCCGGCCAGGCAAGAGGCAATCACCTTGCCGAACATCATGCTGACCGGATTGGCGCTGGTCACCAGCAGCTCCATGGCACGGGAGCTCTTTTCGGTTGCCACATTGGTGGCCACCATCTGTCCGTACAGCAGAATCACCATGTACAGCGCAAAAATCATCACATAGGTGTAAAAGAAATTCTGGAACTGGTCCTTTCCCAGGCTCACGGTCTGATGCGTGACCTGCGCCGAAAGGATCTCCCCGGCCAGCCCGGGGTCAAGCCCGCCGGCAATCATGGCTTCCGCCCGCCACAGCTCCTGCAATACGGCGTCGGCCGCGGCGGTGTTGGAATCGTACATCGAAAGATTGTCTACATAATAGGTATAGCTGCGCAGATCCTCCAGCGCAAAGGCACAGGCAACGTCACCAGAGGCAACCTGCTGCCGCGCACCCTCGGCCCCGTCGTCTCCCAGACGCACCTCATAGTCCGGGAAGGCTGCGGCAAAGGCCGCCTGCACGCTGCCGGCCAGCCCGGCATCATCGCATACCAGCAGCAGGACCGGGCGCTCCCCGCCGGTGTCCTCCCCAGCACGGAAGGCCTCCAGAATGCGCGGGAAGAACATCACCAGCGCCAGCGCAACCGCCAGAAACAGCGTCACGCCCACAAATATTTTGTTGTGCAGATAGTTGTTCCACTCAAATCTCAGAATTTTCCCGAATTGCTTCATCTCACATCTCCCCCTTCCGGTCGTCCGTGTATTCCACAAAAATATCGTTCAGGGACGGTTCAAATACCCGGATTTCGTCGATATCGTAGCGGTCGGTCAGCCATCGCATCCTATCGGCCTTGTCGTCCGGGGAGGGCAGGGTAACGGTCAGCTCCTCCGCTCCGGTGACCCGGCAGCACTCCCCCAGGTCGGTCCGGATCCGCTCCCACTCACCGGAGCGCACCACCAGCCGGTTGCGGGGGTAGTTGCGCTTGATTTCGTGCAGCTCGCCCGCCAGCGCCACCTGCCCGTCCCGCAGGATTGCAATACTGTCGCAGAATTCCTCAATGTAGTTCATCTGGTGGCTGGAGAACAGCACAATCTTGCCCCGGGCAATTTCCTCGCGCACCACATCCTTGAGCAGCATGGCGTTCACCGGGTCCAGCCCGGAAAACGGCTCGTCCAGAATCACAATCTGCGGGTCGTGCGCCAGCGCGGTGATCAGCTGAATCTTCTGCTGGTTGCCCTTGGAGAGGGTGTCCAGCCGTTTGTCGCGGTATTCCGTCATGCCCAGCCGGTCCAGCCAGCTGTCCACGGCGCGTACGGCTCCGGTCCGGCTCAGCCCCTTGAGCTCGGCAAAGTAGGCCAGCTGCTCGATGATTTTCTTTTTCGGGTAGAGCCCGCGTTCCTCGGGCAGATATCCGATGCGCAGGCGGCGGTAGTCCGGCGGCTGCCCGTCCAGCAGCACCTCGCCGCTGTCGGCGGGAAAGACGTTCATCAGAATGCGGATGGAGGTGGTTTTTCCGGCCCCGTTGCGTCCCAGCAGGCCAAAGGCTCTGCCTCCCTCGGCCTGCAGCGATACCCCGCGCAGCACCCGCTTGTCGCCAAAGCTTTTTTCAATATTTTTCAGTTCCAGTCTCATATTCTGCTCCTTTTGCCCCCCCGGTTTCCCCGGATGGCGCACCCATTATATCATACTCCGGATGCTTTGTCAAGCCCGCCGGTCGGAACAGTTCTGCAAATATCGGATTTTGATAGGCTTTTACAAATCCGTCCCCGCATTCCCGCCTAAACCCGGTCATGTTGCCGGAGCGTCCTCCGGGGCGGATTTCGCAAAAAAATTGCCGGAATTTCACGCAACCCTCTTTACATTTTCACGGAAATCATGTATAATAAAGACAGCCCGATATCAAAACTGATACTGACAAGGAGGAACCAACGATGGAGCAAAAGCGCAGACAGACCGGCGGCTGCGAGAGCTGCGTATTCTACAATTACGATGAAGAATACGACCTGTACGAGTGCCGTGTGAACCTGGATCAGGATGAGCTTTCCCGATTCCTCTCCGGGCAGACCGGGAGCTGTCCGTTTTACCGGTTTTACGATGAGTACAAAAGCGTACACAAGCAGCTGTAACCGCCCGGCCGGGCGGTGGAATCCGGGGCCGCGGTCGCCCGGATTCCGCGCGGGGGATGCCTCGGCATCCCCCGCCGGTATCGGAATGAAGATGAGATGGGGAAGAATATGAGTGCAGGCACATCCAAATCGAAGAAAATCATTGTAGGAACCGTCATTGCGCTGGTGTTGGTCGCACTGGGCCTGCTGACCTGGCTTGTGGGGATGCCGCTGATCCGGTTTGTCGCCGATGCGGAGCGCTTCCGCGCCTGGATCGATGCACACGCGCTGACCGGGCGGCTGGTGTATCTCGGACTGGTGATTTTGCAGGTGGTCATTGCCTTTATCCCGGGCGAGCCGCTGGAAATTGCCGGCGGCTACGCCTTTGGCGCCTGGGAGGGGACCTTTCTCTGCCTGCTTGCCTCCTTTGCCGGCAGTATGCTGGTCTTTTTTCTGGTGCGCCGGTATGGAATGAAGTTGGTCAGCGTCTTTTTCTCGCCGGAAAAGCTGCAATCGGTCCGCTTTCTCAAAACCTCTACCAAAAAGGACGTGCTGTTCCTGCTGATTTTCATGATTCCTGGCACCCCGAAGGATCTGCTGTGCTATTTTGCCGGACTGACCGATATGAAGCCGGGACAGTGGGTGCTGATTTGCTCTTTCGGGCGTCTGCCCTCGCTGATTACCTCCACGGTCGGGGGCAGCGCGCTGGGCAGCCGGAGCTATCTATTTGCCGCCATTGTGTTTGCCGTGACCATTGCGGCCAGCATCGGAGGGCTGCTGATTTACAACCGCATCTGCAAAAAGCACGCGGAAAAATCTGCCGGAAACACCCAGGAAGGGCAGGATTCGCACCCGACCTGAGGCCGCACCCGTCCTGCGCCGCCAAAGGGGCGGCTTTTCCGCCTTTTTTGCGTCAGACGGTTGCATTTCCGGGGAAAATATGGTACAATAAAGAGCCGGCCCGCGCCGGAATCATCGTCAGGGAGGGAATCCAGCCGCATGGATAAGGGAAACGGATCATGAAGGATCGCCATTTTTTGCTGCAATATCTGGACAAGGCGCTGGATTTTGTACTCAACTTCTGCGCCATCTATCTGAGCTATTACTGTGTGGTGCTGTGGTATCAGCCCTATTTTCAGATTCCGACGTCGGACATGTTTCTGATTGCCGGGGTGGTCAGCCTGGCCGCCTCCTTCCTGTACAGCTACCACAATGTATACAAGCCCATGCGCACCCAGCCCATCCATTATTTTCTGACCCGCATTCTGCTGGTCAATCTGGAGGTCACCGGCGTCTGCATGGTGCTCATCCTCTGGCTGCTGCGCGATGTGTACGCCTACTATATGGTGTGGCTGACGCTTTCCGCCATCATCAGCACGGTGGTGCTCATGTCCAAAAAGCTGTCGCTGATGACCGTGCTGCACAATCTGCGCAGCAACCGCAAAAATATCAAGTATATCCTGATGGTGACCGACAGCCAGGAAATGGTGGACGGGTATATGGAGGAGCTGCGGCGCAACCCGCAGTTCGGCTATTCGGTCATCGGATATGTGGGAAACCTGAACATCGTCGGGCTGCCGCACCTGGGCACCACGGCCGACCTGGACCGCGTGATGCAGGAGTACCGGCCGGACGAGGTGGTGATGGCCTTTGACACGGTGCGCAAAAAGGTGATTACCAAATATATCTCCATCTGCAACGACCATTGCTGCAAGGTGCTGTTCATTCCGGCCATCTGCGGCTATTTCCGTGCGCCGCGGCAGGTGACCACGGTGGGCAATCTCCCGCTGATTGACATTCGCAGCACCCCGCTGGATAACCCCACCAATCAGCTGGTCAAGCGTCTGATGGATATTGTGCTCTCCTTCCTTCTGATTGTGCTGACCTCCCCGCTGATGCTGGTAACCGCCATCGGCGTCCGGCTCTCCTCGCCCGGCCCTGTGCTGTTCCGGCAGACCCGGGTGGGGCGCAACAACCAGAATTTCACTATGTACAAGTTCCGCTCGATGCGGGTCAACGACGCCGAGCAGACCGGTTGGTCGCAGGAGCAGGACCCCCGCAAAACCCGCTTCGGGGCCTTCATCCGCAAGTTTGCGCTGGACGAGCTGCCGCAGTTCTTCAATGTGCTCAAGGGGGACATGAGCCTGGTCGGTCCGCGGCCGGAGGTGCCATTCTATGTGGAAAAATTCAAAAAAGAAATCCCGCTCTACATGCTCAAGCACACGCTGCGCCCCGGCATTACGGGCCTGGCGCAGATTAAGGGGCTGCGGGGGGACACCTCGATTGCCGAGCGCATTGAGGAGGACATCAACTATATCGAAAACTGGAGCTTCTGGGGGGATATCCGCATCCTGCTGCTGACCCCCTTTCACGCCGTCAACCGGCACGAAAAGTACGTGGCAAACGAGGCCGAGCACGCCCGGTGGCAGGAGGAAAAGCAGCGCCGGATTTATGTTGCCGGGAGCGATATGCGGCAGGACCGTCCGGCCGACGCACCGCTGACCGACCGGCCGGAATCCGGCGGGGCGGAGAGCGCCCCGGCACAGGATATGGAGGGAACCGATGAAGCCGACAGCTGAGCGGGAGCACACCCGCCCCCGCATTCTTTACGCCGCCTCCACGCAGTCGCATCTTGTCCGCTTTCACATGCCCTATATCGAGGCGCTGCGCGGCACCTGTGAGGTCCGGCTGATGGCGGCGGGCGGAGATGTGGAGATTCCGGTGGCGTTTGAAAAGCGCATGTTCAGTCCGGCCAATCTGCGGGCCGTCCGGCAGATCCGCCGCGTGCTGCGGCAGGAGCGGTTTGACGCGGTCATTCTCAACACCTCGCTGGCGGCCTTTCTCGTCCGCGCCGCCATGCTGGGGATGCGGAAGCGCCCGTGGGTGCTCAACATTGTGCACGGCTATCTCTTCGGGCTGCATCCGCGCGGCCTGCGGGAGAGGGTGCTGCTGCTGTGCGAAAAGCTGACCCGGCGGCAGACCGACCGGATTGCCGTGATGAACCGTGAGGACCTGGATATTGCAAACCGGTACCGCCTTTGCCGGGGGAAGGTTGTATTCCTGCGTGGCATGGGCTTCCGGATGCCGCCGGGCGATCCCGGGGCGCTGCACGCGGAGGCAGGGAAGCTGCGCGCGCAGCTGGCGCCCGCGCCACAGGAGCGGCTGTTGGCCTTTGTGGGCGAGCTGAGCCGGCGCAAGAACCAGATTTTTCTGATCCGTGCGCTGGCCCGTCTGCGGGGCGAGGGTCTGCCGGTGCGCCTGCTGCTGGTGGGAGAGGGAAGCGAGCGGGCGGCACTGGAGGCCGAAATCGCTGCCCTTGGCCTGAGCTCCGCCGTCTGTCTGGCCGGCAACCGGGAGCCGGTGTTCCCGTATCTTGCGGCCGCCGACCTGTATGTGTCGGCCAGCCTGACCGAGGGGTTGCCCTTTAACCTGATGGAGGCCATGGCCTGCGGTCTGCCGGTGATTGCCTCGGACGTCAAGGGACAGCGAGACCTGCTGCGGGAAGCCCCCGGGCGGCTGTATCCGCCGGGCGACATGGAGGCCTTCTGCCGCGCGGTGCGCCGGGCGCTGGCAGAGCCCGCGATGGGATGCGGCTCGGTGGACTACCCATGGCTGAAGGCCTACCGTCTGGAGGCGGTGTTTGACGAAAATCTGCAAATCATGAAAGGATGGACGGAATGAACGGGCTGCAAACCCTGTGCCGTCTGCGGGACCGGCTGCGCCTCTTTTTCGGGAGCCGCTGGTATATCGCGCTGGTGGCGGTGCTGATTCTGCTGGGACACACAACGGTATCGGTCGGCGGACGGCCGTTGCTTGGCGGGTATCAGGAATTTCTCTTCGGCGGGCTGATGGTCCTGTCGCTGTGCGCGGCCTGCTTTGTCTGCTGCGACCTGCGCTTTCTCATCATGCCGGTGATTTCCTTTATCTTTCTGGTTCCGCTGGAGCACTCGCCCAACGTGCCCTACCACAGCCGCTTTTATATTGAGCTGCTGCCGCTCACCCTTCTGATTGTGCTGGCCGTTCTGCTGATTGGGTGTCTGGTCTGGTTCTGCGTCCGCAACCACCACATTGCCAAACGGGTGCCGTATGCCCGTCCGGTTTTCCTGAGTATGGCGGTCTTTTGCGGCGCGCTGTTCCTCAACGGGGCGTTCAGCTCCTACTATACCGTGGCCGACACGGTATATCCCGTCTCGTTTGCGCTTTCGCTGCTGCTGATTTATGCGCTGTTTGCGGCCTATACCCGTTTTGACGATACGGCCTTCGATTATTTCATGAGCTGCCTTGTGGGCGCGGGGCTCCTGATTTGCGCCGAGCTGCTGCTGGCCTATCTGACCGGCGGCGTCCGCTTTGAGGACGGCCGGGTGGTCAAGGAGAGCGTGATGCTGGGCTGGGGCGTGTGGACCGCCATCGGCGGGATGCTGGCCTTCCTGATGCCGGCCTGCTTTTACTTTGCTTATGCGCACCGTCGGGGATGGATCTTCTTTTTGCTGGGGCTGCTGGAATACGGCTGTATTCTGCTCTCCCAGAGCCGCGGGGGACTGCTGGCAGGCAGCGCCGTGCTGGCGTTCTGCCTGCTGCGGCTCTGCCTGGGCGGACCCAACCGCCGCCAGAACCGCATTTTTACGGCGGTGCTGGCCGCGGCGGGTCTGGGCGTGGCGGCGCTGTTCTCCCGCCCGCTGATCGGCGTGGTGCAGAACTATCTGGCCTCTGGACTGGACGACAATGGCCGGTTTGACCTGTGGCGGCGGGGGTGGGAGAATTTCCTCGATTACCCGGTGTTTGGCGCAGGCTTTTACAACAGCCTGATCAACGAGGACTGGCCTAAGGAGGTTTACCCGTATCTTTATCACAATACGGTCATTCAGCTGATGGCCTCGGGCGGCGTTGTGGCGCTGGGAGCCTACCTCTGGCACCGGTTCTGCACCCTGCGCCTGGCGCTGCGCCGGCCGAATGTCCGCAAGACCTTCCTTGCCTTCTGTATTCTGGCGCTGCTGTTGTTCAGCCTCCTGGATGTACTGTTTTTCAACACCTATCCCACCATCATCTACGCGCTGATGCTGCTGTTTATGGAGAAAAGCGAGGACCTCGGCGCAGGACGGTAATCCCAATCCGTCCGCACGGGCGGGGCCGGCGCATCCGGTCCGGCGCGGCGGCCTTTCGTGGCTGCCGTGCCGGACCGTTCTCTCTTGCGGGCGTCGCTCTGCGCGGCCCGGGCTGCCCGGCCGCAGGGGACTCAGTAAACCAGCACGGTCTGCCCGGGGCGCAGCAGCTTTTTGCGCAGCGAAAGGAAAAAATACCGCCGGACCAGGTACAGGTGCGCCCCCTCCTGCCGCACGTTGAGGTAGGGCTTGCGGCGTCCCAGGCCGCGGGGGGATACCCAGAGCGGGGAGACCACCAGCACCGCAGCGTCGGCCCGCTGCGAAAAGCACAGGGCGTTGCCCTTGCCAAAGCCGCCGTCTGCCAGAAAAAAGACATACACCCGGCGGTTTTCCAGCTGCTGGCGCATCCGGCGCAGGCTGCGCCGGGTATCCATCAGGGCGGTCAGCAGAGCAACCCCCAGCGCCAGCCCCAGCAGGGGCAGCAGCACGAAAAAGACCGCCGTGGTCAGCAGCACCAGCGCGCCGGTCTGGACCACGGTGAACACCCAGGCCGTCAGCCGGACAATCAGCGAAATCATCCGGAAGCGGCGGAAATCGGCAAGAATCGACTGCCACAGCCGGTACGGACGGGCCTGCATCAGACTCTCGCGCGCATCCTGAAAAAAGCCCCGCCGCAGGCTCATCCGCCGCAGCCGCGCGGCCCGCGCCAGCTGTTCGGCTGCCGGGTCAGACGCCATCCAGAAAAACCTGCCGCCGGATGACGCGGCACAGCCACCCGGCCGGGATGCAGAACAAAAACCACAGCACCGAATAGGGCAGGCAGATCTGCCCGAAGAGCTGCATCGGCATGTCGGAATAGTCCCACACGCCAAGGCCCAGCCACAGGTTCAGGATGCAGCCCGCAAAAAACTCGGCGGTGGTGATGACAATGGCCCCGAGCAGCGCGCGCAGCGGGAAGACCATGTGCCGCCCCGCATCGTTGATGCGGTAGACCGCAAGAAAGCACAGCCCCCCGCACACCGCCATGCTCCAGTGCGACCAGCCCCGCCAGAGCACCTCAATGCCATAGTACAGCACGCCGCCCGTCAGCAGGAGAAACAGGACCTCGGCTGCCGTTTGCAGGCGGTTTTTGGATTTGTAGACGACCATTTCCATGTTTGGTTCCTTCCTTTCCGGAGATTCTGAACCGAGTATTGCCAAAAAAATCCGGAAAAATACAGCTTTCCTATTGTAAACAGCGGAAAAATTTGATATAATATTAGGCAGAACTTCCGCCATGTCCGGCGGAGGGCAGCGAAGGGAGGTGAGCGGATGCGGCAAAAGCGGGTTGAGGGAATGAATTTTCCGCAGCTCCGCCGGGAGGCCGGCGAGGTGCTGGCGCAGGACGCCAACCGGCTGAAGCTGATAGAGGCGGCCATGATCTGCCTGACCCCCATGACCCTGTATCTGATGCTTGCCGCTGTCTGGCAGCTGCTGACGCTGCCCCTGGCCGCGCATGGCCCGGCCGCCGTTGTCCTGTGTCGCGCCGGCCTGTGGGCGCTGCTGGTGCTCCTGACCCAGTTCTTCACCTTCCCGCTGCTCTCGGGCCTGCTGACCATGGCGGCCGGAATGGAGGCGGGAGAGTGCGTGGCGCTGGCAGACCTGTTCGCGCCCTTTTGCAGCCGCTGCGCCTACGGCCGGGCGCTGCGCGCCTCCTTTGCGGTGCTCTGGCGGCTTTGCGCGCTGCTCCTGGCCGTGCAGGCCGTGCTCTGGCTGCTAAGGCTTCCCGGCAGCCCGGTGCTGTTCTGGCTGCTCTGCGTTCCCGCCGTGCTGGCTGTGGCGCTGCCGCTGTTCTGGCTGCTGTGCGGTGGCTTTCTGACGCCGTTTTTCCGGCTCTGCCGGCCGCCGCAGGCCATGCGGGAGCGCATGCGCCCCTATGCCCGCTCGGTGGGGCTCCGCTATTGGCTGGGGTATCTGCCCTGGCTGGCGCTCTCTTTGCTGAGCTTCTGCATCCTGCTGCTGGCCGATGTGCTGCCGCGGATGCTGGTTTCCTATTTCCGGCTCTGCCGGAAGCTGAACGAAATGACCACAAACCCGGAGGATGAAAAATCATGAGTGAAAAATTTTATCTGACCACTGCCATTGCCTACGCCTCGCGCAAGCCGCATTTCGGCAATACCTACGAGGTCATCATGACCGATGCGGTTGCCCGCTATCAGCGCGCCTGCGGCAGGGAGGTATTCTTCTGCACCGGAACCGATGAGCACGGGCAGAAAATCGAGGAGCTGGCCGACGCCGAGGGCATCCGCCCCCAGGCCTATGTGGACCGGGTTTCGGGTGAGATCCGCGGCATTTGGGATCTGATGAACAGCAGCTACGATTACTTTATCCGCACCACCGACCCCCAGCATGTGCGCACCGTGCAGAAGATCTTCCGCCGGTTTTACGAGCAGGGGGACATTTACAAGAGCCAGTACGAGGGCTGGTACTGCACGCCCTGCGAATCCTTCTTTACGGCCACGCAGGCGGCCGACGGCAAATGCCCGGACTGCGGCCGTCCGCTCACGCAGGCCAAGGAGGAGGCGTATTTCTTCCGGATGAGCAAGTACGCAGACCGGCTGATGGAGTATATCGACGCGCACCCCGATTTTATCCAGCCCGAGCTGCGCAAAAAGGAGATGGTCAACAACTTCCTCAAGGCGGGGCTGCAGGATCTTTGCGTCTCGCGCTCCTCCTTCCGCTGGGGCATCCCGGTGGATTTTGACGACCGCCACGTGATTTACGTCTGGCTGGATGCGCTGAGCAATTATATCACTGCGCTGGGCTACGATCCCGACAAGAGCTATGAGGAGCAGAGCGAGCAATTCCGGAAATGGTGGCCGGCCGACGTGCACATCATCGGCAAGGACATCCTGCGCTTCCACACCATCTATTGGCCGATTTTCCTGATGGCACTGGGGCTGCCGCTGCCCAAAAAGGTGTTCGGCCACCCGTGGTTCAACTTCGGAACCGATAAAATGTCCAAATCCAAGGGCAACGTCATCTATGCCGACCAGCTGGCGCAGCACTTCACGGTGGACGGCGTGCGCTACTATGCGCTCTCCGAAATGCCATATGCGGCCGACGGCTCCATCACCTTCGAGTCGGTCATCAAGCGCTACAACACCGATCTGGTCAACAACCTCGGCAATCTGGTCAAGCGCACGCTGGATATGGAAAAGAAGTATTTCGGGCAGATCATTCCCTCACCCGGCGCGGAGGAGGGAACCGACCGCGAGCTGAAGGAGGCCTGCGCCGCCGCGTATGCCAATCTGCGCGCCTGCATGGACGGTTATCGCGTGTCCGACGCGCTGGGCGGCGTATTTGAGATGCTCAGCCGCGCCAACAAATATATCGATGAAACCACCCCGTGGGTGCTGGCAAAGGATGAAGCGCAGCGCGCCCGGCTGGGCACCGTGCTTTACAACCTGATGGAGGCCATCCGCTGGGGAGCCGTGATGCTCAGGCCCTTCATTCCCGCCACGGCGGAGGAGATTCTCTCCGAGCTGGCAACCGGGCAAACCGGCTTTGATTCGCTCGGGGACGCCGGATGCTTCGGCGCTCTGGAGCCCGGCAGCCGGGTCGGGGATTCCCGGGTGCTGTTTGCCCGGGTGGATGAGGAAAAGGAACTGGCGGCCTTTGCGGCCGAGCGGCAGGCCGCGCTTGAGGCCGAGGCAAAGGAGCAGCCGGCCGAGCGGCCGGAGGGCTGCGCCATGATCGGCATCGACGATTTTATGAAGGTGGAGCTGCGCACCGCAAAGGTGGTGGCCTGCGAGCCGGTGCCGAAGGCCAAAAAGCTGCTCCGTCTGCAGCTCGACCTCGGCTATGAGCGGCGGCAGGTGGTCTCGGGCATTGCCAAGTGGTACCGCCCCGAGGACCTGATCGGCCGGAAGCTGATTGTGGTTGCCAATCTCAAGCCGGCCACCCTGTGCGGTGTGGAGTCGAACGGCATGGTGCTGGCGTCGGGAGAGGATACCGTGCGCGTGGTATTCCTGGCCGACGATACCCCGCTGGGCGAGCGGGTTCGGTAAACGGCCCGTGCAGGCGGCAGGCGTTGCCGGCACATTGCCGGGGATACGTCCGCCGGAGAACCGGAGAAAAACAGATTCACGGGGGCTGCCGCGCAGAATTCCGGCAGCCCCCGCCACATGATACAGGAGGCAGACATGAAATTTTCCGTAAGCTCTTATTCCTTCAGCCAGCTGCTGAAAAGCGGGGAGCTGACGCCGCTTGGCTGCATATCCAAGGCTGCCGGGCTGGGGTTTGACGCCATCGAATTTACCGATCTTGCCGGGGATACCCAGGAGGAGCGCTGCGCCGGAGCCGCGGCGCTGCGCGAGGAGGCGGAGCGCCTGGGAATGGCAATCTGCGCCTATACCGTGAGCGCCGACCTGTACCGCGAGGACCCCGCGGCGCGCGAGGCCGAGGTTGAGCGGCTCTGCCGGCAGGTGGATGTTGCCGTGCTGCTTGGCGCGCCGGTCCTGCGGCACGATGTGTGCTGGCGGCTGACCGGGCAGGGCAACGGCCGCAGCTTTGACCGGATGCTGCCCCAGCTGGCCGAGAGCACACGGCGGGTTGCCGAATACGCCGCGTCCCGCGGCGTCCGCACCTGCAGCGAAAACCACGGGATGCTGGCCCAGGACAGCGACCGGATGGAGCGGCTGTTCAACGCGGTATCGCATGAGAACTACGGGCTGCTGGTGGACATGGGCAATTTTCTTTGCGTGGACGAAAGCCCGGTCACGGCAGTATCCCGGCTGGCTCCCTACGCAATCCATGTGCACGCCAAGGATTTTCTTCCTTGCACCGAAGGGGGCATCGTCACCAGAGGCGCCAACCGCATCCGGGGCACGATCATCGGAGAGGGAATTGTCCCGGTCCGGCAGTGCCTTGCCATCCTGCGCAAAGCGGGGTACGACGGATACGTCACGGTGGAATACGAGGGAGCCGAGCCCTGCATCGAGGGCATCCGGCGCGGACTGGAGCATCTGCGCGGCTTTGCCGCGGAGCTTTGAGCGCCAACTGCTCAATGGGCAAGGGATTTATTCTGGAATAAGGATTTGGGAATTGGGCGGATGAACATTACAGTCATTGGCTGCGGCCGTTGGGGGTCGCTGATCGCATGGTATCTGGACCGGCTCGGCCACCGCGTCACGCTGTACGGCCGGGCCGGCTCGGCGCATATGCGGGCGTTTCGTTCCTCGCGGAGCAACGGTCTGCTGACCCTGCCGGCGTCGGTCGGGCTGTCCACCTGCCTGCCCGAGGCGGCGGCCGGGGCGGAGGTCTTCATTCTCTCGGTGCCCTCGCAGTCCCTGCGGGGGCTGATGGGGGAGCTTGCGCCGCTGGAGCTGCGCGGCCGTGCGTTTGTGCTGTGCATGAAGGGGCTTGAGGTGGAGAGCGGCAAGCGGCTGTCGCAGATTGCCGAAGAGGCCACGCACCCCTCAAACGGGGTGGCCGTGTGGCTGGGGCCGGGGCATGTGCAGGAGTTTTACGCCGGGGTGCCCAACTGCATGGTCATTGACAGCCGCAGCGATGCGCTCAAGCACCGGCTGGTGGATGCGTTTTCGGGAGAGCTGATCCGGTTTTATTACGGGCAGGATCTGATCGGGAACGAGATTGGGGCCGCCTCCAAAAATGTCATCGGCATTGCGGCTGGATTTTTGGACGGGCTGCGCCTGGGCACCTTGAAGGGGGCCCTGATGAGCCGGGGAACCCGGGAGATCTCCCGGCTGATCGCGGCGATGGGCGGGAATCCGTTCTCGGCCTACGGCCTTTGCCATCTCGGCGATTACGAGGCGACGCTTTTCTCCCCGCACTCCCACAATCGCGCCTTTGGGGAATGCTTTGTCACCGGAAGGCCGTATGAGGCGCTGGCGGAGGGCTACTACACGGCGGCCGCGCTGCAGGCGCTGGAGAGACAATGCGGTGTGGAACTCCCGATTTGTGACGCGGTGTGGCGGGTGCTGTACCGCGGGAGAGACGCGCGGGAGGAGCTGGACCTGCTGTTCCGGCGCACGGTCAAGCCCGAGCTGGAGGGCAGGGAGGTGCGGCAATGAACCCGGACACGGCGTTGCACGGGCTGTTTGACAGCCACGCGCATTATTTTGACGCCCGCTTTGAGCGGGAGGCCGAGGGCGGGGCGGACGCCATCCTGCGCGGCATTCTGCCCGATCCGGTCAGCCGCATTCTCAACGTGGGCACCAACTGCCGCAATTCCCGTCTGGCGGTGCAGCAGGCCGCCGCGTATGAGGGGATGTATGCGGCGGTCGGAATTCATCCCGAGGACTGCCATTATGAGGCAGATGTGGAAGCGGCTCTCGGAGAGCTGCGAGCGCTGCTGGGCACGCCGGAAAGCCGCCGGCGGGATAAGATTGTGGCGCTCGGGGAGATCGGGCTGGATTACCATTACGCCAACTATGGGGAGATCACTTTGGACAGGGCAAAAGAGCTGGCCTTTTTCGAGGCCCAGCTTTGCATGGCGCGTGAGCTCGATCTGCCCGTGATCGTGCATGACCGGGAGGCGCATGGCGACTGCTTTGAAGCGGTTCTGCGGCACCCCGGCGTGCGCGGGGTGTTTCACAGCTACAGCGGGAGCGCCGAAATGGCGCGGGAGCTGACCCGCCGGGGGTGGTATCTTTCGTTTTCGGGAACGCTGACCTTCCGCAACGCTTCCCGCGTCCGTGAGGCCGCACAGGCTGTCCCGCGCGACCGCCTGCTGGTGGAAACCGATGCCCCATACCTGGCTCCTCACCCGATGCGCGGCCGGCTCAACCACTCCGGATATCTGTGCTATACCGTTTCCGCTTTGTCCGAAATCTGGAACTGTACCCCCCAACAGGCCGCCAACCAAACCGCCCAAAACGCCGCTTCGCTCTTCTTGCCGATGGAGAAGACCTTGGAGGGCCCGGCCTAGGAAGGCTCCCCCCGGGCGGTACAGACCGGGCAACTTCTTGCATCTTTTCCGTCATGCGTCGTAAGCCGTCTCGGCAATAGGGTCAACTATTGCCATCAACGGCTTTCTCGCCTGACGAAAAATCTGCTTCGGATTTACCCGGTCCGTCCCACCCGGTGAAGCCTTTCGGAGAGGCCGGTCCCTCGGCCCCCCGGCGAGACCTTCCCCGGCGCGGGCCCCCGATTTTCGTATCCTGTATTGCAAATACGGTACACCCGGGGGCCCGCGCCGGGGAATTTCTTTTATGGGAGGATAGAAGGCTCTTTGTCAATAGTTGGGGTAGAAAAAATCTGATGAAATTGTAAGGAGCCGTTGAAAAGCGTAGGGAAAG
>CALWQR010000049.1 GCA_944383705.1 uncultured Clostridia bacterium
CTTTCCCTCAGAGCACAGGATAGCCGGCGTTGGTGTGGGCTTCGATGAGGTCATTGCAGAGAGAGACAATTTCGTCGGTAGAGAGCTGAGCGCCGGTGTGGGGATCCATCATAGCGGCCTGGTAAATCATATCGCGGTTGCCGGTATATGCGGCCTCCACGGTCAGCATCTGGGGCCAGATGTTGGAGGAATTCATCGCGGCCAGCTGCATTGGCAGCTCACCGACGTAGGTCGGGGTCACGCCGTTGCCGTCCACCAGGCAGGGGACCTCCACGCAGGCGTTGTAGGGCAGGTTGGGGATCAGGCCCTTGTTGAGCACATTTCCGCCGATTTTATAGGGCTTGTCGGTGGCAATGGCCTCCATGATATGCGAGGCATACTCGCGGGAGCGGGTGTGCTCCACGGCGCCGCCGGCCATCAGGCTCTTGTACTGCTTCTCCCACTTGCTGATCTGATCGATGCAGCGGCGGGGGTACTCGTCCAGCGGGATGTTGAATTTTTCCACCAGGTCGTCCCGGCCGGCCTTGAGATAAAAGGGGTTGTACTCGGCGTTGTGCTCGCTGCTCTCGGTGCAGTAGTAGCCCAGCTTGTCGATGTAGTCAAAGCGCACCATATCGCTGTGCTTTTCGGTGCGGTTCTTTTCCCGGGCGCGGCGGCGGATTTCGGGGTAGAGGTCGTTGCCGTTGCGGTCGGTAATCTCCAGCAGCCATGCCATGTGATTGATGCCGGCGATTTTGGAGTGGCAGCCGTCCAGGTACTCGTTCATATCCAGATGCTTGAACAGGCTGCTGACGCAGACCTGCACGCTGTGACAGAGACCGACGGTTTTCACGCCGGTGTGCAGCTGCATGTATCCCGAGAGCATGGCCATGGGGTTGGTGTAGTTGAGGAACCAGGCGTCGGGGCAGACGTCCTCAATGTCGCGGGCAAAGTTTTTCAGCACATAAATGGTGCGCAGCGCGCGGAAGATGCCGCCGATGCCCAGCGTGTCGGCAATGGTCTGGCGCAGGCCGTATTTCTTCGGCACCTCAAAATCGATGATGGTGCAGGGGTCATAAAGCCCGACCTGAATGGCGTTGACCACAAAGTCGGCCTTGCGCAGCGCCTCCCGGCGCTGCTCCACACCGAGATACTTTTTGACGGTGGCCCGGCCCGCGTTGATCGAATCGTTCATTTTCTGAATCAGCAGAAAGGATTCCTCCAGCCGGTGCTCGTCTATGTCATAAAGTGCGATTTCCATGTCGTGGAACGCATCGCACAGCATGGTGTCCCCAAGGACGTTTTTGGAGAAGACGGTGCTCCCCGCACCCATAAAGGTAATTTTCATTGCTCCCTGTGCTCCTTTTTTACGGGCCATAATTGGGGCGGCCTGAGCCGGTCCCGCCCGGGTTGTTAATATCATACTCCTTTTTTTTCAAAAAATCCATTGCAACAGGGAACAAAATATGTTATAATGGAACTACATTGCAAAGAAAGGCGGTTTTTTATGCGCACATTCAACCCCATGCTGACCAACCGGCACCTGCAGGACCTCAACCCCCTGACCGTCGGGGCGGAGGACTGCGCGCCCGGGCATTCGTTCGGCCCGGCCGTGCGGCCGTATACGCTGCTGCATTACGTGGTGAGCGGACAGGGCATTTTTCAGACCGGCGGCGTCACCTACACGGTGGGGCCGGGCGAGGTTTTCCGCATTCTGCCGGGGGAGCTGACCCTGTACCGGGCCGACCGGCAGGACCCCTGGAGCTACCGCTGGGTGGGGTTTGACGGGACGCTCTCGGCCGCCTTTGCCTCGCTGCCCCCGGTGTTCCCGCTGCCGGCCGGGCTGGTTGCCTGCTTTTCCCCCGAGGACGGCGGGCAGGGCGCGGCCGAGTACCGTGTGGCGTCCCGGCTGTTCCGCCTGTATGCCGAGCTGTTCGGCACGGCGCCCCGGCGGGCAGACTACGTGCAGAGGGTGCAGGAT
The DNA here is from genome assembly GCA_944383705.1 of uncultured Clostridia bacterium. Lineage (GTDB taxonomy): Bacteria > Bacillota > Clostridia > Oscillospirales > CAG-272 > UMGS1865. Next base: position 1,961 of record CALWQR010000049.1, read on the forward strand.
TACGTGGACGCGGGCTATATGACGCAGATCCGGGTCGGGGAAATTGCCGCGCAGCTGCACCTGGACCGGCGGTATCTGACCCGGCTGTTCCGTGAGAAAACCGGGCAGACCATCCAGGAATACCTCATTTCGGTGCGCATGGCCGAGGCGCAGCGCTGCCTGGCTCAGGGCTTGCCGGTGGGGGAGACGGCAGAGCGGTGCGGATACGGGGATGTTTTCCTGTTCTCCAAAATGTTCAAGCGGCGCTTTGGCGTCAGCCCGGCCAACTGGAAAAAGGCGCGGCCCTCCTGAGCGTCCGCTGCCGCATTTTTCGCACAGGGTCCTGTGCCGGGGAGCCCCGCCGTTCGGCCTTCAGACCGTCCGGCCCGGGAGCATAAGGCCGGGACAGGCGGTCAGCAGCCCGCCCAGCAGCAGGACGCACAGCAGGCTTTGCAGCAGCTTGGCAAGAAAATAGGAGCGGAAGCGCAGCCCGCGTCCGTCGCAGACCGACAGAATCTGGCAGTGCACCGATAGGCCCGACCAGCCGGCCGCAAAGGCGCAGAGCAGGGCGGCGGGCAGCGGCGTCTGCAGGGCCGCTGCGGCGCTCATACCGCCCGAGAGCTCAAACAGGCAGAACACCGTCGCCTCCGCCGCCGCGGGCAGCCGCAGGGCGTCCAGCAGCAGGTTCAGGGTGCCGCACAGGGCCGAGAAGAAAATGACATAGGCGCACACCAGCAGCATCCCGGCGCAGGCCGAGCGCACCGCTCCGGTGAAAAAGGCCGCCCCCGTGCGGGCCCGGACCGGGGGCGAGGGCGCCGGCAGCTCCGCTCCGGCCTCCGCCCGGCGTGGCAGGTGTGCGAAGAGCAGCCCGGTCAGCAGCTGGCTGGTCAGCACCACCGCATACAGCGCCACTCCAAAGGCCCGGCTGCCCCACAGCGAAACCCCGACCGCATTGATGAGAAAGGCGGAGGAGGGGTTGTTGGAAAAGGTGAGCACCCGCTCGGCCTCCTCCCGCGTCAGCCGGCCCTGGTCCAGCGCCGCCGCGGCGCTCCTGGCCCCGACCGGAAAGCCGCACAGCATCCCCAGCATCACGGCGCAGCAGCCCGCCTCCGGAATGCGGAACAGCCGGCGGAAGAGCGGGGCGAACGGGCGGAACACGACCTCGCCGACCCCGCCCGACACAATCAGCTCGGAGATGACCATGAACGGGAACAGGGAGGGGATGACGGTCTTCGCGCACAACCGCAGCCCGCGGTTCATGTAGTCGATGGCGGTGTCGGAGTTGCGCAGAATCAGCAGCAGGCAGAATATGCTGAACAGGCCGAAGCAGAGCTGTCCGGGCGTCAGGGAGCGGAATCCGGCCCGCTGCCGGACCGTGTGCGGGTGTGTAGTCATGCTGCCCTCCTGTTCTGCATACATATGGATTGCGGCCCGCGCGGCGGGCGGCACGCCGGCCTGGCCGGGCGTCTATCACAATTTACTCACCGCGGCGGCAATTTATGCCGTCGGAAAGGAGCCTGGAATGAAACTGCGAACAAGCGCCCCGGCCCGCCGTCCCCCGCTCGCGGAGCTGCTCTTCGGCGGCGAGCTGGTGGTGCTGTACGGCGAGCGGCGCATGACCGTGCAGGGCTGCCGCAGGATACTGGCGTATTCCCCGACCGAGATCCGCCTGCAGCTCAAAACGCGGCAGCTCCGCGTCACCGGCGAGCAGCTCGGGTGCAGCGCCTTCTCGGGAGGATGCACCACGCTCAAGGGGCGTATCCGCTCGGTGGAATATCAGCTCCCGGAACAGGAGGAAAGCCGTTGATGAATCCGATTTTATGGCTGCTGGGCTACCGTACACTGGGGACCGACGCCGCCCACGCCGCCGCGCTGCTCAACCTCTGCCTGGAGCAAAGCGCCGGCTACTCCGGCTTTGCGGTCCTGCCGGACGGCGGCGTCCGGTTTTCCTGCACGCTGCCCACGGCGCACAGGCTCTGCCGCCTGGGCGGTGCGCGGGGCATTCCGGTCACGGTCCTGCGCAGCGGCGGGCTTCCCATGCAGCTCTGGGCACGCCGGCGGCGCGCCGGGCTGATGCTGGGCACGCTCTGCGCGCTGGCGCTGATGGTGCTCTCGGGCCGTTATGTATGGGATGTGCGCGTGACGGGAAACCGGGAGATGACCGCCGCCGAGGTGAAGCAGGAGCTGGCCGAATGCGGCTTTGGGGTGGGGAGCTATCTGCCGGATTTCCGCGCCGGAGAGCTGGAAAACCGGGTGCTGCTGCGCTCCGACCGGCTGGCGTGGATTTCGGTCAACATCAGCGGCACGGTGGCCGAGGTGCAGGTGGTGGAGAGAGTTGCCCGGCCGCAGGAGGAGCCGGCAAAGCCCGCCAATCTGGTTGCGGCCCGGGACGGGCAGATCGAGCTGATCGAGCTCTTCCGCGGGGACTGCGTGGTGAGCATCGGGCAGGCGGTGCGCGCGGGGGAGCTGCTGGTCAGCGGCATTTACGACAGCCAGACCGTCGGCTTCCGCTATACCCGCGCGGCGGGGCGGATTCTGGCCCGCACCGAGCACAGCTACCGCATCGAAATCCCGCTTTCCTACATCGAAAAACGCTACACCGGGAGCGCGCAGGGGGACATTTGTCTGAATTTTTTTCAAAATTCTCTGAAAATTTACAAAAGTACTGGAAATGACCGGGGTCCGTGTGATATAATAGAAACAGTAAACAGCCTGGCGGGCTTCGGCCTGCACAATCTCCCGTTTTCGGTGACCAGCCAGACCCTGCGCTACTACGAGGAGGTCCCGGCCCGGCGGACGCCCGAGGCCGCGCTGGAGCTGGCCTATGAGCAGCTTGCGCGGGAGCTGGGCGGTCTTTCGGACGACACGCAGCTGCTGCGCAAGGACATCCGCACCACGCTGACCGACGACGCCCTGATTCTGGACTGCACCGTGCTGTGCATCGAGAACATCGCCGTACAGTCCGAGTTCGAGATTGTGACAGAACCATGACGCCCGCAGGGAAAGGAAGAGCATGAATCGCAAAATCATTTCCATGGAGACTCCCGACGCCACCGCAAAAATCTTCGGCAGCTATGACGGCAACGCCCGGATGATTGAGGACCGGTTCGGGGTGACCGTGCGCAACCGCGCCGGGGAGGCGGGGGATTCGATTGTCATCGAGGGGGAGGACCCCGCCGGGGTGACGGCCGCGGCGCAGTGCATTTCGTACCTGCACGGGCTCTCGGGCAAGGTGGATCAGCTTTCGGACCAGACCGTGCAGTACGCCATCGACATGGTGTCGGCCGGGCAGGGGGCCGAGCTGAAGTCGCTGGGCGACGAGTGCATCTGCGTCACCACCAAGGGCCGCCCCATCAAGGCCAAGACCCTGGGGCAGCAGCAGTATGTCGAATCCATCCGCCGCAACACGGTGGTGCTGGGGGTGGGGCCGGCCGGTACCGGCAAAACCTTTCTGGCGGTGGCCATGGCGGTGCGCGCCCTGCGCGAAAAGCAGGTCAGCCGCATCATTCTCACCCGCCCGGCCATTGAGGCCGGCGAAAAGCTGGGCTTTCTGCCCGGCGACCTGCAAAGCAAAATCGACCCATACCTCCGCCCGCTGTACGACGCGCTGTACGAGATGATGGGCACCGAGAACTACCAGAAGCTGGTGGAAAAGGGCACGATTGAAATCGCCCCGCTGGCATACATGCGCGGGCGCACGCTGGACGATTCCTTTATCATCCTGGACGAGGCGCAGAACGCCACGCCCGAGCAGATGAAGATGTTCCTGACCCGCCTCGGCTTCCGCTCCAAGGCGGTGGTGACGGGGGACCTGACCCAGACCGACCTGCCCCGCGGGCAGAAGAGCGGGCTTTCGGCGGCGGTCAAAATCCTTGCCGGCATTGAGGACATCGGCATTCACTATTTCACCGAACGGGATGTGGTGCGCCACCGGCTGGTGCAGAAAATCATTCAGGCGTATGAAAAATACGACCGGGAGCAGGCCCGGCGGGAGAACGAGAAAAAAACAGCCCGGCATTACCGCGCCGAACGCAAGGGAGGCCCGGGCGGACAGAACTGAGAGGAGACCTTGTCATGAAGCAAAACGAATGCAGTCTGAGAGTGGATTTTGAAAACCGGCAGGACCTGGTTCCGGTGACCTACCGGCTGAAAATGCTGATCCGCCGCGCCATCAGGGAGACGCTGGATTACGAGCAGTACCGCAATCCGGCCGAGGTGTCGGTGACCCTGACCGACAACGCGCAGATCCGGGAGCTGAACCGCCGCTTCCGGCAGGTGGACCGCGCCACGGACGTCCTGTCCTTCCCGCTGTTCGATTACAGCGGCGAGCAGGACGAGCCCCCGGTGGACGAGCTGGTGGGAATGCTGGGGGACATCGTGATTTCGCTGGAGCAGGCAGGGCTGCAGGCCGCCGAATACGGCCACAGCCCCGAACGGGAGGTGGCCTTCCTTTGCGTGCACGCCATGCTGCACCTGCTGGGCTACGACCACGAGACCGGCGAGGCGGACGAGGCCGACATGCGGCGGCGGCAGACCGCAATTCTTGAGCGGATGGGGCTGGCGGTCACCGCCGGCAAGAGCTGAGGGAGGCGCCATGGCAGACTGGAAATACCGCCCCCGCGCCGAGCGGGAGGCCGAGGCCGCGCGGCAGCTGACCCAGCGGCAGAAGGAAGAAATCCGCGAGGAAACCCCCGAGGGCTTTGCATCCCGGAATGTCAAGGTCATCACGTTTGTCATCTGTCTGGCCGTGCTGCTGATTCTGATTGGCCCGGTGAACATCTTCTGGCTGCGAAAGCAGAAAAACCCCGCGGGCGAGGTGGCGGGCGCGGAGATGACCGTGGCCGACGTCCTGCGGCTCTCGGAGCGCGGGGAGAACCTGCGGCTGGCAGACCTGGAGGGCTTTGCCCACACGGTCAGCAACAGCGAAAATTTCACCATTTGCACGATTTCCTTCGGCCCGTATCTGCTCATGGCGGTTTCCCCGTCGGGCGAGCAGCGGGTGCAGGTCTGCACGCTGACCCACGTTGACAGCGGCGAAGAGGTGGATGTGATGACCGGGGACGTGGACGCTTTTCTGGCGGCACACGGGGACTGAGACCGGACGGAAAGGAGCGGAACGATGAAACGAACAGGCTTTCTGGCGGTGATGGGCCGGCCGAACGTGGGCAAGTCCACGCTGGTCAACCGCATGGTGGGGGAGAAGGTGGCCATTGTCTCCCCCAAGCCGCAGACCACACGCGGGCGGGTCCTGGGCATCCGCACCGAGGGGGAGGACCAGTACGTATTTGTGGACACGCCCGGCATTTTTGAGGGCCGAAACCCCCTGGGCGAGTATATGGTGCGCACGGCGCGCAGCGCCGTGAACGACTGCGACGGGGCCATTCTGGTGGCCGACGCGGGCTTTGACCCGGGGCAGACCGAGCGCGACCTGATGGCCGCCTTCGGCCGGGCGGAGCTGCCGGCGATTCTTGCCCTGAACAAAACCGACCGCGTCCGGCGGGAGCGGCTGGCCCGCACCATTGCCGCCTATGCCGCGCTGCATTCCTTTGCCGCCGTGGTCCCGGTCTGCGCCAAAAGCGGCCGGGGGGTGGACGAGCTGCTGGCCGAGTGCGCGCAGCTGCTGCACGAGGGGGAGTGGATTTTTGACGGGGATATGATGACCGACCAGTCGGCACGGCAGATGGCGGCCGAAATTATCCGCGAGAAGATCCTGCGCACGGTGGACCGCGAGGTGCCGCACGGCATTGCGGTGACGATTGAGGACTATACCGAGGAGCCGCAGCTCACCTCGATCCGCGCCGAAATCTACTGCGAAAAACAGTCCCACAAGGGGATTCTGGTGGGGAAGAACGGGGAAACCCTCAAGCGCATCGGCAGCTATGCCCGCGAGGACCTGGAGCGGCTGCTGGGTACCAAGGTGTACCTGAACCTGTGGGTGCGGGTGCGCGAAAACTGGCGGGAGCGCGCGCAGGACGTGCGGGGCTTTGGCTACGGTGAGGGCTGACGCGGAAAGGAGGGGCAGCCATGCCGGTGCATGAGTCGGCCGACGGCATTGTGGTGCGTGTGCGGGATATGGGCAACGGCAGCCGTTATCTTTCGCTGCTGACGGCGGCGAGGGGGCGCATCCCGCTGCTGGCCAAGGGCAGCCACTCCCTGCACAGTACGCAGTCGGCCGTCAGCCAGATGTACACCTACGGCAATTATGAGTTTTACCGCAAGGGGAGCATGAACATTCTCAAGGGAGGGAGCGTGATCGAGCCCTTTTACGCGCTCTCGGCCGACATCGACCGGCTCAACCTTGCGGCCTATCTGTGCGACCTGACGGCCGAGCTGACCGACGAGGGCGAGGAGGCGGGGGACATGCTGCGCCTGCTGCTCAACGCCCTGCACGCGGTCAGCCGGGACCTGCGCCCGCAGGAGCTGGTCAAGGGGGCCTTTGAGCTGCGCGCCGCCGTGCTCTCGGGATACGCGCCGGATCTGTCGGGCTGCGCCTTCTGCGGCCGGGCCGAATCCGACCTTTTTTGTCTGGACGTGATGAACGGCGCGCTGATCTGCCGGGAGTGCCGCGCGGCGCGCGGCGCGGTTCCGCGCCCGCCGGCCGGCGAGGATTTGCGGGAGGCCGAAATCATCGCGCTGATGTCCCCGGCGGTGCTTGCCGCCTTCCGCTACTGCGCCGGTGCGCCGCTGGAACGGTTGCTTTCATTCGAGCTGCACGACCCCGAGGAGCGGAGGCAGTTTTCCCGCCTGTGCGAACTCTACCTGCTCTCCCACATCGGGCATGGCTTTGATTCGCTGCAATTCTATCACAATCTGCGGGCGCCGGGAGCGTCCGCCCAAAGGAAACCGACATGAGCTTTTCCAATAAAACCCTGACCACTCTGGAGTTTGACAAAATTCTTGCCATGCTGGCCGAGTGCGCCCCGACCGAGGGGGCAAAGCATCTGGCACTCTGCCTGACGCCCACGGACGACCGCGTGGAAATTGCCCGCCGGCTGGCCCGCACCACCGACGCGCGCCGGCTGACCGAGGTCAAGGGGATGCCCCCCTTCGGCCATGTGCGGGATGTCAGCGCGGCCTGCGAGCGGGCCGAAAAGGGGGCCATGCTCACCGCGCGCGAGCTGCTGGAGATTGCAGACGTGCTGCGCGCGGCACGGCAGCTGCAGGACTACAACCGGCTCAACCGCACCTTTCCCACCGCGCTGGACGAGATTTTCGGGCGGCTGCTGCCGGGCCGCGCGCTGGAGGAGAAGATTACCCGCTCCATCCTGTCGGAGGACACGATTGCCGACGAGGCCAGCCGGGAGCTGGCCGACATCCGCCGCAAAATCCGCGAGACCAACAACCGCATCCGGGAGACCCTGCAGCACTATATCAGCGGCGCCTATTCCCGGGTGCTGCAGGACAACCTGATTACCACGCGCAACGGGCGCTATGTGCTGCCGGTGCGCGCCGAATGCAAAAACGAGGTCAAGGGACTGGTGCATGACACCTCCTCCTCGGGCGCCACGCTGTTCATCGAGCCGATGGCGGTGGTGGAGGCAAACAACGGGCTGCGGATGCTGCAGGGCAGGGAGGAGCACGAAATCGAGCGCATTCTGTTTGCGCTGTCGGCCGACGTCAGCGCGGTATCCGAATCGCTGCGCCTCAACTATTACAATCTGACCGCGCTGGCCTTTGCGTTTGCCTGCGGGGAGCTCTCGGCGCGGATGCGGGGCTGCGCGCCCGTCCTCTCGGAGAACGGCGTGACCGATCTGCGCCGTGCGCGCCACCCGCTGATTGACAAAACGCGGGTGGTGCCGACCGACATCCGCCTGGGGGGCGACTGCGACACCCTCATCATCACCGGTCCCAACACCGGGGGCAAAACCGTTGCGCTGAAGACGCTGGGGTTGTTTTCGCTGATGGCGCAGGCAGGGCTGCACATTCCGGCCGACCCCGAATCGTCTGTGCGGGTGTTCGGCAAGATTCTGGTGGACCTGGGGGACGAGCAGAGCATCGAGCAATCGCTCTCCACCTTTTCCTCGCACATGGTCAACATCGTCTCAATCCTGCGAGAGGTGGACGACAGCTCGCTCTGCCTGTTTGACGAGCTGGGGGCCGGGACCGACCCGGTCGAGGGCGCGGCGCTGGCGGTTGCCATCATCGAGTCGGTGCGGGCGGCAGGGGCTCTGTGCGCGGCCACCACGCACTACACCGAGCTCAAAACCTTTGCGCTCAATACCCCCGGCGTGCTCAACGCCTCCTGTGAGTTCGATGTGACAACCCTGCGGCCGACCTACCGGCTGCTCATCGGCACCCCCGGCAAGTCCAACGCCTTTGCCATTTCGGCGCGTCTGGGGCTGCCCGAGCCGGTCATTGCGCTGGCCCGGCAGCACATTGACAGCGACCACAGGCAGTTTGAGGAGACGCTGGGCCGGCTGGAGGCCGCCCGGCTGGAGGCAGACCGCAACCGGGCCGAGGCCGAGCGGCTGCGGGCCGAGTACGAGCAGAAGGCAAAGCAGACCGAGGAGGAGCTGGCCCGCCTCCGGGCCGAGGCCGGGCGGGAGATTGAGCAGAACCGCCGGCGCGCCCAGCAGATGCTGGACAGCGCAAGGGCCTCCAGCGAGTTCATCTTTGCACAGCTGGAAAAGGCGAAAAAGGCCGAGGCGGCCGGACGTGCGCGCGAGGGGCTGGAGGAGGCCCGGCGCGCGGTCCGCGCCGAGCTGCGCCGCAACGCCGATGCGGTCAACCCGGTGGAGGAGCGCAAAAACGCCCGTTACGTGCTCCCCCGGCCGCTGCGGAAGGGAGACCGGGTGTACCTTGTGAACATCGACAAGGAAGGCGTGGTGCTGGAGCCGCCCGACCGCAGTGGCACGGTGCTGGTGCAGGCGGGCATTCTCAACACCCGCACCAAGCTGCAAAACCTGCAGCTGCTGGAGGACGAGGCGCAGGTCATCCGTGCGGAGGGCGCCTCCCCGGCCTCGGGCTACCGGCTGCAGGTCAACCGGGATTTCCGGGATGAGATCGATCTGCGCGGCCTGATGGGCGACGAGGGCTGGCAGGCAGTGGACAAATACCTGGACGAGGCCACGGTGGCCGGCTTTACCAAGGTGCGGCTGATTCACGGCAAGGGCACCGGCGCGCTGAAAAACGCCATCTGGCAGCATCTGAAAAAGGATGCGCGCGTGGCCTCCTTCCGCCTCGGGCAATACGGGGAGGGGGACGGTGGCGTAACCGTTGTGGAGCTGAAATAAGGGCTGCCCGCGCGGCAAGGCGGGGCGCCCGGAGGAAGGGGGGAGGACAAATGCGGCTGTCTGCCGAGGCGCGCCGGCGCCTGGTGCGTGCGGGCGTCCTGCTGGGTCTTGCGCTGCTGAGCGCCGCGGCGGCGCTTTTGCTACGGGCGGGCCGGGCCGGCTGGCTGCGCGGGCTGCTTGCCCTGACCGACCGGCTGCTCTCCCCGCGCCCCCGGGCCTTCGGCGGGTTCCATCTGGCCTCGCTGGGCTTTTGCCTGCTGCTGGCGGCCGGGGCAGCCGTGCTGGCCTGGCGGACGCCGCCCGCACGCCGGGCCGCAGCGGCCGACCGCGTGGTGTTCGCCTGCGGCGTGACCTTTGCGCTGCTGGAGCTTTACAAGCAACTGTACTGCTTTTTTATTGTGGGGAACGGGTTTTACGATTATTCGGTCTTCCCGTTTCAGTTCTGCTCGCTGCCCATCTATTTCTGCCTGCTGGTCCCGCTGCTGCCGCCGGGGCGGCTCAAATCGGCCGGCCTTTCCTTTCTCGCGCTGTTCGGCACGGTCGGGGGCTATCTGGTTATGGGGTATCCCAATCTGCCCGAGCGTCTCTCGCTCTGCCTGCACACCATGCTCTGGCACAGCCTGATGATTGCGCTGGGGGCGTATCTGCTGGTGGCGTTGCGCTGGGGCGTGGGGGACTGGCGGCAGGGCCTGCGGCGGGAGTATCTGCCGGCAGCGCTCCTGTTTGTCTGTACGCTGGGGCTGGCAACCCTGCTCAATGTGGCGCTGGAGCCCCTGACGGCAAACTCCCCCGGTGTGCTGAACCTGTTTTACATGAGTCCGTATCATCCCACCTATTTCTGGATCATTTCGGATGTGCAGCGGCTGCTCGGCTGGCCGGCGTCGGTGCTGTGCTATGTGCTGATGTTCCTGATTCTGGGAGCTCTGCCCCTGTGGCTCGCGGCCCGGGGGCTGGCGCGTTGGCGGCAAAAACACGCTCCGGAGCCCCCGGCGTGAGCGAAAAGGAAAAATCCTGCGCGAAATTCACGGGAAATTTGAAAAAAGCTCTTGCTTTTTCGCCCGGAGTATGGTAAAATATATAAGTGAGACCATAGAGCCCGCCCGGAGCGGGGCGGAGCCGAAACTGTACGGAGGTTAACAATGAATCAACTGATGCATATGCTGGTCAGCGCGGGCGGCGTGTGGGTGATTGTGCTTGGAATTGTGGCCATGTGCCTGGCCGTTGCCATTTCGGTTCTGGTGGCCATGCAGTCCACCAAGGAGGACGGGCTTTCCAGCGCCATTGCCGGCAGCTCGGGGGCGGACAACTTTTTCGGCAAAACCAAAACCCTGACCAAGGATCGGCTGCGCTCCCGCGTGACTCTGATTCTGTCCATCGTGTTTGTGGTGCTGGTACTGGTGCTGACCATCCTCACGGCCAACGTCAATCTGACCGCATAATTCAACCGGCCTGTGCCGGCTGCCTCGGCAGCCGGCACAGGCCGGTTTTGCAGGAATATTTGCCGGGGACCGCCCCGGCGGAAAACGGAGACAAATGCATGATTGGGTATGACATGGATCCAACCGGCGGCGGACTCTGCCCCGCGCCGCACGGACAGGAGGCACAGGCATTGCTGTGCATTACCACCCCGGGCGAACTGCGCGAGGGGGGCGGAGGGCTCCCGCATGACCGGGAGCTGCTGCACGGTCTCGGCTCCGCCCGCTACTGCAAGGCCGAGCAGGGCAGGGGAGGCGTTATGGGGACAATCCGGGTGCCTCAAAAGAGCGGCCGGCGCGCGCAGCGGCTGTCCTTTGATTTCTATCTGACCGAAAAAACGCTGTATTGCATCGGGGACGCGGGCCAGCTGCGGCAATGGGTGGAAAAGCAGGCAGGGCACCTGCATGACCTGCACACGCCGGATCGGCTGCTGCTGCAGCTGATGGGCCGGCTGATTGAGGATGACATCCTCTATCTTTCCCATATCGAGCGGGAGCTGGAACGCCTGGAGGAGCAGCTGCCCCGCAGCGTTCAGCGGGATTTTTTCCTGACCCTGACCGGGTACCGGCAAAAGCTCTCGGAGCTCAACGCATATTACGAGCAGCTCACGGCAATCGGAGAGCTGATGCAGCTGCCCGCCTGCTTCCCGGCGGTGCAGAGTGCGCCCCCATGGGAGAACTTTACCAAACGCTGCGAGCAGCTGCAGGGGTATGTGCATCTGCTGCGCGAGAACGCCCTGCAGCTGCGGGAGCTTTCCCAGGCATTGCAGAGCGAGCGCCAGAACAAGGTGATGGGGGTGCTTACAGTGGTAACCACGCTGTTCCTGCCGCTTACGCTGCTTACGGGATGGTACGGCATGAATTTTGCCAACATGCCCGAGCTGCAATGGCAGTACGGATACCCCGCGGTCATTGCCGCTTCGGTCCTCATTGTGGTACTGGAAATCATCTTTTTCAAAAAGAACCGGTTCTTCTGAGTTCCGGCCGGCAGGAGTCCTGCCGGCCGGAACTGCCTTTTTCATTTGCAGCTGCAATGCAAAAAGCGGCCGGCAATGCTTTGTGTCATTGGAATTTGGCGCACCGTTCATTTACATCCCCCTCTCCCGCACCGGGTATATGCCCGGCCGGGAAATTTTTTTTGGAAATTTTGCAAACCCTCTTGACAAAATCGTATTAACTGTGTATACTGTATATATACAGTTGAACAAGGAGGGGCGTATGTGAATCTCTTCATTGACAACAAAAGCGGCGCGCCGATCTACGACCAGATTTACTCGCAGATCAAGAGCCAGATCATCAGCGGGGAATTGCGGGAGAACGAGGAGCTGCCTTCCATCCGCAATCTGGCAAAGGATCTGCGCATCAGCGTCATCACCACCAAGCGGGCGTATGACGAGCTGGAGCGGGAGGGCTTTATTTACGCGCTGCCCGCCAAGGGCTGCTTTGTCGCTCCCAAAAACGTGGAGCTTTTGCGGGAGGAAAACCTCAAAACCATTGAGGACTACATGCAGAAAATCAGCAGACTGGCCGCATCCTGCGGCCTGACCCGGCAGGACGTGATTGAGATGTTCTGCCTGATGATGGAGGAGTGAAGATGAATGCGTTGGAAATTCAGGATCTGAGCAAAACATATGGGGATTTTCGGCTGGACCGCCTCAGCCTGACCCTGCCGAGCGGCTGTATTATGGGGCTGGTCGGGGAAAACGGAGCCGGAAAGAGCACCACCATTCAGCTCATTCTCGGAATGATCCGGGGAGAGAGCGGAACGGTTCGTATCTATGGCAGGGACAATCGCGAGGGAATTTGCGGCATCAAGGAGGATTTGGGCGTGGTGCTGGACGAGGCGGGCTTTCCCGAGTGCCTGAATGCGATGCAGATCGG
>CALWQR010000050.1 GCA_944383705.1 uncultured Clostridia bacterium
GTTATATATCACATATTTTACATGTGAATACACCCATACCATCAAAAACCGGGCAACCCATGGCGGCTGTCCGGTTTTCTGATATGCAGTGCAAATCGCATTTCATGGCGATATGCTCTTGTTTTTGCATACCTCCCCCAAAAAGGCTTCCCCGGCTGCCGCCCGCCGGCGGTGCGCTGTCATTGGCAATTTTCTCAACAGGCGGGCGGCGGCCGGGGAAGTTCTCGCAAGGGGAGGCTTGGAGGGGACTGCCTCTCCGAAAGAGGCGGCCCCTCCAAGGTCTTCCCCTACGGCGGGACTCTTTACAGGCGGGTCCCTCCAAGGTCTTCTCCAACGGTGGGGATGATTTTTCGCTGAAAAAATCGGATTTTTTTGCAAAAAGCTCTTGACAAAAGGCTTGGGTTGTGGTATGATATACGGGTACGAATGAGTACGACATGCGGCGTTAGCTCAGCTGGATAGAGTGTTTGGCTACGAACCAAAAGGTCGGGGGTTCGAATCCCTTACGCCGTGCCATTGGGAACAGTACTGCAAGGTACTGTTCCGTTTTTTGTGTCCGTTGCCTCTGTACCGCGATGAAAGGGAGTAGCTGGCGAAAGCGATTTCGTGTTTTTCGGCGTCAATCCGGCAAAAGCCCGCCAAAAACTCAAACAGCAAGACTTTCAACAGAGCCGTTCCGGTTTTGCTGAAGGTCTTTTTTCATAGATCAAACAGAAAGCAAACAGAAAGAGAAGGAGAAACATTTTGGCTGAACTGTTTTCCAACTTCGGCAACATCACCTGGCAGCAGGTGGTGATGTGGGTGATCGGTGCGACACTGATTATCCTTGCCATCAAAAAGCAGATGGAGCCCACGCTGCTGCTGCCGATGGGCTTTGGCGCCATTCTGGTCAACCTGCCGCTTTCGGGGGCGGTGACGCAGGTCTACGAAGGGGCGGAGGAGGTCGGCATCATTGACGTGCTGTTCAACTCGGGCATTGCCAACGAGCTCTTCCCGCTGCTGCTGTTTGTGGGCATCGGGGCGATGATTGATTTCGGTCCGCTGCTCTCCAACCCCAAGCTGCTCATTTTCGGGGCGGCGGCGCAGTTCGGCATTTTCTTTACGCTGAGCCTGGCCGCGCTGCTCGGCTTTGACATCACCGATGCGGCCTCGATTGCCATCATCGGCGCGGCCGACGGGCCCACCTCCATTTTTGTGGCCAATTACTTCGACACCGATTACATGGGAGCCATTACGGTGGCGGCCTACTCCTACATGGCGTTGGTTCCCATCATTCAGCCGCCGGTTATCAAGCTGCTTACCACCAAAAAGGAACGCCGCATCCGGATGCCGTACAAGCCCGGAAATGTGACCAAGACCACACGCATCCTCTTCCCGATTGTCATCACCATGATTACCGGCCTGGTTTCGCCGCGCAGCGTGGCGCTGATTGGCTTCCTGATGTTCGGCAACTTGATTCGCGAGTGCGGCGTGCTGGATAACCTTTCGGAGAGTGCGCAGAAGGTGCTGGCCAATCTGGTTACCCTGCTGCTTGGCATTACGATTGCCACCAAAATGCAGGCGGACGAGTTTTTGACCCTGGACACCCTGATGATTATTGCCCTGGGTCTGGTCGCCTTCATCATCGACACGGCCGGCGGCGTGTTGTTTGCCAAGCTCCTGAACCTGTTCCTGAAGAAGGACAAAAAGATCAACCCGATGATCGGCGCGGCCGGTATTTCGGCCTTCCCGATGTCGGCCCGCGTGGTGCACAAGCTGGGGCTGGAGGAGGACAACCAGAACTTCCTGCTGATGCACTCGATCGGCGTTAACGTTTCGGGTCAGATTGCCTCGGTGATTGCCGGCGGTCTGATTCTCAATCTGGTCGGATAAGGAGGCCCGGATATGAACATCGATTTCAACGCCATGCTGGATACTCTGCCCATTATGGGCATGGGAATGCTGGGCATCTTTCTGGTGACCGGCGTGATTATCCTGACCATTGTGCTGCTGAACCGCCTGACGGCCCCGCGCAAACAGAAAAAGCCGGCCGACGCGGACGACACGCAGAAGCAATGAACAAAGCCCTGCCGTGGGAGAACATCCCCGGCAGGGCTCTTTTCATTTATCGGGCAAAAGCGGTGAACATAAGCGGCGTACGGTGTGCAAAGCAGTTCCGGCCTTGGCCGGCGCGCGGTGCGGGAAGGGCGTTGCGCCTTCTCTTTTTCAGATCGGCCTTGGCCGGCCTTTAGGCCGTTGGTTGGGTCTGCTTTGCCCGGGCCAGCCACTTTTTCAGGTACTGGCCGGTATAGGACTGCGGCACCTCGGCTACCTGCTCGGGCGTACCGGCTGCCAGCAGCGTGCCTCCCCGCTCTCCGCCCTCGGGGCCGAGGTCGATGATCCAGTCGGCGCTTTTGATTACGTCCAGGTTGTGCTCGATGACCAGCACCGTGTTGCCCCCGTCGGCCAGACGCTGGAGCACCTCCAGCAGCTTGGCCACGTCGGCCGAGTGCAGGCCGGTGGTCGGCTCGTCCAGAATATAAACGGTGCGTCCGGTATCGCGCCGGGCCAGCTCGGTGGCCAGCTTGACGCGCTGCGCCTCACCGCCCGACAGGGTAGTGGAGGATTGGCCGATCTTCACATACCCAAGCCCTACGTCATACAGGGTTTGCAGCTTGCGCTGAATGGCCGGCAGCCCCTCGAAAAAGGCGAGCCCCTCCTCCACCGTCATATCCAGCACGTCAAAAATGTTTTTGCCCTTGTAGTGCACGTCCAGCGTGTCGCGGTTGTAGCGCTTGCCCTTGCACACGTCGCAGGTGACGTATACGTCCGGCAGGAAGTGCATTTCAATGCACTTCACGCCGTCGCCCTCGCAGGCCTCGCAGCGGCCGCCCTTGACATTGAAGGAGAAGCGCCCGGCTTTGAATCCCTTGGCCTTTGCGTCCTTGGTCTGGGCGAACAGCTCGCGGATGTCGGTGAACAGGCCGGTGTAGGTGGCCGGATTGGAGCGCGGCGTGCGCCCGATGGGGTTCTGATCGATGGCAATGACCTTATCCAGGTGCTCCATGCCCTCGATGCTGTCATACCTGCCGGGGTAGGTCAGCGCACGGTTGAGCTTTTCGGCCAGCGCCGGGTAGAGGATGCCGTTGACCAGCGAGGATTTGCCCGAGCCGGACACCCCGGTGACGCAGACAAAGCAGCCCAGCGGAATGTCCACGTCCAGCCCCTTGAGGTTGTTCTGCCGCGCGCCCCGGACGCGCAGGAACCGGCCGTTCCCGGGCCGCCGCACGGCCGGCACCGGAATGCGCAGCCGGCCGGCCAGATAGGCTCCGGTGACCGATTCCGGGTTGTTCATAACCTCCTGCGGGGTTCCCGCCGCCACAATCCGGCCGCCGTGAATCCCGGCGCCCGGCCCCACGTCAATCAGGTAATCGGCGCTCTCCATGGTCTCCTCGTCGTGCTCCACCACAATCACGGTGTTGCCGAGATCGCGCAGCCGCTTGAGCGTGGCAATCAGCTTGGAGTTGTCCCGCTGGTGCAGGCCGATGCTCGGCTCGTCCAGGATATACAGCACGCCCACCAGCGAGGAGCCGATCTGCGTGGCCAGCCGGATGCGCTGCGCCTCGCCGCCCGACAGGGTGCCCGATTTGTTGACCAGCGAGAGGTAATCCAGCCCCACGCTGACAAGAAAGCCCAGACGCGCGCGGATCTCCTTGAGAATTTCGGCCGCGATGGCCTGCTCGGTCTCGGTCAGCTCCAGCCGGTTGACAAACTCCAGCGCCTTTTCGACCGACAGCGAGCAGAACTGGTGAATGTTCAGCCCCCCCACCGTCACCGCGAGCACCGTGGGAGAAAGCCTCTGCCCGTGGCAGACGGGACAGGGCGCCTCCTCAATGAACTGGTCATAATACTCGTTCCCCCAGGTCTGCGCCCGCGCCTCGATCATCGCGACCAGTCCCTCAAACTTCACCTTCTGGTGGTGCTCCTCCTTGGCATACCAGCGGTGGATGTCGTAAATCTCGTCTCCGGTGCCGTACAGCAGCTTCTGGTACTGGTCGTCGGTCAGCTGTTCAATCGGCGTGTGCAGGTCAAAGCCAAAGCGCTTGCCCACCGCCGCAAACAGCGGCCCGTTCCAGCTCTCCTCCTCGAGGGTCTTGAAGCCGTTGACATTGATGGCCCCCTCGCTCAACGACAGCCTGCGGTCGGGAATCAGCCGGTCCACCGCAATGCGCTGCATTTCCCCCAGTCCCGCGCAGTGCGGGCAGGCCCCCACCGGGCTGTTGAAGGAGAACATGCGCGGCTCCAGCTCGCCGAACGAGATGTTGTGCTCCTCGCAGGCATAGGACTGCGAGAACTCCAGCTCCTCCGGCTCCCCCTCGCCCTCCCGGGGCGCGGTCTGCACAATCAGGTGCCCGTCGGCCACGGCCAGCGCGTTTTCCACCGAGTCCGAAAGCCGCGATTCGATGCCCTCCCGCAGGACCAGCCGGTCCACAACGATTTCAATGCTGTGCTTGCGGTTCTTGTCCAGCGTAATCTGCTCCGAGAGATCGTACATGCTGCCGTCCACCCGCACCCGGACGTAGCCCCGCTTTTTGGCGTCGGCCAGCACCTTCTCGTGCATCCCCTTCTGCGCCCGCACCACGGGCGCCAGAATCAGGAAGCGGGTGCCCCCGGGCAGGGCGAGGATGCGGTCGATGATCTGGTCGGTGGTCTGCTGCCGGATCTCCTTGCCGCAGACCGGGCAGTGCGGGATGCCGATGCGCGCGTACAGCAGGCGGAGATAATCGTAGATTTCGGTGACGGTTCCCACGGTTGAGCGCGGGTTTTTGGAGGTGGTTTTCTGGTCGATGGCAATGGCGGGGGACAGGCCCTCGATCGAATCGACGTCGGGCTTGTCGAGCTGTCCCAGGAACATGCGCGCATAGGACGAAAGCGATTCGACAAAGCGGCGGTGCCCCTCGGCATAAATGGTATCAAAGGCCAGGGAGGATTTGCCCGAGCCGGACAGGCCGGTGAGCACCACCAGCCGGTCGCGCGGGATATCCACGTCGATGTTTTTCAGATTATGGACCCGCGCGCCGCGGATCTGTATCATTTTCGGCATACGAATCAATGGCTCCTGTGTTCAAAATAGGCCCGGATGGACCGGTACTGATTCTTTGTCAGCCAGCGGGCGCGGTATTCCCGTGTGCTGCCGTCCCGCAGGGAAAAGCAGATCACCGCATGGCTCCAGTGCCCGAGGTCCTCGGGCAGGGGATTGCCGTCGGCGTCCCGCAGCGTGATTCCGGTCAGCTCGTCCAGCGCAAAGCCGACAGGCTGCTTTTCGCTGTCCACGCCGAGAAAGGCCACGCCGTTTTCCACCGTAATGCCCTCCATCAGCACATAGCCGATGTTGAGCAGTGCAAAAAAGCCGATAATGCAGGCGGCCGTGGTCAGCACATCGCCGTACCAGCTCTCGTCAAAGCCGCTGCGGTTGGCCAGCAGCGCCAGTCCGCCCATCAGTCCGGCCACGGCCAGCGAGATTGCCAGCGCGCAGGGGTCCACAATGCGGAAGCGCCGCTTGCCGCGGCTCGCCCCCTTTCGCCCGGGCTGCTTTGGTTTCGGTTTCATCTCTGTCTCTCTCCTTTTGCGTCTGCCCGCGGGCGCCTTTCGTGGCTGCGTCCCGGCGCGCGGGTTATTTTCCCTCGCGCAGCCGGCGGATCTGGTCGCGCAGGTAGGCGGCCTGCTCAAACTCCAGCCGGGAGGCGGCCGATTTCATCTCGCGCGTCAGGGTTTCAATCATCTGCTCGCGCTCGGAGGCGTTCAGCTTGCGGCCAGCGGCGCCCTTGCCCTTGCCGCGGCCGCCCTTTTCCTCCCTGGTTCCGATTTCGATGATGTCCCGCACGCCCTTGACAACGGTCTTGGGCACAATGCCGTGCACGCGGTTGTATTCCAGCTGAATGCTGCGGCGGCGGGCGGTCTCCACAATGGCGGCGTTCATGGATTTTGTAACCGTATCGGCGTACATAATCACCTTGCCCCCGGCGTTCCGCGCCGCGCGGCCGATGGTCTGAATCAGCGAGCGCTCGGCGCGCAGAAAGCCCTCCTTGTCGGCGTCCAGAATCGCCACCAGAGAGACCTCGGGAATGTCCAGCCCCTCGCGCAGCAGATTGATGCCCACCAGCACGTCGAACACGCCCAGACGCAGGTCGCGGATGATTTCCATGCGCTCAATGGTATCCACGTTGAAGTGAATGTAGCGCACGCGGATGCCGTTGTTGCCAAAGTAATCGGTCAGGTCCTCGGCCATTTTTTTGGTCAGCGTGGTCACCAGCACCCGCTCGCCTCTGGCGGTGCGCTGGCGGATCTCCCCCATCAGGTCGTCCACCTGCCCGGCAATCGGGCGGACCTCCACCTCGGGGTCGGGCAGACCGGTGGGGCGGATGATCTGCTCCACCACCTGCGCGGCGTGCTCCTCCTCGTAGTCGCCGGGGGTGGCGCTGACAAACACTGCCTGATGAATGCTCTGCTCAAACTCGTCAAAATAGAGCGGCCGGTTGTCGTAGGCCGAGGGGAGCCGGAAGCCGTAGTCCACCAGATTTTTCTTACGGGCGGTGTCCCCGCCGCTCATGCCCCGCACCTGCGGGATCATCACATGCGATTCGTCGATGAACATCAGATAATCGTCCGGGAAATAGTCCAGCAGCGTGAACGGCGTGGAGCCGGGCGGCCGGCCGGCCAGCACGCGGGAGTAGTTCTCAACCCCCGAGCAGAAGCCGACCTCGCGCAGCATTTCCAGGTCGTATTTCACCCGTTCCCGGATGCGCTGCGCCTCCAGCAGCTTGTGGTTGGCCTCAAAATACGCGGCCCGCTCCTCCATCTCGCGCTCGATCTGCGCCAGCGCCTGCTCGCGCTTTTCGTCCGATACCGCGTAGTGCGTGGCCGGATAGATGGCCGCATAGGACAGCACGCGGATGACCTCGCCGGTGACAATGTTGATTTCGCTCAGCCGGTCGATCTCGTCCCCGAAGAACTCCACGCGAATGGCGGTCTCGCTGCTGTTGGCCGGAATGACCTCCACCGTGTCGCCGTTGACCCGAAAGCAGTCGCGCGCCAGCGACAGATCGTTGCGGTTGTAGCTGTTGGCCACCAGCTTGCGGATGAAAATATCCCGCCCCATCTGCATCCCCGGCCGCACGGCCAGCACCAGGCCGCTGTACTCCGAGGGGTCGCCCAGCGAGTAGATGCAGGAGACCGACGCGACGATGATCACATCCCGCCGCTCGAACAGCGCGCTGGTGGCGCTGTGCCGCAGGCGGTCGATTTCATCGTTGACCAGAGCGTCCTTTTCGATATACATGTCCTTGCCCGGGATATAGGCCTCGGGCTGATAATAATCGTAGTAGGAGACAAAGAACTCCACCGCGTTGTCCGGGAAGAACTCCCGCATCTCGGAGCAGATCTGTGCCGCCAGCGTTTTGTTGGGCTCCAGAATCAGCGTGGGGCGGTTGAGCCTGGCAATGACATTGGCCATGGTAAAGGTTTTGCCCGAGCCGGTCACGCCCAGCAGCGTCTGCATCTTCAGTCCGCGGCGCAGCCCGTCGGTCAGGGCCGCGATGGCCTGCGGCTGGTCGCCGGTCGGCCGGAATTCACTTTTCAGCTGAAAATCCGCCATGCTATGCCTCCTTGCGTCATTCAGACACCTTCTCATTATATCATAAACCACCCGAATTGTAAAGATGCAAAGCAAAAAAATTTCCCGGCCAAGGCCGGCTTTAAAAAGGGGACAGGCACAACGGCTTTTCCCGGCCAAGGCCGGTTTCAAAAAGGGAAAGGCATTCCGCCCTGTGGCCCGGGCTGCGGTTTTTGCTTGCAGTCCGGCGCGGGCGGCCCCGGACGCAAACGCATCCGGAGCCGCCCGCGCGGTATTTTCGGTGGGGTCGGCATCGCCCGCGCCGGTATCCGCTGCCACGGCGCGTCCGCGCTACCCGAGGTCGAAGAGCTTGACCGAGCGCAGGGCAGGGCGCAGATGGTCCTGCGCCGCGCCGGATTCCGGCGCGGGAGCGTCCGCTGCCGGACGGCAGTCCGGCGCCGGGCCTCCGGGCACATCGGCCAGAACCACCTCTCCCAGCGCGAAAAAGCGACCTGCCGCATCGCAGACGCGCAGCCGGGCTCCTGCCGGGGGGTCTGCCCGGAGCTTGGAGAGCGCCACGGCGCATCCGCTGCGGAAGAGACGCTCGTAAAAGGCGGGCAGGCGGATGGCCGGCAGGCCCTCAAACAGCCGCTCGACCGGGCGCAGCTGCGCCGCGCGCTCCCCGGGGGACATGGCCTCCAGCTCCGGGAGGGAGACGGCCTCGCTCAGCCGGAAGCCGCAGGCCTCGATCCGTTCCAGCGCGGCCATCATCCCTCCGCAGCCCAGCGCCGCCCCGATGTCGGCGCACAGCGTGCGGATATAGGTGCCGCCCGAGCAGCAGACCTCCAGCCAGAAGTCGCTCTCCTGCCCGGCCGGGCGGGCGGTCAGCTCAAAAATTGTAATTTCACGCGGCTGCCGCTCAACCGTCTCGCCCCGGCGTGCCAGGTCCAAAAGCTTTTTCCCGCCCACCTTCAGGGCGCTGTACATGGGGGGCACCTGCCGGATTGTCCCGCAGAAGGCCGGGAGCGCCGCCTCCAGCGCCTCGGCCGGGGGCAGCGACGCGGCGCGTGTCAGCACCCGGCCGGTGATGTCCTCGGTGTCGGTGGTCAGCCCCAGCCGCAGCAGCGCCCGGTAGCGCTTGCGGTCGGAGGCCAGGTATTCGGCTGCTTTGGCCGCGCGGCCCACCAGCACCACCAGCACGCCGGTTGCCATCGGGTCCAGCGTTCCGGCGTGCCCCACCCGGCGGGTGCCGTACAGCCGGCGCACCGCGTTGACCACATCGTGCGAGGTGACCCCGGCGTGCTTGTGCACAATCAACACCCCGCAGGGCTCGGGCGCAGGAGTCTGTCGGTTTTCGTGTTCCATATCAGAAAATCAGCTCCTCCAGCGGCCGCTTGGGCACCATGTGTACCCCGTCGCGGCGGAAATAGGCGATGCTGCCGTCCGGGCCGGGGGAGGTGAGGCGAACGGCCTCGTCCGGCTTGCCCAGCGCCAGCACCAGTTGGGGCGGCAGACAGCCGGGCAGCTCCAGCGCCAGGCGCACGCCGTCCGGGTTGAAGCTGCCAATCATGCAGCCGCCAAAGCCGGCCTCGGTGGCCGCAAGCAGAATGCACTGCGCGCAGATGCCCACGTCGCGCTGAAAGGGCGCGGGGTCGGGCGCCAGGCGGGTGTCGGCGCAGATGACAATGTAGGCCGGCGGCTCGTGCCCGGCGGGCGGCAGCCGCAGCTCCCGCAGCAGCGCCGCCCAGCGCGTATGGGGCAGCAGCGCGGCGCATTCGGCGGGGTTGGTGACCAGCCGGAACTTCAGCATTTGCAGATTGCGGCTGGATGGCGCGAGACGGGCGCATTCGACAAAGGCGGCCAGCTCCTCCCGCGTCAGGGGGACCGAGCGGTCAAAGCTGCGGTAGCTGCGGGTGGCGGCGGCCAGCTGTGCAAAGGTTGTCACGGTTTGGTTCCTTCCTTTCCAAAGCGTACCCACGCCGAGCAGATGGGCAGCCCCTGCCCGGCAAAGGCGCGCTCATATTCGGTCATGATGTTGTCCTGCGCCCGCTCGGAGCGGTGCAGGTCGGTGGTCTGCCATTCCACGGTCATGCCGCAGGCGGCAAACTGCTCCAGGCTGTAGTCAAACAGCCCGCGGTTGTCGGTTTTCAGGCGGAGCAGCCCGCCCGGCCGCAGCACGGTGCGGTACAGCCGCAAAAAATCCGGGTGGGTCAGCCGGCGGCGGGCATGTCCGGATTTGGGCCACGGGTCGCTGAAATTGAGGTACAGGCACTCCACCGAGGCGGGGGGCAGATACTCGGTCAGCCGGCGCGCGTCCCCGATGAGAAACCGCAGGTTGTCCGGCCTGGAGTCCTGCTGCCGCATGGCCTTTTCCAGCGCCAGGCAGGCCACGTCGGCCACGCGCTCCATGGCCAGCCAGTTGCAGTCGGGGTGCGCGGCGGCCATGCCAACGGCAAAATCCCCCTTCCCGCAGCCGATTTCCAGGTGCAGCGGCCGGCGGACCGCGTAGCTGTCCTGCGGGTCGGGCGGCGGGGCGGCGATGCCCGGTTCCGGTGGCTGTATCAGGAGCCCGGCGCAGGCGGCAATCCGCTCGGCGCCGTGCTTTTTCTTTCTCATTCTCATGGCGTGATCCTTTCTGGCGGTGTTGCCTTTATTATAGCAAAAAAAAGGACGGATTGCAACAGCCTTTGCAAAAAAAGCCGCCGGGCGGCCGGCCGATATTTCCGACTGTCAAAAAACCGCGCTTTTTCGAGCATTGAATATGCATTTTGCACAAAAATCATGACGAAAGTTTGTAACATTTACGAATGGACAAAGCGATAAAAGTATGATATAATATAGATGCTTCCAGAGGGAGGGTTCCCGCGGAGGCGATACGACTGAACGGGAAGGGGGGCTTAGTCCAATGGGCCGGTAAGAAACATTCTGCCGACGAATGAACCGAGATGAGATGAATCGAGACTCTGCGGCGCGGCGCGTGCGGAAATGCAAGGTGCGGTACGCAGTGCAGGATGTGCGACAGATATGCGCACGATGCGCGTGGCCATGAGGCCGGGAGATCGATAGAAGATAAATAACGGCAGAATTTGTGTGCGCGTGTGCGAGAGACGGGCAGGAAAAAGAAGCGAACAGGTCGGAAGTCCTGGCGCGGCCGGCGGTTGATTCCGGCGTGTGTGTGCCGGGGCAGTATCGGAACGATGTCCGCTGTGCGGGCAGAGTCTGTCGGAGCAAGGCTCCGGCGGTGGGATGGGTTCCCTCCGTGCGGCCGGTGTGACGGCTGCGGCTGTCGTGCCTGACCGGGGTCCGGATTTGGTGTGGGCCTTTGGGGGCGGATGGTGTATGACTCCTTTCCATCCGGCCATCAGGCGGCGGCGCAGATACCGGTTTTCCTTAGCTTTTCGCACGGCGGTGTGTGCGTCCGCGGCGCAGCGGGCGAGGTTGTGAGAGGCCGCGCGGGCCTTTCCGGCCGCGGGCAGAATCTTTCCCATGCATCGCGTGGTTTCCCGTATCTCCCGAAAATCCGCTCCCGGAGGGCTTTGTTCCGGCGGCGCGGATGGTTCCCGTCCGGCGGTTTTGTGTGCCGGTCCCGCAAATACGATCCCCAGCGAGGGAATGCGACGTCCGCACAGCCCAGGCTGCACCGGTATCACCGGCGCTGCGGGGAAGAACGGTCGGGAAAACGCAGAACCTTTCACAATATTGTTCCGTGGCAGCGCACCTTTTTTGAGAATGCGCGGTAGATCTGGCGCAGCGTTTGTACGCAATGACAGACTGCGCGGCACCGGGACATGGGCAAGATGCCTCCGCCGCAAACGGCGTTCCATCCGTTTGCGGCGGCTTTTCGTATGCGCCGGGACCTTGCCCGGCTGCCGCCCGGAGGGCGATGCAATGCCGCAGGGAAAGGCCCCCGGCGCCTGACCTCTCCGGGAGAGGCCGGACGCCCGGGGGCCTTTTTGGGCCGGGCTCATTCCAGCGCTTCGCGCAGCTTTTCCAGAGCGCCTTTTTCGATGCGCGAGACATAGGAGCGCGAAATGTGCAGCGCCTCGGCCACCTCGCGCTGGGTACGGGCGCGGCAGCCAAGGCCGTAGCGCATCCGCACGATCTGGCGCTCGCGTGCGGTGAGCAGGGTATCGATGCAGGTCATCATTCTGCCGGTGAGCAGCTTGCGCCCGATCTCCTCCACGATATCCTCCTCACAGCAGATGACGTCGATGTAGGTCAGGGGATTGCCGTCCCGGTCCACGTCGATGGTCTCGTTCAGGGAGACCTCGGCCGTGACCTTTTTCTGCGCCCGGAAGTGCATCAGAATCTCATTCTGGATGCATTTGCCGGCATAGGTTGCGAATTTGGCACCGTTCTCTACCCGGAAGCTGTCCACGGCCTTGACCAGCCCGATGGTGCCGATGGATACCAGATCCTCCGGACTGCTTGCGGACGGATAATATTTGCGCACGATATGCGAGACCAGGCGCAGGTTGTGCAGAATCAGTTTTTGCCGGGCGTCCTCATCCCCCTGTGCCAGGCGCAGGAAGCAGTCGTGCTCCTCCTGCGGCGGGAGCGGGGGCGGGAATTTCTGCGGCGTCCCCACGCCGAGAATCAGGTGCAGCATACGGGTCAGGAGCGAAAACAGCGCAAGAAACATAAGGCTTCTCCTCCTTTGGGGGTCCCTGCCGGGAAAAATCGCCCGCCCGGGGAGCGGGGCAATTCCAGTATATGCCGCATACGGCCGGATTGTGCCTGTACGGCGGATGGATGCGGAATGTTTCGGCTTTGGGCAATCTTCCGGTTGACAGAACGGCCGATGTGTGGTACAATGTAGGGGAGAGTGAGAAGAACCCGGAAAAGAGAGGTGACATGGAGTGAACAAACAACTGTGCGGAAACGCGGTGGTGGGGCAGAGCGGGGGACCGACCTGCGCCATCAACGCCACGCTTGCCGGCGTGATGCGGGAGGCAAAGCAGCACCCGGGGCGGATTCCCGTCCTGTACGGGATGCGCAACGGCATCGAGGGGCTGATGCGGGAGGAGCTGGTGAGGCTGACCGGGCGCTATGACACGCAGGAACAGCTGGCGCTGCTGGAGCAGACTCCGGCGGCCTTCCTCGGCTCCTGCCGCAAAAAGCTGCCCGACCCGGCCGAGGACGCCGGATTTTACGAGCGGCTGCTGGCCGTTTTCCGCAAATACGACATCCGGTATTTCTTTTACATCGGGGGCAACGATTCGATGGACACGGTTGCCAAGCTCTCGGCCTGTCTCCGGGAGCGGGACTATGAGATGGCCGTGCTGGGGCTGCCCAAAACCATTGACAACGACCTTGCCGGGACCGACCATACCCCCGGCTTCGGCTCGGCTGCCAAATACATCGCGGTCACCATGCAGGAGATCCTGCTGGACTGCGCGGTCTACCGCGTCCCGGCGGTCACCGTCGTCGAGCTGATGGGGCGGGACGCCGGGTGGCTGACCGCCGCCTCCGCGCTGGGGCGGGGGGTGACCGGCCTGGAGCCCGACCTGGTCTATCTGCCCGAGCGGCGCTTTGACCCGGAGCGGTTCCTCGCGGACGTCCGCGGAGCGCTGGCGCGCCACCCCAACGTGGTGGTGGCGGTGTCCGAGGGGCTGCGGTTTGCCGACGGCCGTTATGTAGGGCAGGGCTGCCAGAGCGGCGCCCGGGATGTGTTCGGGCACGCCTACCTCGCCGGGACCGGCAAGGTGCTTGAGCAGTTGGTGCGGCAGGAGATTGGCTGCAAGGTGCGCGCGGTGGAGCTGAACCTGCCCCAGCGCTGCGCGGCCCATCTGGCGTCGGGAACTGACCTGTCCGAGGCCTGCGGCGTTGGCAGGGCGGCGGTCCGCGCGGCCCTGGAGGGGGTGAGCGGCGAGATGATGACCATTCTGCGTGCCGGCTCGTCGCCCTACCGGGCAGAGTTCGGGCACACCGATGTGGCGGCGGTGGCCAACCGCACCCGCTATGTGGACGACGCCTACATCAACGCCGCGGGCAACCATGTCACCGACGCCTGCTGTGCCTATCTGCTTCCGCTGATTCAGGGCGAGCCGGCCGTGACCTATGCCGGCGGGCTGCCCGCATACCTGACCCTGCCCCCGGGCGGGGAATCCCGGAGCCGGTAAGGAGGATGCCATGAGAATTGCAGTGATAACCGGGGCGTCCTCGGGGATGGGAAAAGAGTTTGTGCTGCGGCTGGCCGAGCAGGAGCGGCCGGACGAAATCTGGGCGATTGCCAGACGGGCCGAACGGCTGGAGGCCCTGCAGAATGAGGTCAGGGACGTCAGGATCCGTGCGCTCCCGCTGGATCTGACGCTGCCGGAGAGCATTGACGCCTACCGCGCCCTGCTGGAGGCCGAGCGCCCGGAGGTGGCGGTCCTGGTCAACGCCAGCGGGTTCGGGCGGTTCGGCGCGTTTGCGGATACCGGGCTGGACGTGCTGATGAAGATGATCGACCTCAATGACAAGGCCTATGTGGCCATGACCTATGTCACGCTGCCGTACATGCGGGCCGGCGGGCAGATCTACCAGCTGGATTCGCTCTCGGCCTTCCAGCCGGTCCCCTATATCGGGGTGTACGGCGCCACCAAGGCCTTTGTCCTCAGCTTCAGCCGGGCGCTCAACGTCGAGCTGAAGGCCCGCGGCATCCGGGTCATGGCGGTGTGCCCCGGCTGGGTGAGGACCGAATTTTTCGACCACGCGGTCACCGACGACACCATCACCTATTACAACCGGTTTTTCACTCCGGAGCAGGTGATTGCCCGTGCCCTGCGCGACATGAAAAAGGGGAAGGACGTGTCGGTCTGCGGCGCGTCGATCCGCGCGCAGGTGCGCCTGACCAAGCTGCTGCCCCACCGGCTGGTGATGAAAATCTGGTGCCGGCAGCA
>CALWQR010000051.1 GCA_944383705.1 uncultured Clostridia bacterium
TCGGCCACATCGTTGCGGGGCTCATCCGTGGCGTCGCCGCCCGTGGTTTGCTGCCCGCCGGTGCTCTCGGCCGGTGGATCCTCCTTGCCGCCGCAGGCCGCCAGCGTCAGCAGGGTGGCCAGCAGAAGCAGGGCACAGATCAGTTTCGTGCAGATTTTCATACGTTTGCAATCTCCTTTCAGATTTCAGATTTTCGGACGCCTGCGTACCCTGGCGGCGGGAGTGCCGCTCAGAGCCGGGCCAGGCTGCCGACCACCTCGCGCAGGCAGGCAAAGCGGACGTCGGCGGGAGCGTTCGGCAAAAAGGAGTTCATGCCGTTTTCCATTGACAGCACCCCATCAAAGCCGATTTCGTCCAGCGCCAGACGGAAATCCGCCCAGTCTATCACGCCGGTGTACGGAAGCAGGTGATCGTCCTTCGAACCGTAGTTGTCGTGCAGGTGCAGAACCTTGAGGTCGTTTTTTGCCATTCTCACCGCGGCGGCCGGCTGAATGCCGTGCACCGCACAATGGCCGGTGTCAAGACAGAACCCGAAATGGTCGTCCTGAAATTCGCGGATGAATTCCAGTGTTTTTTCCGGCGTGGAGATTGTCAGACGCTTCATCGGCATGTTTTCCAGGCAGATGACCACGTTGTTCTCGCGTGCCACCGGAAGCAAACTGCGGAACAATTGGCGGTTGATTTCCAGAAAGCTGTCGAGGTTGAAATCGTCATCCGGCCCGTATGGCATCATCGGGTGGATAACCCAGTAGCGGCACCCCAGCATACCGGTGATGCGGATGCTCCGCTTCATCACCTCGGCACGCCCGGCGCGCAGCTCCTCGGTTTCGTCATGCGGGGGGGTACCTCCAGGGCCCGTGGACCTGATGGATGGTGACGCCCGCCTCCTCGGCTCGCTTTTTTTCGTTCAGCCACCGCTGTACATACGCCTCCTCTCCTGTTCCGTGCAGCTCACCCGGAATACTGACGTCGGCATAGTCAAAGCCGAACGCCTTCATCTTGCGGTAGCACTGTTCCCCGTATCCGGAAAACAGCGCCTGTGTGGAACCCAACCTCATACAAACGCATTCCCCCTTTCCTCGGTTTGGCTTGCACGTTTATTATACATCACCAAATTGTAAAAATCCAGTGGAAATATTCGCATAAAACAGGGCGATTTTATTCTTTCGGATGGAATTTCGGGTTTTGCAGGAAGAAAATTTCTGTCATTTTCCGCTTTTTCTATTGACAAAAACACAAAATATGATATAATGTTGGTGCCGATTGATTGTTGACCGTACACGATTTGTACATTGGAATATTTTCTATATATAACAAGATGAAGCAAAAAAATCGGGGGGATATTCGGATGGAACGGAAAGGCGATAATTTTTATTTTATCACGCTGGACAACCCCGGTATGGCCGTGACCTACCATCATGCCAACCGGCCCATGCACTCGCACTACTGCATTGAAATGGTTTATGTGACAGGCGGCAGCGCCAACCACCTGCTGCAGCTGTCGGACGGCACCGAAACCGCTTATCCTCTGACGGCCGGTGACTATTTTTTTGTGGACTACCACACCCGGCACGGCTACAGCCACGGCACAAAGGATTTTACCGTAATCAATTTTCTCTTCCGCCCCGACCTGATTGAAAAGCTGACAAACCAGGAGCTCTCGCTGGATGCCATTCTGGCCGCGCGGCCCTTTCTGCTGCGTCCGGACGACCTGAAGGGGCCGCTGGCAAACCTCCCCTTTCACGATACCGACCGCACTGTCGGCCCCCTGTTTGAAAAGGCGCTGGCGGCCTACCAATCCCAGACCTACGGCTACACCGAGCTGCTGCGCTGCTACGCCATTGAAATCATCCTGCTGACCGCCACCCCCATGCTGCAGCGACCCACCCAGCGCAAGCACGGCATCATCACCCAGATTCAGGAGTTTGTGGCCCTGCATTACGCCGAGCACATCACGCTGACCAAGATCTGCCAGGATATGTTTTACAGCCTGCAATACATCAGCAAAAAATTCAAGGAGGTGACCGGCGTCTCGTTTGAGCGCTATCTGCAGGAAACCCGCATCCGCAACGCCTGCTGCCTGCTGACCGAAACCGACAACCCCATCGACGACATTGCCGACATGGTGGGATACAAGGATCCCTCCTCCTTCCGCGGGGTGTTCCAGAAGCTGACCGGCCTGACTCCCCTGCACTACCGCAAAAAATACAGCCGCAACGCAAACAACCATCCCGAGCAATAAAAAAAGCCCCCCGAAGAAAAACCTTGGGGGCTTTTTATCGGGGGTTGGGCTGCGCGGACACAGGGGCTCCGGGCGGCACGGCCGGGGCCGGGCGGCGCCGCTTCAGCTGTCCTTGAGCAGCTGTTCGAGCAGCTGCACCTTTTCGTTGGTGTAGCGGTAGGCGCCCTTGAAGTCCTCGGTCTCGCGGCAGCAGACCTCCAGGTCGCACAGCACCGCGTACAGGCTGACCTCGTTGAGCGGGGTGTCGGATTGCAGCAGGGCGGTCAGCTCACGCTTGGCCTCCTGGTGCGCGGACTGCTCCATCAGCAGCCGGACGCCCAGGTGCGCGGTGAAAAAGCCGCGCTCGGCCGGATAGCTGCGGGCGTACTCCACTGCCGGGCGGCAATCCTCGCGGTCCAGCGCCTCCAGCGCCTCCACATACCCCGAAAAGGCCGTGTGGCAGACCACCTCGGCCGGAGTGCTGTCGTCCAGCACGTCGGAATACAGTGTGGGGGAAATGCGGCGCATGTACCGGAAGTAGACCTCGGCCCGCGCGCGGATGTGCGGCATGGGGTAGAGCGTTTCGCCGGCGTAGAGCAGCGCCTCATCAAAGAACCGGCAGGCATAGCGGATGCGCCCCTGCCAGAAGGCGTCCTCGGCAATGCCAAGATCGCAGGCGGCCAGCAGCAGGCGGATTTCGTCATCGGGCTCCGGGCATGACGAAAGGCAGAGGCTCCGGCATCCCGAGAGATCCCCTGCTCTGTATGCGCGCTTGATGTTGGAGAGGCTGTTCATCTTCTGGTAGACGATCTCGTCCCCCTCCTCCGCCAAGAGAAAGCCGGCCGGCACATTCAGCCGCCCCGCAATATACAGGATGGTGGAAAGAGACGGTTGCGCCGCGCCGTTTTCAATGGCGCTGAGCATATTGCGTGTAATCCGGTTGCCGGCCAGTTCGGCCTGTGTCATCAGCTTTGCCACCCGCAGCGACCGGATTTTTTCACCGATGTTCATCCGTCAACCATCTCTTTCCGGGCCGTCCGCGCTTATTCGGCGCTCTCTGCCGCCGCTTCCGCGGCCGCGGCCTTGTTCTGCTTGTATGTATCAATGGCGCCCCGGACCTTACCGGAGACAGCCGAGCATGCCTTGCCCGGGAGCTTGGCGGCGGTGGCTACACCGGACGCAATTTTCTTGGAGGCAAGGTTGCAGGCCTTGAAGAAGTTCTCCACACGGCCGGGCAGGGTTTTGGAGTAGATGAACTCGTCCAGCAGCCGGTACAGACGGTCCATATTCTGGTCCACCACATCGGCAATGCGGCCGGCCGCCTGCTCGTAAATCCCGTCGGCAGTGGCGCGGGCCTGATCCATGCGCAGCGCATAGTCGCGCTCGGCCTGGTCCTGAATGGCCTTTGCCTTGGCCACGGCAGGCGCCAGCAGGTTGTTGTAGTCGCCGTCCATCTTCTTCATGAGCTTGTCGTACAGCTCGATTTTTTCTGCGGCCTCCGCAGCCTCGGGCATTGCGGCCTTTTCAAGCTGCTCCTGCATCGCGTTGATCTGCTGCTGCAGCGTATCGATGGTTGCGGCTCTCTTTTGAAGCTCTGTTTCGATATTCTTCAAAAACAGATTGACCTCTGTTTTATTGTAACCGTTGAGCTGGTTACCGAACTGAGCAGAAATTTCAGACATGATCATGCCCTCCCTATCTTTTTGGAATCATGGAATGCACCCACGGACATATGCAATCCAATCCTACAATTATATCATATCATAAAAACACGGATTTTTCAATAGCTTTTCCGACATTTTTAATTTTTGGCACTTTGCACAAAGCACCGCTGGTCGGTCCGGGGGCCGGGGAGGGGCGTTCCCTTCCCCGGCCCGGGGTGCCTCAGTACAGCCCGCGCTTGATATAGGAGGTGTGCAGCACCTCGTGCGCCTTGTGGCTGTTCGGCTCGCCGAAGAACTCCTTGTACAGGGTCTGCACGGCCAGGTTGTCCTGCGACTTGCGCAGGTCGCAATCGGCGTCGTCGCGGTAGAGCACCGCGGCGCGGACCGCGCGCAGGTCGGTATTCATGCGCACCTTGGCCGGCTGAATGGGCTGGCCGCCGCCGTTGACGCATCCGCCCGGGCAGCCCATAATCTCGATGAACTGCACGTCCAGCTCGCCGCTCTTGACCATGTTCAGCAGCTTTTTGGCCATGCCGGTGCTCGATGCCACCGCCACGTTGACGGTCAGATCCCCCAGCTGATACGAGGCCGTTTTGATGCCCTCGGTGCCGCGGACCTCGGTAAAGTCCACCTTCTCCAGCTTTTTGCCCAGGATGATTTCGGCGGCATAGCGCAGCGCGGCCTCCATCACACCGCCGGTCGCGCCGAAAATGGCGCCGGCGCCCGAGCCGATGGCAAACGGGTCGTCAAACTTCGCATCCTCCAGCGCGCGGAAGTTGATGCCGGCCTTCTGAATCATGCGGCCGACCTCGCGGGTGGTGATGGCATAGTCCACATCCGGCACGCCGGCGGCCGACTCGTCGGGGCGGCCGACCTCAAACTTCTTGGCCGTGCAGGGGATGGCCGAAACCATGACGATATCGGCGGGATTCCAGCCCATCTTCTGCGCGTAGTAGGTTTTGACCACCGCGCCGAACATCTGCTGCGGGGATTTGCAGGTGGACAGGTTCTCGGTGAATTCCGGGAAGTAGTGCTCGCAGAATTTGATCCAGCCAGGCGAGCAGGAGGTGATCATGGGCAGCACGCCCTTGTTCTGGATGCGGCCGATCAGCTCGGTGGCCTCCTCGACAATGGTCAGGTCGGCAGTGAGGTTCATATCGTAAACGCCGTCAAAGCCCAGCGCCTTGAGGGCGGCGACCATCTTGCCCTCCACATCGGTGCCCGGCTCGTAGCCAAAGCACTCGCCCAGCTGTGCGCGCACCGAGGGCGCGGTGCAGATGAGCACGTGCTTGTCGGGGTTGGCGAGCGCCTCGAAGACCTTGTCGGTGTCGTCCCGCTCGTACAGCGCGCCCACCGGGCAGGCCACAATGCACTGGCCGCAGTTGATGCAGGAGGTATCGGCCAGCGCCTGCTCAAAGGCCGAGCCGATGTAGGTGTCAAAGCCGCGGTTGTTGGCGCCGATGACCCCGATGCCCTGCACCTTGGCACAGGTTGCCACGCAGCGGCGGCAGAGGATGCACTTGTTGTTGTCCCGGATGATCGGGGTTCTGTCGTCGATTTCATAGTGATGCGTCGCGCCCTTGAAGCGGGACTGGTCCACGCCGTACTCCCGGCACAGGGTTTGCAGCTCGCAGTTGGTGGAGCGCACGCAGGAGAGACATTTCTGGTCGTGATTGGAAAGCAGCAGCTCCAGGTTCATTCTGCGGGAAGCCGTGATTTTGGGGGTATTGGTTTTGATTTCCATGCCCTCGGTGCAGGGATACACGCAGGCGGTTACCATGCGGAAGGGCCCCATGGCGTTGCCCTTGCGCTCCGACACCTCCACCAGACACAGACGGCAGGCCCCGATTTCATTGATATCCTTGAGGTAGCACAGCGTGGGGATATCGATGTTTGCGGCCTTGGCGGCCTCCAGCACCGTCGATCCCGCGGCAACCGAATACGGCTTGCCGTTGATGACTACATTGATCATATCCATCTTTCACAATTCCCCTTTCTTAACCTTTGGAAATGGCCTGAATCTTCTTGCAGGAATCCATGCAGGCTCCGCACTTCACGCACTTTGCGGTGTCGATTTCCATCGAGGGGAGCTTGTGGCCGGGCGCCACGTAGGAGGTTTTGTGAATCGCATCCGCCGGGCAGTTCTTGGCACACATTCCGCATCCAATGCACTTTTCAGGATCAATTTTATAGCTGATGAGCTTTTTGCACACACCCGCGGGACATCTCTTGTCCACAATGTGGGCGATGTATTCGTCACGGAAGTAGCGCAGGGTGGAGAGCACCGGGTTCGGCGCGGTCTGACCCAGGCCACAGAGCGAGGCCGACTTGATGTAATTGGCCAGCTCCTCCAGGCGGTCCAGGTCCTCCATTTCCCCGTTTCCGGAGATAATCTTGTCCAGAATTTCCAGCAGCCGTCTGGTCCCCACGCGGCAGGGGGTGCACTTGCCGCAGGACTCGTCCACCGTAAACTCCAGGAAGAAGCGGGCAATGTCCACCATGCAGTTGTCCTCGTCCATGACAATCAGGCCGCCCGAGCCCATCATCGAGCCGATGGCCTGCAGGCTCTCGTAATCAATGGGGGTATCGATGAGGTGCGCGGGGATGCAGCCGCCCGAGGGGCCGCCGGTCTGCGCGGCCTTGAACTTTTTGCCGTTGGGAATGCCGCCGCCGATTTCCTCGATGATATGCCGCAGGGTGGTGCCCATCGGCACCTCCACCAGGCCCGTGTGACGGATTTTGCCGCCCAGTGCAAAGACCTTGGTGCCCTTGGACTTCTCGGTGCCGATCGAGGAAAACCACTCGGCGCCGTTGAGAATGATCTGGGGAATGTTGGCGTAGGTTTCCACATTGTTGAGGATGGTGGGCTGACCGAACAGTCCCTTGACCGCCGGGAAGGGCGGGCGGGGCCGTGGCTCGCCGCGCTTGCCCTCGATCGAGGTCATCAGCGCGGTCTCCTCGCCGCACACAAACGCGCCGGCGCCCAGGCGGATATCCAGGTCAAAGTTGAAGCCGGTGCCAAAGATATCCTTGCCCAGCAGGCCGTATTCCTTGGCCTGGGCGATGGCAATCTGCAGGCGCTTGACCGCAATCGGATACTCGGCGCGCACGTAGATATAGCCCTGGTCGGCTCCGATGGCATAGCCGGCAATGGCCATGGCCTCAATCACGGCGTGGGGGTCGCCCTCCAGCACCGAGCGGTCCATAAACGCGCCGGGGTCGCCCTCGTCGGCGTTGCAGCACACATATTTCTGTACCTTGCCGCGGTTGCCGGAGGCAAACTTCCACTTCAGTCCGGTCGGGAAGCCCGCGCCGCCTCGGCCGCGCAGACCCGAATCGAGAATGGTGGAAATCACCTCGTCCGGGGTCATCTCGGTCAGGACCTTGCCCAGCGCGCGGTAGCCGTCCATCGCGATGTATTCGTCGATGTTCTCGGGGTTGATGACGCCGCAGTTGCGCAGCGCCAGACGCTGCTGGGATTTGTAAAAGGTGGTGTCATTGAGCGAGGCGTGCGCCTCTCCCATATCGGACTGCGCCGTGCCGGCGGCAACCTCATTGTACACCAGACGCTCGACCACACGGCCCTTGAGCAGGTGCTCCTCGACAATCTCGGGTACGTCCTCGACCGTTACATGGCTGTAAAAGGTGCCGTCGGGATAGACGATGACGACAGGCCCCAGCGCGCAGAGACCGAAGCAGCCGGTCTGCACCACCCGGATTTCGTCCGAGAGGCCCTGCTTCTGAATTTCGGACGTAAAGGTCTCCTGAATTTTGGGGCTCCCGGACGAAGTGCACCCCGTACCGCCGCAACATAAAACATGTGCACGAATCATTGAACTGCTACCTCCAATTATGCTTTCTTTGCGTAGGTAATGGTGTATTCCTCCACCACCTTGCCGCCTTTGATGTGTTCGCTGATCACCCTTGCCGCTTTTTCGGCCGTCATTTTGACGTAGGTCACCTTATCCTTGCCGGCCTGGAAGACCTCCACCACCGGCTCATACTGGCAGATGCCGATGCAGCCGGTCTGGGTCACCGTGACGTGGTCCTCCAACCCCTGGGCGTTCACGCCCTCAACAAACGCATTGAGCACGGGGCGGGCGCCGGCGGCAATGCCGCAGGTGGCCATGCCAACCACAATGCGAATCTCGTTGTTGCCCTCACGCAGGGCAATTTTGTCCTTCATTCTCTCTCTGATCTCAGCCAGCTCAGCCAAAGATTTCATGTTTCGGTTTCCTCTCTGTTTTCTTGATTGGTTTGATCGGTCTGATATTGCTCCCGCAGGTATTCCTCAATCCATTGCAGTACCTCAAAGCTGTTCAGGGGCACATCGCTCCCCAGCACCTCGCGCAGCCTGCGGGTATCCAGCTCCACCGGCTTTCCCGGCCGCTCGTGGCGGTAGAGGAAGTCGGTTTCGGGATGGCCCTGGATCAGGGTCATCAGGGTGGCGCTCACATCCCCCATCGGGGGACAGTCGATGTGATTGGTATGAAAGAGGGCCGTTACCTCGGTCCCGTGATTTTCGGGGTCCTCCCCGGCCGGCCGGGAGGTCAGCCGCACGCTGCCCCCGGTCTGCTCGGCCGCCAGCTTCAGCAGCGGCAGCCCCAGCCCGACCTTGCGGGTGGTGCGGGTGGTATAGAACGGGTCGGTGACGCTCCGCAGGACCTCCGGCGTCATGCCGCAGCCGTTGTCGGCAATGGTGATGGTCAGGGTATCCTGCCGTTGAGTCAGCAGGATCTGCACCAGCGCGGCGCCGGCCTTGACCGAATTTTCGGCGATGTCCAGAATGTTCAGTGACAGCTCCTTCAATCGGGTTCCCTCCTTCGGTTTTCTTCCTCTCTCCGCAGCAGCCGGAAGAGCGCCCGGCGGACCGCCTCGGGCGGCGCGTCGGGACCCGGCCCCAGCTCCAGCCAGTGCCGCTTTTCGCGGATGTCCCACAGATAATGCGCATCCGAGCCCGAAAGCAGCAGCACCTCCCGCAGCGCCGGGCAGCGCGCCAGGTATTCCTCTGCCCGCTCCATCTCGTGCAGCTCGGCACAGGCAAAGCCGCTGTCGGCCGGGAAGTCGCCCAGCACGCTGACCATGCCGTTGGACTCGCGGTCGATGTGCGCCGGATAGCAGACACCGCCGTGCGCGGCCACCAGGGGCGGCAGCTCGGGCAGAGGGATGGCGGTTGCGTTGGAGAGCAGGTCGGGCTCGGTTCCCAGCGGCTCGTCGTTCCCGTCCAGCAGCAGCTGGTTGCCGAAGATGTCGGCGCGGTTGGGAATGCGCACGCGCTGCCGGTCCACCTCGTCGCAGAAGCGCATGGCGTCCGCGAGAAATTCAAACAGGCAGACCACGTGGATGTCCTCGGCGGTGGTCAGCTCCATGCCGGCCACCGGGACAATGCCCTGCCGTGCGGCCGCCTCAAAGAAGGCCGGGCAGTTGCGGCAGGAATTGTGGTCGGTCAATGCCGCCAGCTGCAGGCCGGCCAGCTTTGCCATGCCGGCAATGTTGTTTGGCGTCATGTCATCGTCGGCACACGGCGACAGGCAGGAGTGCAGGTGAAAGTCGTAATACCAGCGGCTCATAGCCCCAGCTCGTGCAGCCGGACCGCCAGCTCGTAGGCCGGCTGCTGCGCGCACAGCAGGTTGATTCCCTTCTGCTCAGCCGTGCGGATGACGTCCTCCTCGGGCACCACGCCCTCGGCCAGCAGCACGCAGGCCACGTCGGCCAGCGAGGCAACCGCCGCCACATTGATGTTGGACATGATGGTGATCCACACGTCGCCGCACTGTGCGCGTCCCATCACCCAGCTCAGCAGATCTCCGATGTATACGCCGGTGCATTCCCGCTCCCCCTCGGGGGCGGTCAGCACCCGCAGGCCAAGTGCCTCAGCCATCTGATTGATTGTCATCCGTATTCTCCGTTCCGCTCCTGGCAAGTTTTTGTTCCAGCCGGCGCTGCCGCTCCACCACGCAGCCATCCCTGTCGGCGTTGCCCCGGACCACGTCCTCGGCAAACGCCCGGCAGTTGGGAGCCCCGCAGGCTCCGCAGTCGATGCCCGGCAGCTCGGCGCGCAGCTTCTGGATATCCGACATCATGCGCAGCGACTCCCCGAAATTGTCGCTCAGGCGCTGAATCGGACGATAGGTCGGCAGCGTTTCGAACAGGTAGCCGCCGGGGATGTATTCCCGGTTTTCCCCCTCCAGAAAATTCTGGGAAACCGGCAGATAGCGCCGCAGCGTCTGCAGCCGTGCCTTGGCAACAAAGGGATTTTCCACCGCCATGGCTCCCCCCACGCAGCCCCCGGGGCAGGCGTTGAGCTCGATGAACTCCAGCGAGGAGATGTTTCCGTTTTCCAGCTGGTCCAGCACGCGGTTGACGTTCTCAATCCCGTCGGCAGCCAGATATTTGTCGTTGAAAATGGCGGAGGCCTCCCCGCCCGATGTGGCCCAGCTGATGCCGATCATGCCCGATTGCGAGATCGGAGTGGGGGATTTTTCCCGCCGCATGACGTTGAGCAGACTGAAATACACATCGCTGACCGAGACCACCTCGTCCACCTGGCTCTTGTAATCTCCAAATCCGTTGCGCACATAGCTGACCTTGGCCGGGCATGGGGAGATGAAGCAGATGCAGATATCCTCCTCCTTCAGCTCGGGGTGCTCGCGCCGGGTTTTTTCGCGGGCCAGCTGCGCTGCGATTTCCATCGGCGGCAGCAGCTGCATGATGTGCTCCTTGAGCGTGGGATAGCGCAGCGAAATCAGCCGCAGCACCACCGGGCAGGCCGAACTGATGACCGGCTTGACGATCCCCTCGGTTTTGAGATAGATGCGGGTGTAGGCCGAGACCAGCTCGGCGGCCTGCGAAACCTCCACCACATCGTCAAAGCCGATGTCCAGCAGCCCCTGCAGCACGTAATCCACATCCTCCAGCCCCTCAAACTGCCCGTACAGTGTGGGCGCCGGCAGCGCAACCTTCCATTTGTATTGCTTCAGCACGCGGTCAAGCTTGCTGTAGGTTGCCTTTTTGGCGTTGTTGGGACAGTTCCGGATGCATACGCCGCAGTCGATGCAGCGGTTCGGGTTGATTTCGGCATGTCCGCCGCGGATGCGGATTGCTTCGGTCGGGCAATGCTTCAGACAGGTGGTACAGCCCGTGCAGTGCGAAATGTCCAACGAAACCGAATGTTCATATGTATTCATTCCTATTCCTCCTCCGCCGCGGCCGCGCCATCACAGGTAAACCCGCATGGTGATGTCGGTGCCCTTACCCGGCTCGGATTCGATTTTCATCTCATCGGTGTAGCGCTTCATATTGGGCAGCCCCATGCCGGCGCCAAAGCCCAGCGACCGGATGGCGTCCGGCGCGGTGGAAAAGCCCTCCTGCATGGCCTGCTCGATGTTGGCGATGCCCGGCCCCTGGTCCCGCAGACGGATTTCAATGCAGTCCTCGCAAATCAGCACCTCTGCCTTGCCGCCCCCGGCGTGAATCACCATATTGATCTCCCCCTCGTACATGGCGATGGAGACCTTGCGGATGATCTCCGGGGGAATGCCCAGCTGGCGCAGGCTTTTTTTCACCTGTACCGAGGCCTGACCCGCGGAGGTGAAATCCTCGCCGTCCACGTCGAAATACAGCCGCACGGTTTCGCTCATCGCGCCACTCCGTTCCCCACCAGACCGTTTGCGTAGAGCTTGCCGCATGCCTCATACATGCGCTTGGTGGTTTTCAGCAGCACCATGCCGTGCTCCCGGGCCAGCGCCACCATCTCGGCCGTAGGCGATTTGGAGCGCACAAACACAATGCACACCATGTCCATCATCTCGGCCGTCCGCACAACCTGCGGATTGACCAGTCCCGTCAGCAGCACCGCCTGATCCTTGACATAGGCCAGCACGTCGCTCATCATATCGCTCCCGCACGCCGAGTAGACCTCGCGGTCCAGCTGATCCTCGCCGCATACAACCTCCGCGCCGAGCAGCTCCTTTATAACAGATATTTTCATACCGCCATCTCCTGCCGCCGGGGCCGGGTCAGACGTACTTGGCCAGAATGGCGTCCACGTCATCCACCTTCAGCCGGCCGTAAACCTCACCGTTGACCGTGAGAACCGGGGCCAGGCCGCAGGCGCCGATGCAGCGGGTCGCCTCAACCGAATATCTGCCGTCCGGAGATGTACTGCCCACCGCAACGTTGAGCTTCTTGGAGATGGCGTCCAGAATCTCCCCCGAGCCCTTGACGTAACAGGCGGTCCCGAGACATACCGAGATGGCGTACTGTCCGTCCGGGTTCAGCTTGAACTGCGCGTAGAACGAGGCGATTCCGAAAATTTCCTCCAGAGACACGCCGGTCCGCGCGGCAATGATTTTCTGTACCTCGATCGGAAGGTAGCCGTAAATCTCCTGCGCCTCCTGCAGGATGGGCATCATCGCGCCCTGCTCCCCGGAATGCTTTTCGATGACGGCCAGCAGCTGTTCCTCCTGCTCTTTGGTGCCGCGAAACTCGACCATCGTCAGTTTCTTCTTCATAAGTGCAAAAAACCTCCTGATTTGTTTTTGATCCCTGCACACAGCGTGCGGTCCGCCGTCCGGCCTGCTGCGCGCAACAACAAAGCCGGATGTCGGCAGAGCTCTCCCGCTGCAACATACGACGAGTATATTATACTATATTTTGAATCAAAAATCTATAGTTTTTTTGAAATTCCTGCGGAAAATTTGATTTTCCGTTGCGATTGATTTGTCATATGTCAAAAACCGTGCCAAGGAACGGCAAAATGGCCCAAAAGCGGCAGGCAGACGCCGGCAACGGGGTCTGCCTGCCGCCTCCGCACGGGCCGGCAGGCGGGATGTGATGCCGGGTGAATGTAACGCTTTTGTAACTTTTCGCCCCGCGATATAGACGGACGCGGAATTTTGTGCTATCATGAAGAGGATTGCGGCATACGCCCATTTTCAAGCAGACAGGAGTACGAGAATATGGATTTCAACACATTCAGTCTGATATACCCGGACGAGGCCTCCCGCAAGCGGCACGACAGCGGCGAGTGCGTCCCCGATATCGATCTGTTCACGCTGCAGGAGCTGGGACTGCTGGAGGCGCTGACGCTGAAGAACGGCGATCTTTCCTCCTTTTTCACCACCGACCCGGCCGTGATGAAATACCGCATTGCTACCTTTGACGACATGATGCGCTGCGAGGAGCTGACCGCGATGCTCAACCGGCTGGTGCCGGTGCTCAACGACATCATGGAGCTGCGCCGGCTGGAGGCCGACAGCGGCGACCCGAATGATTATCTTTCCAGCATTACCGAAATCGAGCTGTATGTCTCCAGCGTGGAAATTCTGCACTCCGCCCTGACAAAGGTCCGGGACGAGGTGCACAGTCCGGCCTTTACCTCCCTGGCAGGGCTGGTAACCGAGCTGGCCGAAAGCGACTACTACCGCGAGCTGAACCGGAAGCTGAGTGAGCTGACCCAGCGGGTGCGGGAAATCAAAAGCGTGACCATCGGGGTCAATCTGGACGCGCAGCTCCGGCCCAGCTCGGCCGGGGTGCTCTCGATCAATCCCGAGTCCTTCAAATCGGGCGACGTATTGGATAAAATTCTGCGCCTGAACTTCAAAAGCGACGCATACACCTGCATTGCCAATCTGGTTCCCTTCGGAAAAAAGCAGTCGGACAACCAGAAAATGGCGCTTTCGCTGGCATTCAACAGCGCCATCAATGAGGTCTACAAGTCCTCCCTGCGCTCCTGGAAGAAGATTGTGCAGTCCTATGTGCTGGAGAACACCGAGTTTTTGCTGAATCTGATGCCCGAATTTGAGTTTTTGGTGCGCGGCACCCAGATGCTCCGGCGGCTGCGGGACAAGGGCTGCGCGCTCTCGATTCCCGATATCCGTCCGATGGAGGAGCGGGCATTTTCCGCCGTTGCGCTCTACAACCCCTGCGTAGCGTTGAAGATTGAAGAGGAGATTGTGCCCAACGACATTGCGTTCGACGAAAAGGCTACCGTGTATGTGCTGACCGGCCCGAACCGCGGTGGCAAATCGGTCATCACCTGCGCGGTCGGTCTGGCACAGGTGATGCTGCAGCTGGGAATGTACATCCCGGCCGAGCAAGCGGTCATCTCTCCGGTGGATGGCATTTACACGCATTTCCCCACCGGTGCCGAGGACACCATTGACAAGGGACGTCTCGGTGAGGAATGCGCGCGTCTGGGCGAGATTTTTGACTGTGTGACCGCCAACAGCCTGGTGCTGCTGGACGAGTCGCTCTCCTCTACCGGTAGCTACGAGGCCTCCTATATCGCCGCCGAGGTCATCAGCGGCTTTGCGCACATCGGCTGCCGCTGCCTGTTCTCAACGCACCTGCACGAGCTGGCGGCCGAAATTGAGGAGCTGAACCGCAAGTCGCTGGCCTCCGGCGGCTGCGCCATCGATACGCTGGTGGCCGGCATGGAGACCGAGGGCAAGCGCTCCTTCCGCATCATCCGCGCCAAGCCCGACGGCAAAAGCTATGCCCGCGACATTGCCCAAAGTTACGGCCTCACCTACGAAAGCATCCTCCGCCGCCTGAAGCGCTGATCGCTGATAGAGGGAAAGACCCCCG
>CALWQR010000052.1 GCA_944383705.1 uncultured Clostridia bacterium
GGCTTGCGATGCATGACGGAAAAGATGCAAGAAGTTGCCCGGCCTGTACCGCCCGGGGGAGCCTTCCAAGGCGGGTCTCTCCAAGGTCTTCTCCAACGGTGGGACTCTTATCAGGCGGGCCTCTCCAAGGTCTTCTCCTCTGGTGAAGGCCTTTCCCTTCGGCATCTATCTCCCGCCGGTAGCGGCTTTGATTTTTTGCCAGTAGTCGGCGGCGGCCTGTTCGGTTTTGTTGGGGCCGGGGTGGTAATAGACCGTGGAATCGGGCAGGTCCAGAGGCAGGTAACGCTGTTCCACGTAATGCTGGGGGTAATCGTGGGGATACCGGTAGCCCGTGAAGAGCGGGCTTTGCAGGTGTACGGGTACGCGCACGCCGTGCCCGGCCTGCACATCGGTCATGGCGGCCTGCACGGCCTGATCTGCCGAGTTGGATTTGGGCGCGGTTGCCAGCAGAATCACCGCGTGGGAGAGCGGGATCTGCGCCTCGGGCATTCCGAGATCGCGGGCCGACTCGACGCAGGCCCGCACCACTGCGGCGGCCAGGGGGTAGGCAAGCCCGATGTCCTCGGACGCCATGACCTGCAGCCGGCGGCAGACGGCCGGCAGCTCGCCCAGCGAGAGCGCCTTGGCCAGGTAAAACACCGCCGCGTCCGGGTCGGAGCCCCGCACCGATTTTTGCAGACAGGAGAGCAGATCGTAGTGCAGGTCCTCCGAAAGGCCGCCCGCATTCCCGCCGCTGTAGGCCACCGCGTGCTCGCGCAGAATTTCCCCGTCGGCGGCGTGATAGGCGTTTTCAAACAGCACCACCGCGTGCCGCACGTCGCCGCCGGCCAGCGCGGCAATCTGCCGCAGGGTCGCATCGGTGGCGGTTTTGTCCTGCCCGGTCTCGTCGTTGAGGTATTCCAGCGCCCGGCGCAGGACCGGCACGGCGGCGGCGGGCTCCACGGGCCGGAACTCGAACACTGAGCAGCGGGAGAGCAGCGCGTGATAGACGCAGAAATAGGGATTGTCGGCCGTGGAGGCGATCAGCGTGATGCGCCCGTCCTCGATGTACTCCAGCAGCGATTGCTGCTGCTTGCGGTTGAAGTACTGAATCTCGTCCAGATACAGCAGGATTCCCCCTGCGCCGAAGAGGTTGCCGGTTTCGCTCAGAATGTTTTTCACATCCGTGAGCGAGGCCGACGTGGCGTTGAGCTTGCGGAACTCCATGCCAGACTGCCGGGCGATGACCGAGGCCGCCGTGGTTTTGCCGGTGCCGGGCGGGCCGAAGAAAATCATGTTGGTGATGCGTCCTCCGGCCAGCATCCGCCGGATCACGCCCTTTTCGCCGAACAGGTGCTCCTGCCCCACAATCCCGTCAAAGCTCTGGGGCCGCAGCAGGTCGGCCAGCTGCGCATGCTTCATTTCCGCGCCTCCTTTCCCGGCAGGCCTCCGCTGTCCCCGGCGGCTTCGGCCAGAGCCTCCGCGGCGGCGCGTTCAAATACCGGCAGCACCAGCCGCATCCCGGCGGCATTGAGGTGGCTGACATCTCCCGGCTTCATGCAGTATGCGGCGCGGAAGGCCGGGTCGGTCATGCGTACCCCGGTCCGGTCGCTCTCCATCGCGTTGACGCAGCGCACCCCCAGCTGCCCGCAGACCTCCAGCATGGCGCGGCCGTAGTCGCTGCACAGGTGTCCGGCGGCGTTGGGGCTGCCGCCCACCTCCCAGACCGTCAGACAGAGCAGCGGAACCCCGGGGTATTTCTGCCGCAGCCGGTCAAGCACGTCGCGCAGGGCGCCCTTCATGGTCCGGATGTCACGGTCGGCCGGGTCGTCCGACCCCAGCGGAACCCCCTGATTGTAATCGTTGCGTCCGCCCTCCACAATCACAAGGTCGGGGCGGTTGTCGGGCAGGTCGTCCAGCCGCTGTACAACCGGGTGATTGGTGGTGACATAGGCAGACAGGGTGGAGCCGTTGACGCCCCGGTTGACCACCGTCATGCCGTACTTTTCCCCCAGCAGCGCGGGCCATACGCAGTCGGGATCCAGCCCGTTGCCGGCCAGGTAGCTGTCCCCAATCAGGTAGAGCGTTCTGCCCTCCAGCACCCGGTCATACGCGCGGCGGCGGTCGGCCTCCAGCCAGGCCCGCCGTTCCTCGCGTTCTCTTCTTTTTGCTTCCGTTTCTTCCATGGGTTCCTCCGCAATCCGGCCGGCTTGCCGCCCGGTTTCTGTTCCTCCGGTTTTCTCCTCAATTATATCACACCGCGCAGGGATTGTCAAGCACCGGCCGGCGCAAATGTCCGGCAGTGGCCCTTTCCTGCCTGCGGCGCGCTCCGTCCAGCGTCCCGCCCTGCTTTTTTGGAGCGAAGCTATTGACTTCGGTCTGCAAAACTGGTATAATAATGTCAAAAACGGGCGGCCCGCCGCCTGCAAAACAAGGAGGATGGCATGGTTATGAATCGCAAGCCCGCGGCGGTGCTGGAGGCATATACCCGGCAGCTGGACGCGGAACACGTGCTGTACCGCGTGGACGCCGGAAAGCGCGCCGTGTACACACACTTTGACGGGGAGCACTTCCGGGACGTCGCCTTTGTGATGGTGTTTGACGGCGACGGCGCGGCCTGCGGGCTGCGCGTCCTGTCTGTTGCCCGTTTTACCCCGGCCCAGCTCGCCGATGCGTACGAATTCTGCAACCGGATGAACCGGACCTACCGCTGGCTCCGCCTGTATGTGGGCGACGGGAATGAGCTGGAGGCCTCGGCCGACGCTGCCGTTACCCCCGCTACCGCCGGCGTGGTCTGCACCGAGCTGCTGCACCGCGCCGTCAGCATCGTGGACGAGGTCTGCCGCGAGCTTGGCAACTGATGCCGGCCGAAGAAGGGAAGGCCCCGGATGGGGGAGCGCCGGCTGCGCCCCGGACGCGCCGGTTATTTCC
Organism: uncultured Clostridia bacterium; assembly: GCA_944383705.1. GTDB lineage: Bacteria > Bacillota > Clostridia > Oscillospirales > CAG-272 > UMGS1865. The sequence continues at coordinate 2,911 of CALWQR010000052.1, forward strand.
ACTAACCCAATGATTTTTCGGCGGTTTCTTCTTTGAATCCGTGCATTGACAATCCGGCGAAAATATGCTATGATATAGACAATACATACTGATTCGTCAAGAGGGCGCCCGAAATGAAACGTATCATCAGCATTCTATGCACCGCACTGCTTCTGCTTGTCCCGCTGACCGCCTGCCGGGGCGCCGTTCCGCCGCCGGTTCCCGGTACCTCTCCGATATCCGGAAGCGGCGCCGCCTCACAGGTTCAACAGCCGGACACCACGGCGCAAAGCCGGGTTCCCGGCGGCCGACTGACCTTCCATACGGTTTACCCACGGGCGCAGGCCGGGGTTACCTATGCCGTTTCCGCCGGTCAGCTGTATTTCCGGGTGGGGCTGTGGGATCGGGAATATTTTGCGCAGGTGAATGTGGAGTATGGCGGCTCCGAGCCGGTGGTCTCTGCCACAACTCTGGGAGATGCCGGCTGGCTGCTGGCGGCAAGAGAGGCCGCCACCAACGAGATATCGGTTGTCATTTTCGGCAAAGACCTGCCGGAGCTGTCGGTTTACACCATCAGGCTGAGGCAGCAAATGCATGTGACCCATCTTTTTTGCAGCTTTCTCAATGCCTGGCAGGGCTTCCTGTTTGTGTTCGGCGATCAGCCCGGTCAGCCCGGTCAGCATTTTGTCCTGCTGAAAACAACCGATGGCGGCCGGAGCTGGAACCCGGTGCGGGAATCCGGCACGCCGACCGCTGCCCCGGGGGAAATCCCCACCCTGGCACGGTTTGCAACCGAACAGGTGGGAATGGTTTGCTATGGGTACAGCGAGGCCGAAGGCAGCGCGCCGGAGCTCTCCGCCCGCACCTATCTCACTGACGATGGCGGGAGGACCTGGCAGAGCTTTCCTGCGCTTTCCTACGGCTTTGCAGTCGGTACGGAGGAGGGCGAATACCATACCGACGGATATGACCTGACATATGTTGACGGCAAATATCTGCTGCGTGTGATTGCGCGGAACGGAACCGGCGGCTATATCGAAACGCCGTATCTGTCGTCGGATTTGCAGACCTGGGAGCCTTACAACCCGTTTCCTGGGCTGGACGGATGGGGCGAGGCATATCTGCCTGTCCTGAAGCAGCGGCTGCCCTACTATCACACGGGCGCGCAGGCCCCCCGTTATCTGACGCCGGACTTTACACATTACGCAATGGCCGACCTGGACCGTGACGGCAGATGCGAGGTTCTGCTGAAGTCCCCCGACCTGTTTCTGATTCTGCGGGAAGAAAACGGAACGGTATACGGGTTTCCGTTTGACCGCGGCAGCACCGACCGCATCACCGAAGACGGGATCTGCTATTGGACAAGAAGCACACATGTCGGACAGGATTCCGGCGCTTTCCGCCTTCGGTTTTCGAAGGATACGTTCCAGTGCATCGAGATTTACTGGATTTCCGAAAACGGGTTGGAGGAAATCCAGCATACGATGTATTCGATATACGGTGCGATCGTGACAAAGGGGGAAATGATGACCTTTCTGGAAACCATGGAGGTGGCAGCCGAGGTCGTCTGGCATCCCATGCCGGAATTGCATTTCATCGAATTCGAAACCGGAAAATGGTAACCCGTCTGAGAAGAGTCCCGCCAAAGGAGAAGACCTTGGAGGGACCGGCCTCTCCTTAAGAGGCGGGTTCCTCCAAGGTTTTTCCCTACGGTGGGACTCTTCACAGGCGGGTCCCTCGGGGGTCTTCTCCAACGGTGGGATACTCACCGGAGGGCTGCGCCGGAGAAAAGCTTGGCGGGGCCGAGGGCGGATTCGATGCGTAGGAGTCGGTTGTATTTGGCGACGCGGTCGCTGCGGCAGGGGGCGCCGGCCTTGATGAAGGGGGCGTTGACGGCGACGGCCAGGTCGGCCAGGGTTGCGTCTTCGGTTTCGCCCGAGCGGTGGGAGAGGATAAAGCGGTAGCCGCTGCTCCGGGCCAGGTGAATCACGCGCAGCACCTCGCTCAGGGTGCCGATCTGGTTGGGCTTGATCAGAATGGCATTTGCGGCGCCCTGGCGGACGCCCTCGCGCAGGCGGCTTTCGTTGGTGACAAACAAATCGTCCCCCACCAGCATCAGCCGTTCGCCCAAGCGGCCGGTCATCTCGCGCCAGCCGGCAAAATCCCGCTGGTCCAGTCCGTCCTCCACCGAGAAAATCGGATACTTTGCGCAAAGCCGCGCCCAGTCCTCAATCAGCTCGCTCCGGGTGCGGGCGGCGCCGCGCTTGGGCGTCCGATAGCTGCCCTCGCCGGTGTACCACTCGCCGGCGGCGCAGTCCAGCGCAATTTTCACCTGATCGGTATCATAGCCGCTCTGTGCGATGGCGCGGCAAATCAGCTCCAGCGCCTCTTCGTCGGTTCTGAGGTCGGGGGCATAGCCCCCCTCGTCGCCGACGGTGGAGGCGTAGCCGCCCTCGCGCAGGATTTTCCCCAACGTGTGATAAATTTCACTGCCCATGCGCAGAGCCTCGGCAAAGCTGGGGGCGCCCACCGGAGCAATCATGAACTCCTGTATCTCCACATTGTTGGCGGCGTGCGCCCCGCCGTTGAGGATATTCATCATGGGCACCGGCAGGCAGCAGGCGGCGCTGCCCCCCAGGTAGCGGTACAGGGGCAGGCGGTACCAGTTGGCGGCGGCGCGCGCCGTGGCCAGCGATACGGCAAGAATGGCGTTGGCGCCCAGACGGCTTTTGGTTTCGGTGCCGTCCAGCTCGCACAGGGCGCGGTCCACCTCCCCCTGCTCGGAGGCGTACATGCCGACCAGCGCAGGGGAGATCCGGCGGCAGACGTTGCCAACGGCCTCGCGCACGCCCTTGCCCCCGTAGCGGCGGCGGTCGTTGTCGCGCAGCTCGCAGGCCTCATAAATCCCGGTGGAGGCGCCGGAGGGGACGCTGGCCACGCCGACGGTCCCGTCGGAGAGGAAGACGGTGGCCTCCACGGTGGGGTTGCCCCGGGAATCGAGAATTTCCCGGGCAGAGCAGCGGATGATTTGCGGTTTGTTCATGGCGTTCAGCCCTTTCCTGAAATTTTTTTACAGAGCTATTATCGCCCGCCCGGACGGCTCCTATTCACCCGGCGTCCTTTGAGGTCGGCCGGGCAGCGGCCTGCGGCCCGGATATGCGTAAATTTTTTTTGAAAGCCTTGATTTTCGGGCCGAAATGATATATAATAAAGGAAAACCGATTGAGGGGGAAAGCAATGGAACGGGTCAGCAAGCACAATTACTATCTGGACATCGCCCAGACGGTGGCCGAGCGCTCCACCTGCCAGCGCAAAATGTACGGGGCAATTCTGGTCAAAAACGACACCATCCTGTCCACCGGCTACAACGGCGCGCCGCGCGGGCGGAAGAACTGCTGCGACCTTGGCGTGTGTATGCGGGACAAGCTGAACATCCCGCGCGGGGAGCGCTATGAACTCTGCCGCTCGGTGCACGCCGAGGCGAACGCCATCATCGCGGCCTCGCGGGAGCAGATGCTGGGCTCCACGCTGTACATGGTATGCGTAGACGCCAAAACCCGGGAGCTGGTGCCGGGCACCTCCAGCTGCATGATGTGCAAGCGGCAGGTGATCAACGCCGGGATTGAGACCGTCATCATCCGGGACACGCCCGAGGAATACCGGGTGATTCCGGTGCGGGAATGGATTGAGAACGACGATTCGCTCACCGGAACCTTCGGCTACTGAGCCGTCGGCCCGCAGACGGGGATGCGCCCCGCCGGAGTCTGAGACAAAGGAGGATGCAAGATGAAACTGCGCACGGCAATGCTCTGCCTGCTGCTGGCGGGCCTGACGCTGCTGACGTCCTGCGGGGGGGCCGCCGAGCTGCACTACGCAGACGGAGCCTACCGCAACGAAAAGGACGGGACGGCCTTTGTGCTGGCGCCGCTGTGCTACCGGGCCCTCTCCAGCCTGGAGGACGAGGAAATTGCCCGCATTGTGGGCGCCCGGAACGAAAAGCCGCTTTACGCCATTGAGGGGATGGACAGCGCTCTGTGGCTGACCGACGAGAATTTTGACCTTTACTACAGCGAATCGGTTGCCCTGCCCGAGCTGTGGGAGATGCGGGTCACCCGCATTTCGCAGTGCGTCAGCGGCGCCTACGCGCTGCCCCTGCGCACCATTACCCGGTCCGAGCAGATCGACGACGTCATCGAGACCTACCGCCTGGGCACAACCGTGCCGGGGGAGGAGATCATTCCGCAGCCCGCGAGCCGGTATGAGCTGGTGTTTGAGTCCTCGGACTACCCCGGCATTGCCTATGTGCTGGAGTACTGGACCTTTACCGAGGATGTGGAGGTGTACGCCCCGCTCAACGCGGACGGCAGTCTGCCGGACCTGTACCCCGGGCTGGAAGCCGAAATCCGGAACGGCGAGGCGGTCTTTCAGCTGGGGCGGTATCTGATGTACGACCGGGTGAGCGACCGCGTCTATGTGATGAAGGACATTCTGGAGAGCTATTTTACCAGTGAGTGAGGAGTGAGGGGAATGCGGAACCAAACCATGCCGGCCGCCCCGCGGGACGCGGGCGCGGCCGGGACCGGCGTGCCGGCCTCCCGCGGCGGAGCCTGCGCCGTGCTGGAGCGCCCGGAGACCGGAGCCGACCCCCGCCCGCAGGGGCGGGAGGAGAACGACCGGCCGCGCCGGGTCTGCTTTGTCTGCACCGGCAACACCTGCCGCTCGCCCATGGCGGCCGCCGTGGCCAACGCGCTGGCTGCCGCGCCTGCCGGACTGCCGGAGGAGGCGCGCGGCGCCCCGGTGCTGGAGGCCTTCAGCGCCGGGCTTGCCGCGGCCGAGGGGGAGCCCATCGCCCCCAACGCCGTGCTGGCGCTGGAGGCCGCCGGGGTGCCGGCCGTGCCGGGGCGCGACTACCGCCGCCATACCGCGCACACGCTGTGCGTCGAGGAGGCCGAGCGCTACGATCTGCTTCTTGCCGTCAGCCGCCGGCACGCGCTGGAGCTGCTGCTGCGCTTTCCCCATCTGGCCGGGCGCATTGACACGCTGGGCGAGGATGTGTCCGATCCCTTTGGCGGGAGCCCGGAGGACTACCGGCGGTGCCTGGAGCAGCTTGCCCGGCTGGTGCGGGCGCGGCTCTTCCCGGAGGCGGGGGCATGACCGAACCCGGCGCGCCGCCCCCGCTGCAGGTGACCCGGCTTTGCGAGGCGCACATCCCGGCCGTGGCCGACATCGAGCGGCAGTGCTTTTCCCAGCCCTGGAGCGAGCAGGCCCTGCGCCTGCTGCTGATTGACGGGCAGGGCGTGGGCTACGTGGCGCTGGAGGCGGACGGCCGGGCGGTGGGCTATGCCGGAATGTTCCTGGCCCCGGACGAGGGGCAGATTGCCAGCGTGGCCGCCCACCCGGCGTTCCGCCGCCGGGGGGCGGGCCGCGCCGTGCTGCGGGCGCTGATTGCCGACGCCGCGGCGCGGGAGCTGGAGCGGCTGGTGCTGGAGGTGCGGGTCTCCAACCGGCCGGCGCGCACGCTGTACCTGTCCGAGGGCTTTGTTGAGGCCGGCCTGCGGCGCGGCTTTTACACCCACCCGCGCGAGGACGCGGTGGTGATGCTGCGCCGCCTGCGGGAGGAGACCGGAGCCGGCGCGGACGGAAGGGAGAGGGAGACATGATGGTACTGGGGCTGGAGAGCTCCTGCGACGAGACCGCCGCGGCGGTCGTGGAAATGGGGGAGGAGACGCGGACGATCCGCTCGAACGTGGTTGCCTCCCAGATCGACGTGCACCGGCTGTACGGCGGCGTGGTGCCCGAAATTGCCAGCCGCGCGCACATCGAGGCAATCGGCGGGGTGACGCGGCAGGCGCTGCGGGAGGCCGGGGTAACGGTCGGGCAGCTGGACGCGGTGGCGGTTACGGCCTGCCCGGGGCTCATCGGCGCGCTGCTGGTGGGGGTCAACTTTGCCAAATCGCTGGCCTGGGCCAACCGGCTGCCGCTGGTGGCGGTCAACCACATCCATGCACATGTGGCGGCCGCCTGCCTGTGCGAGCCCGGGCTGCGCCCGCCCTTTGCCGCGCTGGTGGTCTCGGGCGGGCATACCTGCTTTTACCGCGTGACCTCCTGGACCGATTTTGCCGAGCTGGGCGGCACGCGGGACGACGCCGCCGGCGAGGCCTTTGACAAGGTGGACCGGGTGATTGGCCTGCCCTATCCCAGCGGCGCGGCGATGGACCGTCTGGCCGCCCAGGGGAACCCCGGCGCAGTGGCGCTGCCCTCCCCGGCGCTGGCGGGGGACACGCCGGACCTGTCGTTCAGCGGCCTGAAGACCGCCGCGCTGAACTACCTCAACGGTGTGGCGCAGCGGGGGGAGACCGTGAACCGCGCCGATCTGGCCGCCTCCTACACCCGGCAGATCACAGATGCGCTGACCCGCAAGGCCGCGCTGGTGCTGGAGCAGACCGGACTGCGCACGCTGGTGCTGGCGGGCGGGGTGGCGGCCAATTCCCACCTGCGGGCCGCGCTGGGGGAGATGTGCCGCGCGCAGGGCTGCCGGCTCTGCCTGCCCACCCCGGCGCTGTGCGGCGACAACGGGGCCATGGTGGCCGCGGCCGGATACTTCCGCGCCGAGCGCGGGCTGTTTGCCGGCCCGGCGCTCAACGCCTCGGCGGGCGAGACGCTGCCGGACGCCCCCGCGCAGGCAGGAGGATGGCCGACCGGCATCGCCTGAGCCCGGGCGGCTCCCGGGGTTCCCGGATAACGCCGGCATTTGCCGGTTCTGGAACGGCCGGTGACCTGGCGCATTTCATCAGCCGGGGGAAAATACCGGAGAACCCCTGCTGTCGGTCCCGCCTGAGCCCGGGTTGATTGCCGCTCCCGACCGGGGCAGGACGCTCCGGCGGCCTGCGGTTTTTGGGGGAACGGGGGAGCGTCCGCCGCTCCCGCCCGAGCCCGGGCGGCTTCCGGATGGCTCCGGCGGTTTGCCCGCCCGGGAGTGCGCCGGGAACCCTGCCCGAGCGCCGCGCCTGTCAAGCCCTTTTTGTAAAAAAATGCGGAATCGGCAGTTTGAACGAAAAAGAGGGGAGGCTGTCCGCCGGGAGCGTGGGAGGGGAGTTTTCCACTTTTCCACAGGACTTTTCCACAGCCGGATGCCGGGGCGCGGATTCCGGTCCGGTCACCCGGAAACTTCCGCCGCATTCCCCGCAAATCCGCTCCGGGCGGCTCCCGCTGGCCCGTGCCCCCCTGCGGAAAACCCCCGCCGGGGGATGTGGAAAACCCCGCGCGGCTCGGGCAGGACGCCTCGGGCGGGAGCGAACGGCTTGGATAATCTGTACAAATCGGCGGTCCGCCCGGGTCGTCCGACAACCCGAACAATGGCAGGAGGATGCTGCATGGACTGGAAATGGAATTACGGCGAGAGCGTGCTGGTGCTGCCCGGCGGGGTGCTCTCGGCCGAGGCGAGCGGAGAGCAGCTGCGTGTGCTGCTGTGGCTGGCCTCGGATGCCGGACTGGCGGCAAAGCCGGCGCAGCTGGCCCGGCTGGCCGGCTGCCGGCGCGAGGAGCTGGAGGGCATTCTGGCCTTCTGGCAGGGCTGCGGGGTGCTGCAGGGCATGGCGCCCGCCCCCGCCGCGCCGGCAGCGAAGGAGCCTGCCAAAGCCTTGGCCGGAAAGCCGGCTGCCGGCGCGGCGCTCTCGGGTGCGGGGGCTGTAAAAGCTCCCCAGCGCAGGGACGGGCAGGCCGGACGGCCGGGCGGCGCCGGAGCGTCCGGCCCCGCCCCGGCCGCCGGGCCCGGAGCCGTCGAAGCCGGAGCCGCCGAAGCCGGAGCCGCCGAAGCCGGAGCCGCCGAAGCCGGAGCCGCCGAAGCCGGAGCCGCCGCGCCCGGCCGCCTGCGGCACGCCGACGAGCTGCCGGTCTATTCGTCCGAGGAGCTGGCCGGCCTGCTGGAGCAGCGCGAATCGCTGCGGCTGCTGATTGACGAGGCGCAGAACATCTTCGGCAAAATGTTCACCATGCACGAGGTGAACCTGCTGGTGGGCATGGTGGACTATCTGGGGCTGGACGGCGAGTACATCCTGGTGCTGCTGGCCCACTGCCGGCGCATGGAAATGAAGAGCCTGCGCGCGGTGGAGCGCTACGCCATCTCGCTGCTGGACCAGGGCGTTGACACGGCGGCCGGGCTGGAGGCGCGGGTGCAGGCGCTGGAGGCCGCGCATACGCTGGAGGGGCAGGTGCGGGCCATGTTCGGCCTGAAGAGCCGCGCGCTGACCGGCCGCGAAAAGAAATTCATCTCCGCCTGGCTGGGCTTTGGCTACGGGGAGGAAATTGTCCGCCGGGCCTACGAAATCACGGTCAATTCCACCGGCGGGGCGTCGCTGAGCTACGCCAACGCCATTCTGGAGCGCTGGAACGCCGAGGGGCTGCGGACCGCGCAGGAGATCGACGCCCGTCTGCAGGCCGAGCGCGAGGCCAAGGCCGGCCGCGCCGCCCCGGGCAGCAGCTTTGACACCGACGATTTCTTTGAGGCCGCGCTGCGGCGCAGCTTTGCCGACGCGCCGCCCGCAGGGCAGGCGCCTGGCGGCAATCCGGGTGAGAAGGCCTCCGGCGGCCTGCCCGCAAACTGACGCGAACCGGAAGGAGGCCGATACCGACAATGGGCTACAATCAGGAAAATTTCAGGCGCATCCGCGCCGAGTACGAGACCAAAGCGCTGTATGCGGAGCGCGCGGCCGACGGCCGCCGGGAGGAGCTGCACGAAAAAATCCCGGGCCTGCGCGAGCTGGACGCCGAGCTCTCCACCTTCGGCCTGCGCATTATGAAGCAGGCGCTGGAGGGCGGGGACACCCGCGCAGGCATTGCAAAGCTGCGCGAGGAGAACAAGCGCATTCTGGAGCGCCGGCGGCAGCTGCTGGCCGCCTACGGCTACCCCGAGGACTACTGCCGCCCCCACTACGCCTGCGAAAAATGCCGCGATACCGGCTATCAGGGCATCCGGATGTGCAGCTGTATGCGCCGCCGGCTGGTGGAGGCGGGCATGGCGTCCTCGGGGCTGGGAGGACTGCTGGAGCGGCAGTCCTTTGAGAACTTTTCGCTGGAATACTACCGCGCCAATCCCGAGGAATACCGCCGCATGGAGCAAAATCTGCGCGCCGTGAAGGAGTATGCCTCCGGCTTTTGTACCGAGGGGGAGCATCCCTCGGGCAGCCTGCTGTTTTTGGGCGGCACGGGGCTGGGCAAAACCCATCTTTCCACCGCCGTGGCCCGTGTGGTCATCGAGCGGGGCTACGATGTGTTTTACAACAGCGCGGTGGGGATGGTGTCGGATTTTGAAACCCGCCGCTTCGGCAACGGTCTGGCCGCCGGCGACGCCGACAACACCGCGCGCTACATCTCCTGCGACCTGCTGATTCTGGATGACCTGGGCACCGAGGTGGTCAACCAGTTCACGCAGTCCACCCTGTACTATGTGCTCAATTCCCGGCTCAACGCGCGCCGGCCCTGCATTGTCAGCACCAACCTGGGGGCGGGCGAGCTGCGCCGCACCTACACCGACCGCATTGCCAGCCGCCTGCTGGGCGAGTTCCGCCTGGTGCCGTTTTACGGCGTGGACGTCCGCCGGCAGAAGCTGCAGGGCTGACGGGCTCCCGGCCCGATCCCGTCCCTCGCCGTGCTGTCCCACCGATAGCGGCCGGGGCGTCTCTCCCCGCTTGCCGGGGCGCCTCTCCCGGCCGCTCCGCACAATCCGATTCATATCACATTCTTGCATGGGAACCCCGGCCTGCCGGGGCTGAAAGGAAGCTATGTCTACCGCAACCGTTTTGCTGACTCTGTCCGTCGCGCTGCTCGCCGGACTTCTGCTCACCCGCCTGGCCAAGCTGGTCGGGCTTCCCGCCGTGACCGCGTATCTGGTCGCCGGCATTCTGCTGGGCCCCTTTGTGCTGGGCCGGCTCGGGGTGGAGGGGCTGGGCTTTCCCACCCTTGCCGCCGTGGACGGCTACTCGGTGCTCTGTGACCTTGCGCTGGGCTTTATTGCCTTTGCCATCGGCAACGAGTTCCGCCTCTCGCAGCTGAAGGCCATCGGCCGCCAGGCCACGGTCATCGGCGTGTTCCAGGCCGTGTTTACCACTCTGCTGGTGGACGCGGTGCTGGTGATTGTGCACCTGTGCATGCCAGACGTGCTGCCGCTCTCCTGCGCGCTGGTGCTGGGAGCCGTGGCCGCCGCCACGGCTCCGGCAGCCACCCTGATGGTGGTGCGCCAGTACAAGGCCAAGGGCCCGGTCACCGACATCCTGCTGCCTGTGGTGGCGCTGGACGATGCGGTGGGGCTGGTGCTCTTTGCCATCTCGTTCGGGGTGGCCAAGGCCCTGAGCCTGGGGGAGGTCAGCATTCTCTCCATTGTGCTCGAGCCTATCATCGAGGTGGTGCTCTCGCTGCTGCTGGGCGCCCTGATGGGGCTGGCCTTTACCTGGGTGGAGCGCTTCTTCCATTCCCGCTCCAAGCGGCTGGCCATCTCGGTCACCTTTGTGATGCTGACGGTTGCCGTCTCCAGTTTGCAGTTTGAGGTGGGAGGGATTCATATCGGCTTCTCCTCTTTGCTGGCCTGTATGATGCTGGGGACCGTGTTCTGCAACATCTGCGATTTTTCGGAAGAGCTGATGGAGCGCGCCGAGCGTTGGACCACCCCGCTGTATGTGCTGTTTTTTGTGCTGTCCGGCGCCGCGCTGGATTTTTCGGTGTTCGGACAGATGGCCGTGGTGCTGGTCGGCCTTGCCTTTATCCTGACGCGCACACTGGGGAAGTATACCGGCGCGCGCCTGAGCGCCCGCATGACCGGCTGCGACCGCAATGTGGTGCGCTACCTGGGCATTACCCTGCTGCCTCAGGCCGGCGTGGCCATCGGCATGGCCAGCCGCGCGCTGGAGCTGGGAGAGAGCGGCGCCCTGGTGCAGTCCATTACCCTGTTCGCCGTGCTGGTGTATGAGCTGGTCGGGCCCTATCTTACCAAAATCGCCCTCACCAAGGCCGGCGATATCCGTCCCGAAGGCCGCACCAGTGCCCGCGAGAGCAAGAAGATGTGATTTTCGCTGGAGAAGACCTTGGAGGGACCCGCCTGGGAAGATCCCCACCATTGGAGAAGACCTTGGAGGGACCCGCCTAGGAAGGCTCCCCCCGGGCGGTACAGACCGGGCAACTTCTTGCATCTTTTCCGTCATGCATCGCAAGCCGTCTCGGCAATAGGGTCAACTATAGCCATCAACGGCTTACTCGCCTGACGAAAAATCTGCTTCGGATTTGCCCGGCCCGTCCCACCCGGTGAAGCCTTTCGGAGAGGCCGGTCCCTCGGGGGCCTCCCCCGCCCAGCCCTCCCCGGCGCAGGCCCCCGATTTTTCGCGCACTGTATTGCAAATACGGTACGCCCGGGGCCTGCGCCGGGGAATTTTTCTTGGGGTTGGGCAGTGTTTCAGGAATTTGAGAACAGGCGCGATTTCAACTGTC
>CALWQR010000053.1 GCA_944383705.1 uncultured Clostridia bacterium
CCATGAACGAATCACTGCTGAAAAATGAGGAAAAGGCCATTTTTGCGCTGCGCGCGCTCTACCGCAGCTATGGGTATCTGCCCTACAAGATGAGCAAATTTGAGGAGTACGACCTCTACCTGCGCAACAAGGATTTTCTGGTGAGCGACCGTGTCATCACCTTCAACGATACCAACGGCCGGCTGATGGCCCTGAAGCCCGACGTTACGCTGTCCATCATCAAAAACGGGGAGGACCTGCCCGGGGTCAAGCAAAAGGTCTGCTATGACGAGAACGTCTACCGGGTATCCGGCCGGACGCACCAGTTCAAGGAGCTGCTGCAGACCGGCCTGGAGTGCATCGGGGACATCGACGCCTATGATATATATGAGGCGGTTCTGCTGGCCGCCCGCAGCCTGGAGCTGATCTCGCCCGATTACGTGCTGGACGTGGCGCACCTGGGCATTCTCTCGGCGCTACTGAATGAAATCAGCGACGACGAGGGCGTCCGGCGGCAGCTTGCCGCCTGCATCGCCGGGAAAAACCGGCACGACGCCGAGCGCATCTGCAAAGAGGTGGGAGCCGCGCCCGGGCAAACCGAAAGCATCTGCCGCTTTGTCGGGATTTATGGCGAGATGAAACGGGTGCTGCGCGAGCTGGAGCCGCTCTGCACCGCGCCGGCGGCCCGCGCGGCGCTGGGCCAGCTGCGGGAGCTGGCAGAGCTGCTGGAGGAGAGCGGGCTGGGCCGGCATGTGCGCTTTGATTTTTCGATTGTCAACGATATGAACTACTACAACGGCGTGGTGTTCCGCGGGTTTCTCTCGGGAATTTCCGAGGGGGTCCTGTCGGGCGGGCAGTACGACAAGCTGATGCGGCGCATGGGGCGCCGGTACGGCGCCGTGGGCTTTGCCATTTACCTGGACCTGCTGGAGGCGCTGGAGCAGCCCGACCGGGGCTATGATGTGGATGTGCTGGTGTGCTACGACGGCGGGACCGACGTGCGCGGGCTGGCCGCGCGCGTGCGGGCGCTGACCGCGCAGGGGCGCAGCGTCAGCGCCCAGCGGGCCATTCCCCCGCGGCTGCGCTACCGTGAGCTGCTGGATTTGCGGAAAGGAGGCGGGGAATGATGCCGCGGAATACAACAACAGGGGGCGCCCCCGCCCCGCAGATGCTCAGCGTAGCGCTGCCCAAGGGGCGGCTGGGGGAGAAGGTGTACGGGATGTTCGAGGCGGCGGGCTACGGCTGCCCCGCCATCCGCGAGAACAGCCGGAGGCTGATTTTCGAGAACCCCGCCGCCGGCGTGCGCTATTTCTGGGTCAAGCCCTCGGATGTTCCGATTTATGTCGAGCGGGGCGCCGCCGACATCGGGGTGGCGGGCAAGGATATCCTGCTGGAATACAACCCCGAGGTCTACGAGCTGCTGGACCTGGGTCTGGGCCGCTGCCGCATGGCCGTGGCCGCCAGGCAGGATTTTCACGACAGCGGGGAGCGTACCCTGCGCGTGGCCACCAAATTCCCCGAGATTGCGCGGCAGCATTACGCTGCCCGCTGCCGGGACATCGACGTCATCAAGCTCAACGGTTCGATTGAGCTGGCGCCGATTCTCGGCCTGTCCGATGTGATTGTGGATATTGTGGAAACCGGCACCACGCTGCGCGAGAACAACCTGGTGGTGCTGGAGGAAATTTTCCCCATCAGCGCGCGGCTGATTGTGAATCAGTCGGCCTTCCGCTTCAAGACCGCCGGCATTGAGGCCGTTGCGGAAAAAATGAAAGAGCAGGTGGAAACAGATGATTAAAATGTATGCCTACGGCGAGGTGCCGAACAGCGAGATTTTCGCCCGGGACAGCTCCGGCCCGGACGTGGCGGGCACGGTGGCGGAAATCATTGCCCGGGTGGCCGCCGAGGGGGACGCGGCGCTGCTGGAGTACACCCGGCGCTTTGACCACGCCGAGCTTTCCTCCCTGGCGGTTACGCCCGGGGAGCTTGAGGAGGCCATGGGCGCGGTGGAGCCCGAATTCCTGGAGGTCTTGCGCGAGGCGGCGGCCAACATCCGCGCCTTTCACGAAAAGCAGGTGCGGCAGAGCTTTGTCGTCACCGGGCAGGGCGGTGTGGTGACCGGGCAGAAAATCACGCCGATCGAGCGGGTCGGGCTGTATGTGCCGGGGGGCACCGCGGCCTATCCCTCCACCGTGCTCATGGACAGCATCCCGGCCAAAATTGCCGGCTGCGCGCAGCTGGTGATGGTCACGCCGCCGGGACCGGACGGCAGGGTTAACCCGGTGATCCTTGCGGCAGCGAAGATCGTCGGGGTGGACAGCATCTTCAAGGTGGGGGGCGCGCAGGCCGTGGCGGCGCTGGCATACGGCACCGAGAGCATTCCGCGCGTGGACAAAATCGTCGGCCCGGGCAACGCCTATGTGGCCGAGGCCAAGCGGCAGGTTTACGGGCGGGTTTCCATTGATATGATTGCCGGGCCCAGCGAAATTCTGGTGGTGGCCGACGCCGCCGCCAACCCGGTGTATGTGGCCGCCGACCTGCTCTCGCAGGCCGAGCACGACCGCATGGCCTCGGCGGTGCTGGTGACCGACAGCCGGGCGCTGGCTGAGCGCGTCAGCGACGAGCTGGAGCGCCAGCTGCCGCTGCTGCCCCGACAGGAGATTGCCCGCGAGTCGATCGACCGTCACGGCAAAATCATTGTCGCCGAGAACAACCTCGAGCTTGCCATCGACATCGCCAACGAGCTTGCCCCCGAGCACCTCGAGCTCTGCGTGGAGCACCCCTTCGACTATCTCGAGCGGGTCCGCAACGCCGGCTCGGTTTTCATGGGCCGGTACTGCCCCGAGGCGCTGGGCGATTACTTCGCCGGCCCCAACCACACGCTGCCCACGGGGGGCACCGCGCGGTTTTCCTCGCCGCTCTCGGTGGACGATTTCATCAAAAAAACGCAGTTCACCTATTACACCCGCGAGGCGCTGGCCTGCGTGGCCGACCAGGTGGCGTATTTTGCCCGGCAGGAGGGGCTGGACGCGCACGCCCGCAGTGCAACCGTCCGGTTTGAGAAGCCATGAGCCGGTTCCTGACACAGGGGCTCTCTGCGCTGGAGCCCTATACCCCGGGCGAGCAGCCGCGCGACCGCCGCTATATCAAGCTCAACACCAACGAGTCCCCGTTCCCGCCCCCGCAGGCAGTGATTGATGCGGCGGCCCGCGAGGCGGGTCAGCTGCAGCTGTATTCCGACCCGGCCAGCACCGAGCTGACCGAGCGGCTGGCCAAGACCTACGGCGTGCGCCCCGGGCAGGTCATTGTCACCAACGGCTCGGACGAGGTGCTCAGCTTTGCCTTTCAGGCCTTTGCCGACGCCGCGCACCCGCTGGCCTTTGCCGACATCACCTACGGCTTTTATCCCGTGTTTGCGGCGCTGTACCGCATTCCCTGGCGCACGGTGCCGCTGAAGGAGGATTTCTCCATCGATCCGGACGATTACATCGGCACCCGGGAAACCGTGGTCATCGCCAACCCCAACGCGCCCACGGGGCTTTGCCTGCCGCTGGGCGAGATCGAACGCATCGTCGCCTCCAACCCCGACCGTGTGGTGATTGTGGACGAGGCGTACGTCGATTTCGGGGGAGAGAGCGCGGTGGGGCTGCTGCCGCGCTACGAAAACCTGCTGGTGACCCGCACCTTTTCCAAATCCCGCTCGCTGGCCGGCGCGCGGCTGGGCTTTGGCATGGGGAGCGAGGCGCTGATTGCCGACCTGCACACGGTGCGCTGCTCCACCAATCCCTACAACGTCAACCGCATGACCGCCGCCGCCGGTGTGGCGGCGCTGGAAAACGACGCCTATTTTACCCGGAACTGCCGCGTCATCGAACAGAACCGCGACGCACTGACGCAGGGCCTGCGCGGGCTGGGCTTTGCGGTGCCGGATTCCTGGGCCAACTTCGTGTTTGCCAGAAGCCGGCGCATCGGCGGGCGGGAGCTTTATCTTGAACTGAAGCGGCGGGGCATTCTGGTGCGGCATTTTGAGGCGCCCCGCACCCGCGATTACAACCGCATCACCGTTGGCACTGCGGAGCAGGTGGCCACGCTGCTGCAAACCGTCAAACAGATTCTGGAGGAACAGGTATGAGAACTGCCGAAATCAAACGGACCACGACAGAGACCGACATCTCGCTGAAGCTGACCCTGGACGCCGGCGGCAAAAAGCCCGCGCCGGTATCGGTGAGCACCGGCTGCGGCTTTTTCGACCACATGCTGACGCTGTTCGCCGCGCACGGCGGCTTTGGGCTGACGCTTGTCTGCCGCGGGGACACCGAGGTGGACGACCACCACACGGTGGAGGACGTAGGCATCAGCCTGGGGCAGGCCTTTGCCGCGGCCCTGGGGGAGCGGCGGGGCATCTGCCGCTATGGCGACGTTGTGCTGCCGATGGACGAGGCGCTGCTGCTGGCGGCCGCCGACATATCGGGGCGCGGGGGCTTTTACGGCGAGCTGCGCATCCCGACCCAGAAGGTGGGGAGCTTTGACACCGAGCTCTGCCGGGAATTTTTCATTGCTTTTGCCCGCGCCTCCGGCATCACGCTGCACATCCGCCAGCTGGCCGGGGACAATTCGCACCACATCATCGAGGGGGCCTTCAAGGCCGCCGCGCGGGCGCTGCGCGCCGCCGTTGCCCTTGACCCCGGGCGGGCCGGGGAAATTCCCTCCACCAAGGGGAGCCTGACATGATAGCGGTCATCGATTACGGGGTAGGGAACCTGTTCTCTCTGGTTTCCTCCCTGCGCGCGCTGGGGGCCGAGGCCACCGTGACATGCGACCCGGCCGTCATCCGTTCGGCCGACAGGCTGATTCTGCCGGGCGTGGGGGCCTTTGCCGATGCGGCCGCAAAGCTGCGGCAGACCGGCCTGCATGATCTCATCCGGGCCGAGGCGGCCTCGGGCAAGGAGCTGCTGGGCATCTGTCTTGGGATGCAGCTGCTGTTTGAGGTGAGCGAGGAGTATGGCGAGCACAAGGGGCTGGGGCTGCTGCACGGTCGCGTGGTGCCGATGAAGGGGGTTGTCCCCCCCTCGCTCAAAATTCCGCAGATTGGCTGGAATCAGCTGCACTTTGTGCGGCCGCACCGCCTGCTGCGCCATATCCGCGAGAACGACTGCGTCTATTTTGTGCACTCCTATTACGCCGCCGACTGTGCCGACAGCCTGGTTGCCACCACCGAATACGGCGCCGAGCTGACCGCCATTGTCGCGCGGGACAACGTGATGGGCTGCCAGTTCCACCCCGAAAAAAGCGGCAATGTGGGGCTGCGCATCCTGCGCGCATTTTGTGAAAGCGAGGGGAAGAGATGATCATTTATCCGGCAATCGATCTCTACCAGGGTAAGGCCGTGCGGCTCTATCAGGGGGATTACGCGAATATGACGGTTTACAGCGATCGCCCGCTTTCGGTCGCAGAGGATTTTGTGCGCCAGGGCGCCACACACATTCACCTGGTGGACCTGGAGGGCGCCAGAACCGGGGAGACGCCGAACCTGCCGGTGGTGGAGGAGATTGCGCGGCGGACCGGGCTGTTTGCCGAGGTCGGCGGGGGGATCCGCAGCATGGAGACCGTAAAAGCCTATCTTTCGGCCGGCGTCTCGCGCGTGATTCTGGGCACCGCCGCCCTGCAGGACCCAACCTTTCTGGCCGCGGCCGTGGCGGCGTACGGCGAAAAAATCGCCGTGGGGGCCGACGTGCGGGAGGGCTGTATTGCGGTCAGGGGCTGGCTTGAGACCTCGGCGTGCAGCCTGGAGGATTTCCTTTCGCGGATGCAGGCGGCCGGCGTGCGCACGGTTGTCTGCACCGACATCTCGCGCGACGGGGCCATGCGGGGGGCCAATCTGGAGTTGTACCGTCGGCTGTCCGAGCGCTTCCGGATGGACGTCATCGCCTCGGGCGGGGTTTCGGCGCTGGACGATGTGCGGGAGCTGCGCCGCATGGGTCTGGCGGGGGCCATCATCGGCAAGGCGTATTACACTGGGGCGGTCTCGCTCCGTGAGGCAATCGAGGTGGCAACATGATTACCAAACGCATCATCCCCTGCCTGGACGTGCGCAACGGGCGCGTGGTCAAGGGGGTCAATTTTGAAGGGCTTTCGGATGTCTCCTCCCCGGTGGAGCTGGCCCGCTATTATTCCGAGAACGGGGCGGACGAGCTGGTGTTTTACGACATCACCGCCTCGTTTGAGGAGCGCGCACTGTTCACCGACATTCTGCGCGAGGTGGCAGGCAGCATCTTCATCCCGCTCACGGTCGGGGGCGGCATCAACACGCTGGAGGATTTTGACCGGGTGCTGCGGTGCGGGGCCGACAAGGTCAGCGTCAATTCGGGCGCCATCCGCAATCCCGACCTGGTCCGGCAGGCGGCCCGGCGCTACGGCAACCAGTGCGTGGTGATTTCGGCTGACGTCAAGCGCGTGGGGGGCGAGTTCCGGGTGTTTGCCAAGGGGGGCCGGGAGGACACCGGCATGGAGGCCATCGGCTGGATCCGCCGCTGCGTGGAGCAGGGCGCCGGCGAGGTGGTGCTCAACTCCATCGACACCGACGGGGTGAAGAAGGGGTTTGACCTGGAAATGCTGCGCGCGGTCTGCGATGCGGTGGACGTGCCGGTGATTGCCTCGGGCGGCGCCGGCAGCATACAGGATTTTGTCACGCTCTTCCGGGAAATTCCCGGGGTGGACGCGGGTCTGGCCGCGTCGGTCTTCCATTTCGGCGAGATTGCGATTCCCGCGCTGAAGCGGGCGCTGCGCGCAAACGGTATTACGGTAAGAATAGAGGAGGATGCACACGATGGTGCAGATTGAAGAACTGAAATTTGACAGCAACGGCCTGATTCCCGCCGTGGTGATGGACGCCGTCAGCCGGAAGGTGCTCACGCTGGCGTATATGAACCGCGAGAGCCTGGCCGTTTCAATGGAAAAGGGGCTGACCTGCTTCTGGAGCCGCTCCCGGCAAAAGCTCTGGCTCAAGGGCGAGACCAGCGGCAACTACCAGCACATCGTATCCATCACCGCCGACTGCGACCGGGACGCCCTGCTGGTGCTGGTGGAAAAGGACGGCCCCGCCTGTCATCTGGGCACCGATTCCTGCTTCACCGCGCCGGTTTACCAGAGCGAGGAGCTGCAGGAGTTCAGCCTGAACGGCCTGTACGGGCTGCTGGAAGAGCGCAACCGGCAGCGGCCCGAGGGCTCGTATACCACCTATCTGTTTGAAAAGGGAATTGACAAAATTCTCAAAAAGGTGGGCGAGGAGTGTACCGAGGTCATCATCGCCGGCAAGGCAGGAGACAAAAAAGAGACGATTTACGAGCTGGCGGATCTTGCCTACCATGCCATGGTGCTGATGGTGCAGATGGGAATTTCGGTGGAGGATGTGCACCGCGAGCTGGCTTCCCGCCACATCATCGACCACAAGGTCAAGCAGGAAAAAATGGTTTGACGGCCGGCCCGGAGCTGCCGTCCGCTTTCCATGTCAGGAGGAACCGTTATGAACCAAACCGTCCCGAACACCCTGTTCGCTCTGCTCCGCACGGCCGTGTGCGGGGCGCCCCTGCCCGACTTTGGCGGGGAGCCGCTGCCCGAGGAGCTGGTCCGCCAGATCTGGGCGCTGGCCAAACGGCACGATATGGCGCACCTGGCCGGCGAGGTGCTGCTGCGCGAGCAGCTGCTGCCACCCGACAGCCCCGAGGCCGCCGGATTCGAGCGGCAGCGCACCACCGCCGTCTTCCGCTACGCGCAGCTGAACGCCGAGCTGGAGCGCATATGCGCCGTGCTGGAGCGCGCCGAAATCCCCCATCTGCCCCTGAAGGGCTCGGTGCTGCGCCGCCTGTATCCCGAGCCCTGGATGCGAACCAGCTGCGACATCGACGTGCTGGTGCGCCGCGAGCAGCTGGAAGCGGCCGCCGATGCGCTGGTCGCGCAGCTCTCCTACCGCAAGGAGGCGCTCTCCTCGCACGACCTGCCCCTGTTCTCCCCGGGCGGCGTGCACCTGGAGCTGCACTATGACCTGATTGAGGAGCGGATGGACGAACGGGCGGCCGGGGCGCTGCTGACAGTATGGGAGAGTGCCTCGTTGCAGGCCGGCTGCCGGTACCGGTATGAGATGAGCGATGAGATGTTTTATTTCTATCATATCGCCCACATGGCCAAGCATTTTCAGAACGGGGGCTGCGGCATCCGCCCCCTGCTGGACCTGTGGATTCTGGACAATCGGGTGACGCCGCGCAACCCCGCCGCGCGCGATGCTCTGCTGGAACAGGGCGGCCTGCTGCCCTTTGCCACAGCCGCCCGGCAGCTCTCACATGTGTGGTTCGACGGCGCACAGCCCGATGACCTCACCCGGCAGATGGAGCAGTTTATCCTGTTCGGCGGGGTTTACGGCACCGAGCAGAACCGCATCACCGTGCAGCACGACCGCAAGGGCGGCAAGCTGCGGTATATCCTGTCGCGTATTTTTATGCCCTATGATTCCCTGGTGTTCCTCTATCCCGTGCTGCGCAAGCACAAGTGGCTCCTGCCCGTGTGCGAGGTGCGGCGCTGGCTGCGCCTGCTGCAACCCGCCCGCGCCAAGCGAACCATGCGCGAGCTGCATACCAGCCAGCACATCGACCGCCAACAGGTCGAAAGCACCGCCGCTATGATGCGCCGGTTGGGGCTGTAGCGTCCTGGGATAAGGGGCTCGCCAGAGAAGAAGACCTTGGAGGGACCCGCCTCTTAAGGAGAGGCCGGTCCCTCCAAGGTCTTCTTCACCTCGTTAGATACTGATCGATAGCCTGAGCGGCGGTTTTGCCGGCGCCCATGGCGAGGATGACGGTAGCCGCGCCGGTTACGGCGTCACCGCCGGCGTACACGCCGTCCAGGGAGGTTTTTCCGGTGCTTTCTTCCACGACGATGCCGCCGCGGCGGTTGACCTCCAGCCCTTCGGTTGTGGACTTGATGAGCGGATTGGGGGATGTACCGATGGACATAATCACGCAGTCGCATTCCAGCAGGAACTCCGAGCCCGGAATTTCCACCGGGCTGCGGCGGCCGGAGGCGTCCGGCTCGCCCAGCTCCATGCGCAGACAGGTCATGCCGCGCACAAAACCGGCTTCGTCCCCCAGAATTTCGGTGGGGTTGGTGAGCAGGCGGAACTGAATTCCTTCCTCCATTGCGTGCTCCACCTCCTCGCGGCGTGCGGGCAGCTCCTCCAGCGAGCGGCGGTAGACAACGGTGACCTCCTCGGCCCCCAGCCGCATGGCGCAGCGCGCGGCGTCCATGGCCACATTGCCGCCGCCCACCACGGCCACCCGCCGGGCGTGCTGCACGGGCGTGGCGCTGTCGGGCAGGTAGGCCTTCATCAGGTTGACGCGGGTCAGGAACTCATTGGCCGAATACACGCCCTTGAGGTTTTCGCCCGGGATGTTCATAAACCGGGGGAGTCCTGCGCCCGAGCCGACAAACACCGCCTCAAAGCCCTGTTCCCGCATCAACTCCTCTATCGAGACGGTTTTGCCCACCACGGTATTGACCTCAATGTCCACCCCCATTGCGCGCAGCGCGTCAATTTCGCGCGATACAATCGCCTTGGGCAGACGGAACTCGGGAATGCCGTACACCAGCACGCCGCCGGCGGTATGCAGCGCCTCAAAGACCGTGACCTCGTACCCCTTGCGCGCCAGGTCGCCGGCGCAGGTCAGCCCGGAGGGGCCGGAGCCGATGACCGCCACCCGGTGGCCGTTGGAGGGTACCCGCGCGGGGAGCTCCTGCGTCCCGGCGTTGTGGCGGTCGGCCACATAGCGCTCCAGGCGCCCGATGCCGACCGGCTCGCCCTTGATGCCCCGCACGCATTTGCTCTCGCACTGGGTTTCCTGCGGACATACCCGCCCGCAGACTGCCGGGAGCGAGCTGGATTCGGAAATGATGCGGTAGGCCTCCTCAAATTCTCCGGTTTTTACCTTTTGGATAAAGGAGGGAATGGCAATGCCGACCGGACAGCCAGACACACAGGGCATGTTTTTGCAGTTCAGGCAGCGCTCCGCCTCATCGATGGCCATGGCCTCGGTATACCCCAGCGCCACCTCGTCAAAGTTGCGGCGGCGGACCGCCGGGTCCTGCGAGGGCATGGGGTTCTTTTTTGGATTCATGTTCGGCATATTACTTCACCTCCTTGCGGAAGAGATTGCAGGTTTCTTCATATGCGTGCCGCTCGAAGGGCTTGTAGACCGAGGAACGCGCGATGGCCTCGTCAAAATCGATCTGGTGCCCGTCAAATTCCGGACCGTCCACACAGGCAAATCTGGTTTTGCCGCCCACGGTCAGGCGGCAGCCGCCGCACATGCCGGTGCCGTCAATCATAATCGGGTTCATGGAGGCGACGGTGGGAATGTCGAATTCCTTGGTCAGGCGGCAGACAAACTTCATCATGGGCAGCGGGCCGATGGTGATGACCTCATCGTACTGCTCGCCGCTCTCAATCAGGCGGCGCAGCGCATCGGTCACCAGGCCCTTCTCCCCCCAGCTGCCGTCGTCCGACATCCGCATGAATTTGCGGGATACCGCCGCAAACTCCGGCTCCAGTATCACCAGATCCCGTGTGCGGAAGCCCGCAACCGTGTGCACCTCGGTCCCCTGTTCAAACAATTTTTTGGCCACGGGGTAGGCAATGGCGCAACCCACGCCGCCCCCTACCACGGCCACCCGGCGCTTGCCCGCGGTATCGGTTGGCCGGCCCAGCGGGCCGACAAAATCGTGCAGGCTGTCGCCGACGCCAAGGTGATTGAGCTTTTCGGTCGTGGCTCCCACCACCTGAAAGATGATGGTAACGCTGCCCGCCGCGCGGTCATAGTCGGCAACCGTGAGCGGAATGCGTTCGCCCTGTGCGTCGGTGCGCAGGATGACAAACTGGCCGGGCTCGGCCTTTTTTGCAACCGCAGGCGCATGAATTTTCATGAGGGTGACGGTAGGATTCAGTTCTCTTTTTTCAAGAATCCGGTACATGTTCTGCCCTTTCCGGGGGAAAACCCCATCAGTTTTGTTTTTTCCTGAAAAAAACACCGCCCAAATGGAATTTTGCCCTTGCCAAAGACCGTCAGATGGTGTATAATAGAGGGGCAGGCCGCAAATGCGGCCATGCCCGGTCAATCAGGTTCTTTTCTATTATACAATATCCGGCGGCGAATTACAATAGCATTTTGCAAATTTTTTTGCCGCTTTTTCATTTTTCTTTGCCGGGCGGCGCCGGGGCGCCCGAATTTTACGCAGAAAGGATTTGTGACCGATGGACACAGCGTATCAGAACATTGCCGGCAAAAGTGCCGGGGAGGTGGCGCGGGACATTGCCGATTTTCTCGGGCGCTCCTGCCCCGTTCATGCGCGGCAGGAGATGGACCTTGCCTTCCTGCTGCCCGATCTTTGCATGAAGGAGCAGTTTTCCTTTGCCCTGCTGATGGAGGCGCGCACACAGGGCTGGCAGCCTGCCGCGGCCGAGGGCTTTTATCTGCGCGCCTGCGCCCCTGTTGTGGGGGAACAGACCGCCCAGGCCATGCTTGCCGCCTTCCGCCAGCCGGAGGGCCCGGCCTACCGGGGATATCTGGAAAAGTACGGCTGTGATTTCGGCCTTTCCTCGCACGCCTATTGGACGGCCTGCCTGGCGGTGGCGATAGACGCCAGGTCCATCAGCACGCTGATGGAGTATCTGCGCGCCTTTACCTTTTGCCTGATGGAGTTTGCCTATATGGACGACCGCAACCCCGACGTCACCTACGCCTGGCGGTATTACGAATCGTTCCAGCGCATTCTCGGCGAGCTGACCACCGCGCCCACCCAACCCGAGCCGCTGAAGGTCTGCTCGCTGGGCGGCTCGGCCGGCCGGCGGGAAGGGAACAGCTACCCGCTTTCGCTGGGGGTGGATCTGCAAAACCCGAACCCCGACCGCATGGCCTGGAACGTGCAGGTGGACACCACCCTGAAGGACCGGGACGGCAATGTGATTACGGTGATCGGGGACCGCGTCAACTGCATTGACCCCGGTGCCGTGTTTCATTACGGCATCACGCGCCGGATACACGGCCCGGCGGTGGCGCATATCTCGGTGTCGGTCCGGGCCGGGGATTTTACCCGGCTGACTACCCCGGTGATGAAGCATATCCGAGTCACCCGCGCCGGTGTGCGGCGGGAGGGCGATGGGCGGCGCTTTTCCGGCAGTCTGGTCAGCGGATATGACTGCGATATCCGGGTCTGCGCCCTGCATTACCAGTTCCTCAGCGACCGGAACAAAATTCTGGGCGGGGGCTGTGAGTGGCTGCTGGACGGCTTCCCCGCGGGGGCGCAGAAGGATTTTTCGGTCCTGTGCCCCGTGCCTGTGCCAGGCGCCGCGAAGGTCGTCTATTCCATCGATTTCAATGCCCAGGAGCTCCTGCGGGATTGAACACTGCGGATAAAATTCCACGATTTTCGGAAAAGTGCTTGCATTTTGCGGGATTTCGTGCTATAATAGCTACCGGAGCCCGGCGTTCTGCCGCCGGGTCCCCGATGTCGATGTAGCTCAGCAGGATAGAGCAGCCGCCTCCTAAGCGGCAGGTCGGAGGTTCGAATCCTCTTATCGACGCCAGGTCAAACAGGAGAAAAGCGGAGACGTCGGGAGATGTCTCCGCTTTTTTGCTTTTGTCGCGGCGTTCCAATGGTCAATGGCGGTTCAAAAAAGCGTTTTATGCTTTCATTACCTTTATGAAGTGGAACATCTATTGTGGATAGCGGACGAATTGCATTTACCCCCGCTGTGGAGATTTCCTATCTGCCGCATGAGTTGCAGGACAAGGTCGCGGAGATCTTTGAGAGAGACGAAGCCACGCCTTCCTATGCGCAAATGGTGAGATTCAGAAGACTTCACAGCGAGGGCAAACTTACGGCGGATACCATTGAGGATATTATGGCAAAGCCGAAAGCCAATCAGCGAGAGACGGTCAAATTCAGCTACGAGAGAATCGCCCGCTTCTTTCCTCCCGAGTATAGCACAAAACAGATGGAAGACGCAATTGTGCGGATTCTTGAAGAACGCAAACGAGAGGTGTCTCGCCTCCGCGACGATGAGGAAAGGGGTTGATCTATTGGGAAAGATAAACAGATGGAAATGGTTTTTATGTAAAGCGCGTTTTATCCTTGATAACAAGGTTGGCGGCTACCGTTGTCGCTCCCAAGTTCCCGAACACGAGATCTTGAAGATCGTGCGCATGTATGCGCCGATCATTACCGAATTTTTTGACAATGAGGAAGAAATGGCGAAATTTCAAAAGTGGCGTGAGGAGTACGAGGAAAAGGAATGTTTGGAGAAGGATGAGAAAGCAAAGAAGAAAGCGGGAGCGGCAAATGTAGTGTAATGGAGAAGCCACGGCAGGGAGTTTCCTTGCCGAGGCTTTTAGTACGCACAACCAAAAGTTGTAAAATCCGCCCGTAAATAAACTTTGCGGTTCTTGAAATGGCAAAAAATATTTGCTATAATATAGTCAAGATAAGCGCTTATCAATCTAAATAAAGGTGGATTGAATTTATGGAAATTAACTTGAAAGAAAAATTACGTGCATTGAGACAGCAGAAAAGCATTACCCAAGAAGCCCTCGCCAACCATCTTGGAATTACTCCTCAATCAGTCGGGAAGTGGGAACGTGGAGAAGGTTTTCCGGATATTACTTTGCTACCCAAAATCGCGTTTTACTTTGATGTGACTGTTGATGAGTTGCTTTGCGTTGATCAAGTAAAAGTAGAAGAAGCAATTTGTGAATATCAGCGACAAAGTAAAATTTGCTGTCAAAACGGTGAAAATCAGAAAAATCTTGAAATCTGGGAAAAGGCATATTCTGAATTTCCGAAGGATTGCCGCGTTATCGAAGGTCTTATGTATGCAATCAATAGAGATGCGGTGTATCCTTGCCCTAAAGCTGAAGCAGAGCGTATTATTGCTCTTGGTGAGGAACTTTTGCAGAGATCTACGGACACTCGTCAAAGAGAAAATGCTATACAATGTTTGTGCTATACCTACGATAATATCGATAAAGAAAAAGCACTATATTATGCCGATATGAGCGGAACGTTTCATATAACAAGAGAGGATCTGAGAACTACGATTCTCGACGGAGAAGAAGGTGTTAAGGCTTGCCAAAGCTATATGATGTCTTTAATTCATACGGCTGCGATGACGGCATCAAGTATGATTTCAAAAACAAATTTTTCACACCAAGAAGCTATTGAAGCCTATACCTTTGCAATTGATATTCTTAAGGGAACCTCTAAAAATTCCCGAAGATATTGAATAAAGTCGCAAAGTATGATATAATGGGAACAAACAAGAGAA
>CALWQR010000054.1 GCA_944383705.1 uncultured Clostridia bacterium
GGCGTGGAGCTGTTGTAGTAAATGCTGTCCCCCTCGTCCAGGTACTCGGTGTGCTCGCCCACCTGCACCTTGAGCCTGCCCTGCAGCACCAGGTCAAACTCCTGCCCCGAATGGCGGGTCAGGTGAATCGGCCGGTTCTGCAGCGCCTCGCTGTAGGAATACCGCACCCAGTAGGGCTCGGCCAGCTTTTTGCGGAAGAGCGGCGCGAGGTTCCGGATTTCAATGCCGTCCTCCCGGGCGGTCTGCTGCCCCTGCCCCCGCCGGGTGACGGTGTAGGACGAAAGGTGCGCGCTCTGCCCCTCCAGCAGGTCGGTGATGCCGATGCCGAAGGCCAGCGCACATTTATGGATAAAGGTAAAGGGAAAATCCCGGGTGCCGCTCTCATAAAGCCGGTACTCCTCCGGGCTGACCTCGGTCCGCCGGGCCATCTCCTCCGGCGTCAGGCCCGAGATCTCGCGCATCTCCCGGATGCGCTGCGCGACCTCCGAGAGCTTTTCGGTATCAACTGTTGCCATTGCATTCTCTCCTTTTCAAACAGAAAACCCGCCTCAAAAGAAACTCCTTTGAGACGGGTGTATGTACATCCGCGGTACCACTCAAATTGCGGCAGAACGCCGCCACTCTTGGAATCCAACAATTCCTATGCCTTGACGCAGCAATCACGGGAAACGCCTACTTGGGGGCGGCAACCGCCCGCGTTCGGATTTCCGGCTCGGAAGGGATGGGTATGAGAATGCCTGCCATCGGCTCGCACCAAACGCCGACTCTCTGTAGGCCCGCGGTTCTCTACCGTCTTCGTCACAGCCTTTGATTCAATTTTTCGCTATTATAGCACAGTCCGGCGGGTTTGTCAAGTGGTTTTTGCAAATTTGTACGCGGAAATTTTGCTGAATTTTCGCGCGCCGGCGGCAAAGCCCGCAAAGTGAGCGCTCCCGCTGCGCAAAAATTTGAACACCCCATTGCAATATTTGTCTCTTTGTGATATAATATCGGCAGACGGCCGCGCCGGCGCGGCCCCGGTACCCGAAAGGAGGCTCCCGAATGGAGCACATTTACAAGCTGTATTCCACCCTGCCCGAGCTGGAACGGCGCAAAACATGGGCAGAGATCGACCTGTCCGCCCTGCGCGGCAATTACCGCATCCTGCGGGAAATGACCGCCGGCAGTCGGCTGATTGCGGTGGTCAAGGCCGAGGCGTACGGGCACGGCGCGCCCGAGTGCGTCCGCGCGCTGCTGGCCGAGGGCTGCGATTTTTTTGCGGTTTCCTGCATTGATGAGGCCATGGCGGTGCGCGCGGTCTGCGATGCCGAGCAGAAAAACGCCGACGTCCTGATTCTCGGCTACACCCAGCCCTCGATGGCCGGACAGCTTGCCCGGTGCAACATCATTCAGGCCCTGCTCTCGGAGGATTTTGCCGCCGAGCTGAACAACGCCGCGGCCGCGACCGGCGTGACCGTGCGGACGCATGTGGCGGTGGATACCGGCATGAACCGCATTGGCATTGCGGCGCACAGCCCGGGGGAAATTGCCGCCGCGGTGGCCGCCGTGTGCCGGGTGCAGGGCTTTCACCACCTGTCGGTGGAGGGGATGTTTACGCACTTTGCCCGTGCCGACGAGGAGGAGGACGGCCCCGGCGAGGCCCGGACCAACCAGCAGGCCGCCCGCTACCGGGCCCTGCGCGGGGCTCTGGAGGAGCGCGGGATTTACATCCCCTTCCACCACATGTGCAACAGCGCGGCGGCCGTCCGCCGGCCGGACGACCGCATGGGGGGCGTGCGGGTGGGCATTCTGCTGTTCGGCGCCCGGCCCTCGGACCGCCTGTCGCTGCCGCTGCGGCCGGTGATGCGGCTGCAATCGGTCATCTCCCACCTGCACAAGCTGCTGCCCGGCGAAGCCGTGAGCTACGGCGGGGACTTCCGCGCCGACGATGAGCGGCTGATTGCCACCATGCCCATCGGGTACGCCGACGGCTTTCTGCGCGCCTACAGCGGGGCCACGGTCACGGTGCACACCCGCGCGGGCAGACGCCCGGCGCCGATTGTCGGGAAAATCTGCATGGACCAGTGCATGATTGACGTCACCGGAACCGGGGCGCAGACCGGCGACGCCGTGACGCTGTTCGGGGAGGAGCCCGGCCAGCTGGCCGCCTGCGCCGAGCGCGCGCGGACCATTGACTACGAGTGTCTCTGCCTGATTTCCTCCCGCGTGCCGCGGGTCTATTTTACCGAAGAAGGAGAACCGAAATGAAGCCAACCGCCACCCCTGCCCGCGCTCTGGCCGGGCTGCTGGCACTGCTGCTGGCGCTGCTGAGCCTTGCCGCCTGCAGCGGGGAGGACGACTCCCCCGCCCTGCCGGTGCTACAGGCCCACGAGGACGGCTCCGCCACCCTGACCGTCCGCCTGGACGCGCAGACCCTGCAGGCCCATGCCGGGCAGACCGCCCGCCTCTTTGCGCTCTCGCCCGGGGAGGACGTCTCGGCCGTTGCCGGCCGGCAGCCCCTGGACGAGCAGGAGATTGCGGCCCGTCTGCGCTTTCCGGTTGCGGTCGGAGGCTCCGGGCTCTACTGTACCTATGCGGTGGTGTTCTCGGACGGCACGCCGCTGGCCGGCACACCGCTCTCGCTTTCCAATCCCGAGATTCTGGCCGCGGACGCCTCCCCCTTCCCGCACGCAAACACCCGCAAGGGCCTGTACGCAGGGGATGAGGAGCTCTCCCGCGCGCTGTATTCCACACACACGGCGGTCCGGCTGGACCTTGCCGCGCTGCTGTCCGGCAGCGGAGTGCGGGCCGAGCTCGGCGGAATCGCGCTTGAGCTGGACGCCGCCGCCATGGCGGTCTGCGACGCACAGGTTGCCGCCGCGGCGGACGCCGAAATGCAGGTGACCCTGGAAATTCTGCCCGACCCGTCTCTCTCCCTGCCGGAATATGCCGTGCTGCTGGACCTGCTGGCCGGGCGGTACGCCGCCGTATCGGCCATTGTCATCGGGGAAATGCCCGCCCGGACGGACGGTGCGGACGGGGAAACCGGGGCTGCTGAGAGTGCGGCCGCACAGGAGACAGCCGCCGCGCAGGGCGCCGAGCTCTACCGCCTGGCCTACCTGGCGCTGGTCTCGCGCCGGGCGGGCGGGCGGGTGTACCTGGCCGCCTCGGGCAGCGATGCGGGGGAGCGCCTGCTGGCCGCCGCCGGGCGTCTGGCCGAGGTCGCGCGCTACCCCTTCGGCGGGGCGCTCTGTCCCGCACCGGCAACCGCCGCAGTCGCGCCGCAGGGCGCCGATACCGAAGGGGCGCTGCTGCTCTCGGACATTGCCGGCACGGTGCAGCGCATCCGGCAATCGCTGGGGCAGTCCTTCCGCTTCTGCGTCACGGGGGTGGAATTCCCTGCCGACGACCCGTCGCTGCAGGCCGCGCTGATGACCTACTGCTACCGGGCGGCCGGCGGTGCGAACGCCGATTTTGTCATTCTCGGCGCGCAGTCCGGGAGCGCTTCCGGGCTGTACGGCGCGGACATGCTCCCCCGGACCGCCGCCGGTGTGTTTGCCGGACTGGACAGCGGGGAAAACCCCGAGGGCGAGGCCCTGGCCGACAGCCTGCTGGGGGAGGAATGGCGCGCCCTTGGCGCCGTCCGGGGCGACCGCCTGGCCGTGCACGAGGCGGCCAACCCCGGGACCTCCGACGACCCCGGCAAGCGCTGGATGTCGTTCTCCGGCACGGCCGGGGAGGATTACCCGGTCTTCCGGACCGCCGGCTCGGGGAGCGCCCCCGGCACGGTGGAGTCCGGCGTGTGGGGCGCCCCGGTGCTCTCGGCCGCGCTGCTGCCCACGCTCTGCCCGGACGGCTCGGGCTATCGCTGCACGCTGCCAAAGGCCTCCGACCTCTCTCAGGTATACGTGCTGTCGGCCTGCCTGATGCCGCAGTCCCCCTCGGCCGCCCGCGCGCGGGTCACGCTGCGTCTGGACGGCACCGCCGCCGACGGGCGGGCGCTCTCCTGCACGGCCTCGGCCGAGCTCGACTGCAACACGTGGCAGGATATTTCCTTTCACATCCGCGGCTTTACCTCCCAGATGGACGACGGCGCCCCCTGCACTCTCACCCTGACCGTGCTGCCGCTCCCGGACGCCGGCGGGGAGACCTCCGGGACGTCCTCCGACCCGTTCGCTCTGCTGCTGCGCTCGATGAACCTGCGCACCGCCGCGGCCAACTACACCCTGCTGTGGGTGGCGCTGCTGGTGCTGGGCGGCTTTGGCGTCGGGTTTCTTGCCGTCCTTCTGCCCGCCCGCCGGCGGCGCAGCCGGCGCTGAACGCCCTTCCCGACCCGTCACATGAAAGGAGCCCTGTATGTCCATCACCATCCGTTATGAGCACCGCCGCAACGATATTGACACCTGGACCGACGAGGACGGCCGCCGGCAGCTGGACTACCGCACCCCGCACCTGCACCGCGAGCTGGAGCTGGTGTTCTGTTATGCCGGGCGGACCGCCGTGCAGGTCGGCTCGATGCACTGCGAGCTGGAGCCCGGCGACATCTTTCTCACCTTCCCCAACCAGATTCACAGCTACGAAACGCTGGAGCCCGAGCGCTTCCGGCTGTTTCTGGTCAAGCCCGAGCTGATGCCCGAGCTGACCCAGATTTTCAACATGGCGGTACCATTGCAGCCCGTGGTGCGGGGCCGCGCCGACGAGCCCGCCCTGCGCGCGCTGTGCAGCGGTCTGGCGCAGGTCTGCGCCTCCGCCGAGGGCGCTCCCTTCCGCAAGCAGAAGCTGCACGGCTACCTGCTGGCGCTGTTCTCGGAGGTGCTGGGCGGCATGGCCCTGTCGGGTCTGCCGGCCGGGGATTCGGACGCGCTGCACGCCATTGTCAGCTTCTGCACCCGCAATTACAACCGCGACCTGTCGCTCTCGGTGCTGGAGGAAAACCTGCACCTCAACAAATACTACATCTCCCACCTGCTCAGCGGAAAGCTGGGAATGCGCTTCAACGATTACATCAATTCCCTGCGCATATCCGAGGCCTGCCGCTGCCTGCTGAACACCGACGACAGCATCACCGACATCAGCAGCCATGTGGGCTTCAACACGCTGCGCACCTTCAACCGCGCGTTTGTCAAGCAGCTGGGCATGTCCCCCTCCCAGTACCGCAGGAGCGGCGAAGGCAGAGCCGTTCCGGTTCCGATGCCTGCCCCTGCCGCGGATCCGGATGAGGGAACGGAACCGGATCATGTGCAGTGGCGCTGCGGATGCGACACATGCGAATGAGTGGGAATGCCGGCACTTTTCTCCGGGCTTGCGCCGTTTCAGGAATTCTCCGGGGAGACATGGGAGGACTGCGGTGCAATTTCCTGTGGGGAGTCCGGACGTGCTTCCGGATCGGCTTGGGGGAATACAAAGGATTCCGGCGCCGCTGTCGGAGGAGCGATGGACACCGTGCAGAATTTGGAGAATTATGAAAAATGAAAAATGATGTTACCCGAAATTCAGAATTGATATTGCGATATCTGCACTTTTTAATTGATGATTATGGGATGAAATTTGCTGTGCAGAGCTTTCATCAATGCAATGGCTTTCCCGGGCCAATTTATGTTTATAGTTTTTATAACGAAAATGGGTGCTTTTCATTTCATCAAATCGTACAACGGGATGAATGGGGGTGGTATACCTCCAAAGCATTCAGCGATCAGCAAAACGAACTCATGGAGCAAGAAATTGTTCAGAAACAATACTTGAATCGATCGTATGTTTCTCTAAAAAACTTGATGCATGATTTATCTGAAAAAATCAAAGCAGAAGCGGTCAATAAAGGAAGTGCTTTTGGGATTCAATTATAAAAGATGAAAACCCCAATGGCGGTGTTAAGTTTGGTATCTGCGTAAACCACGCTGAGGATATGAAAACTGACGTGAATACCGCAGGCGGCATACTTTCCCTGCGGAATCCTCTCAGCCCGCCTCATACCGACCGCAGAGCGCCATCACTTCTTACCATAATCACAAAACGCGGAGCGGCTTTTCATCCTCTCCGACCGAGAAAGGAACACAGATGTATCAAATCAAAGACATCGGTCTGGCCCGGAGCGGGGCAGACAAAATCGAGTGGGTCCGTTCCTATATGCCGGTCCTGAATGCCATTCGGGCCGAATTTGAACGGACACAGCCCTTTGCGGGCAAAAAAATTTCCATGTCGATTCACCTTGAGGCCAAAACCGCGTATCTGGCACAGGTGCTGCGCGCGGGGGGCGCCGAGGTGCATGTGACCGGCTGCAATCCGCTCTCCACGCAGGACGACGTTGCCGCGGCGCTGGCGGCCGAGGGCTTTTCGGTGTTTGCGCACCACGGAGCCAGCGCGCAGGAATACCGCGAGGATCTCATCCGCACGCTCTCCTGCCGCCCGGATCTCATCATCGACGACGGCGGGGACTTCATCTCGCTGCTGCACGGCGAATGCCGCGCGCTGGGCAAACGCCTCATCGGCGGCTGCGAGGAGACCACCACCGGCGTCCACCGGCTGCGCGCCCGGGCGCAGGCCGGGCTGCTGGATTACCCGATGATGGACGTCAACGACGCCGACTGCAAGCACCTCTTTGACAACCGCTACGGCACCGGGCAGTCCACGCTGGACGGCATCATGAGCTCCACCAACCTCATCATTGCCGGCAAAACCGTTGTGGTAGCCGGCTACGGCTGGTGCGGCAAGGGCTTTGCCATGCGCGCCAAGGGCATGGGGGCGCTGGTGATTGTGACCGAGGTGGACCCCGTGAAGGCCATGGAGGCTGCAATGGACGGCTTTGCGGTGATGCCGATGGCCGACGCCGCCCCGCTGGGCGACCTGTTTGTCACCCTGACCGGCTGCGCCGATGTCATCCGCGCCGAGCACATGGAGCGGATGAAGGACGGCGTGCTGCTGGCCAACAGCGGACACTTTGACGTGGAAATCAACAAAGCCGACCTGGAGCGGCTGGCGGTGGAGAGCCGGGAGCGCAAGCCCAACATCCGGGGCTACCGGATGCTGGACGGCCGCTGGCTGAACCTGCTGGCCGAGGGACGCCTGGTCAATCTGGCCGCCGGAAACGGCCACCCCGCCGAGATTATGGACCTGTCGTTTGCCCTGCAGGCGCGCTGCCTGGAGTACCTCGCCGCCCATGCCGCGCCCCCCGCGCTTGCCGCCGCCGGGCGCAGCTCCACTCTGGCTCCCGGCGTTTATGCCGTCCCCGCCGACATCGACCGCGCCGTGGCCGAGCAGAAGCTGGCCGCCATGCGCGTCTCCATCGACCGTCTCTCGCCCGAGCAGCAGGCATACCTTGCCCGCGTGGACTGAGGGAACGCCCCGGAGCCAGACGCCCCGCGCGGGCTGCCGGCGCAAAGCCCCTATCACAACGAACGGGAGGAAACACAGATGCACAACCGTCTGGCCGCTTTTGTGCCGGTGCTGGCGCTGGTCCTGCTGCTGTGCGCGTGCGGCGGGAAAGCGGCGGAGTCCCCGGCGCTGGAAATTGTCTGCCTGGACGTGGGCCAGGGCAACAGCACGCTGCTGCGCACCGGCGCGGGGGACGTGCTGATTGACGCCGGTCCCGAGGCGGCGCAGGAAGCGCTGGTGCGCCGGCTGCACGCGCTGGGCGTGGAATCGCTTGCGCTGGTGATTCTGACCCACCCGGACGAGGACCACATCGGCGGCGCGGACGGCGTCCTGCGCGAATTCCCCGCCGGGCGCGTCTGGACCAACGGCGTCTCCGAGGCGAACGAAAGCAGCCAGCGCCTGGACGACGCCCTGCTGCGCGCCGGACTGACCCCCGAGACCGTCGGTACTGGCTCCGCCGTACAGCTCGGCGCCGCCGTGCTCACGGTTCTCTGCCCGGCGGCCGGCCAGGCCGAGGCCGGAAACGAGGGAAGCCTGGTGTTGCGGGTGCAGTGCGGCTCCTTTGCCATGCTGTTGATGGGCGATGCCGGCGCCGGGACCGAGGCCTGGCTGCTGGAGCAGTACGGCCCGCTCCAGCTGGAGGCCGATGTGCTGCACGTCGGGCATCACGGCTCCGACACCGCCTGCGGCGCGGAATTTTTGCGGGCGGTCTTGCCCGAATGCGCGGTGATCAGCTGCGGGGCCGGCAACTCCTACGGTCACCCGGACGGCCGGGCGCTGGCCCGTCTGGAGGACGCCGGCGCATCGGTCCGCAGGACAGACCTGGAGGGAGAGCTCCGCATTCTGACCGACGGGGATACCTACCGGATTGCCGGCGCTGCCGGATGAGAAAGGAAAAAGCATGAGACATGTACTGATTACCGGGGGCTCGCGCGGCATCGGCGCGGCCTGTTTACGCGCATTTTGCGCCGGGGGCGACCGGGTGGTGTTCCTGTACCGGAGCTGCCCCGAGGCACAGGTGCGTCTGCTGGAACAGCAGACCGGGGCCGTTGGCCTGCGGGTGGACCTGTCCGACCCGGCCGAGGCCGGCTCTGGGGCCGCCGAGGCGCTGCGGCTGCTGGACGGCCGGGCCGATGTGCTGGTCAACAATGCCGGCATCTCCCAGATCCGGCTGTTCACCGATCTGACCGACGACGACTGGCGGCGTATGATGGCCGTCAACCTGGACGCGGTCTTTTACGTCACCCGCACGGTCGCCCGGGCCATGATCCGGCAGCAGAGCGGGCGCATTGTCAACATCGGCTCGATGTGGGGCAAGCGCGGCGCCTCCTGCGAGGTGCACTATTCGGCCGCCAAGGCCGGGCTGCGCGGCTTTACCATGGCGCTGGCCAAGGAACTGGGCCCCTCCGGCATCACGGTCAACTGCGTGGAGCCCGGCGTCATTGACACCGATATGAACGCCGGGCTTGACGGGGAAACCCTGCGCGGGCTGTGTGAGCAGACCCCGCTCGGCCGCATCGGCCGGCCGGAGGAGGTGGCGGCGGCGGTGCTGTTCTTCGCCTCGGAGGCCGCCGGCTTTGTCACCGGGCAGGTGCTGGGGGTGGACGGAGGCTTTGCGGTATGAGGCGCCCCGCCATCCCCTGGCGCAGCCGCCGCTTCTGGCTGGTTGCCGCGCTCTGTCTGCTGCTTTGCCTGCTGCTGGCCGCCGGCGGACTGCTTGCCCTGCGCGGGGACTGGCGCTACCGCCTGTCGCTGCGTCTGCGGCGCTACCCGCCTCCGGAGCTCACCGTGCTGTCCGCAGAAGGCATGACCGCGCGGCCGCTGGATGAGCTTCTTGCCGACCCCCGCGTGACCGTGTCCGCCGAACTGCTGCTGGTCAACGGCTCCCATCCGGTGCCCGATGGATTTTCACCCGATCTCACCGACGAGGGCGGCTGCCCCATGCTGCCCGCGGCGCTGGAGGCCTTCCGCCGGATGAACAACGCCGTGCGGGAGCAGACCGGCACGCGGCTGTACGTGCTCAGCGGCTGGCGCAGCGCCGCCGAACAGGAGCAGGAATGGCTGTCGGGCGGCGAGCAGCTGGCCGCCCGGCCCGGGTACAGTGAGCACCAGACCGGCATGGCTCTGGACGTCTGCGTGCTGGGCTACGGCGGCATGTCCTTTCTCAAAACCGATGCCGGGCGCTGGGTCAACAACCGCTGCGGAGAGTACAGCTTTATCATCCGCTACCCGGACGGCAAATCCGAGGAGACCGGCATGAGCTACGAGCCCTGGCACCTGCGCTATGTGGGCGCGCCGCACGCACAGCTTATGATGGAAAGCGGCCTGACCCTGGAAGCTTATCTGGAACTCCTGACGCCGGATACCCTGTTCCGCAGCGGGGAATACGTGATCCTGCGTACCGCCGCCCAGACCGTCCCCACCCCGGACAGCTTTTCCTCCTGCTCCGTCTCGGATGACAACTGCGGCTACCGGATTTTTACTTTTCAACTTTGCGAGGGATGAAGACCTTGGAGGGGCCGCCTTGGAAGGCTCCCCCGGGCGGTACAAGCCGGGCAACTTCTTGCATCTTTTCCGTCATGCATCGCATCCCGCCTCGGCAATAGGGTCAACTATTGCCATCAACGGTTTGCTCGCCTGACGAAAAATCTGCTTCGGATTTACCCGGCCCATCCCACCCGGTGAAGCCTTTCGGAGAGGCAGTCCCCTCCAAGCCTCCCCTTGCGAGAACTTCCCCAGCCGCCGCCCGCCTCTTTGGCATAAATGCGAATGAAAGCGCCCCGCCGACGGGCGGCAGCCGGGGAAGCCCTTTTTCAGGGGGAGGTAAGCGAAAAATAAGGGCATTTCGCCATACAAAGCAAATTGCCCTGCATATCAGAAAACCGGACAGCCGCCATGGGTTGCCCGGTTTTAAATATAAGTGTATTTATATGTAATATACCAGCTTTTGTCCTTGTTTTTACAGGTCAACGACCATTGCCCACTGCTCATTGCTCATTACTAACTGCTAATTGCTCATTGCACATTGCCAATTGTCCATCCGTCTCCAAAAGAAATTCCCCGGCGCAGGCCCCCTAGGCATACCGTATTGCAATACCGTATGCAAAACTGGGGGCCTTGCGCCGGGGAAGGTCTCGCCGGGGGAGGCTTGGAGGGACCGGCCTCTCCTTAAGAGGCGGGTCTCTCCAAGGTCTTCTCCAACGGTGGGAATCTTATCAGGCGGGGCCCTCCAAGGTCTTCCCTACGGTAAATCATCTCCCAGTCGGTCGGCGAGGTTGATGAAGAGGAGGCCGGAGCGCAGGGCCAGAGCGCTGGTATAGGCGGTACCGCCGCCATGCGAGCCTTTGAGGTAAGCGATGCAGACGTCGGCCCCCTGTACCAGCTGGCGGTTGCGCAGCTGCAAAATTCCGTTGTAATAAGAGATGCCGCAGTAGCGGACGCGGTCGGCCTGCGCCAGCAGCCTGTCATACTGCCGCCGGTCGTTCTCACCCCAGCGGTCGGCCTGCGACAGGCAGGGGAGCACCAGCTCCAGCTCGGCCGAGGGATGCTCCGCGCGCAGCTCCAGCACCGCCAGTGCGGCCATCGTGTCAAAGCCCAGCGCGCCCCCGCTGCGGAATCTGCGCGCGCCGGACGCGAACTGCCGCTCCAGCTCCTCCCGCAGCAGCGCACGCAGGCGGGGCTCCTCGCCCGCCGGAATCTGCCGATGTCCCGTAAAGCAAACCGTCCCGATGTGTGCACCCATTCCCGTGTCGGCGGCCTGTCCCCGCGCCGTCCCCGGCGCGCCCGGCCGCTCCCTTTCCTTTGGTTTGCGGCTGTCATCCGCCGCTGTTCCATTATAGCACAAATCCGTTCAAAATGGAAGGGGTTTTTCAAAAAAATATCGGTTTTTATTCCAAAACCGGAAAAACAACGCCGGATAAAAAATCGTGCGACAAAAACGCCGCCCAATCGAGCCGGCTCGTCCTGCGCCCCGTTTCTTTTCCCGGCGCTTCGCTGACTTGTGACCCTGCCCTTTCGCATGTCCAAAATATTGCCAAAAACT
Organism: uncultured Clostridia bacterium; assembly: GCA_944383705.1. GTDB lineage: Bacteria > Bacillota > Clostridia > Oscillospirales > CAG-272 > UMGS1865. The sequence continues at coordinate 11,390 of CALWQR010000054.1, forward strand.
TCCATTTTTGGAGATGCAGGCTTCGACCGATTCCGCATTGCAAATGGAGTAAAATAGAGATGTCATTCCAAACAGGCGGGAAAATGACTGAATTTTGCCCGGCGGGGAAATGACCGAAGGACCGCAGGAAAGGAAACGGAAGAAAACATGCAGGAAAAGGCAAAAGAAAAACGGCCCGGGCTGACGGCGCGGCTCCGGGCACGCAACGTGTCGGTCAGCCGCAGGCGGCTGCTGTGGCTGACACGGGAGCTGCTGTGGGGCGGCGCGGCCTATCTGATAGGGCTTGGCACCATGCTGTTTGACACCAAGCCGCTGGGGGTGGCGCTGATTTGCGCCGGGCGGGGGCACCTGATCGGGATTCTGGCAGGGCTGGTGATATCCGAGCTGGCGCTGATGCAGGACCCGGTGCTGATGATTTGTACATACGCGGCGGCAGCCCTGATCCGCGCGGTGTCCTATCTGCTGCTGGATTCCCCCAACGCGCGGGCGGCCACGCCCGCGCGGGCCCGCCGGCAGGACATGCCGGCCGGCGGGGAGACGGCCGGGGGGCCGGAAGAGGGGGCAGGCCGCCTGACGGCCCTGCGGCAGAGCATTGGCCGGGCGGCGCGCCGCCTGCGGGCCGACCTACGGGGGATGTTCAGCGAGAGCGTCTGCCTGCGCATGGCCACGTCGGCGGTCAGTATGCTGGTGGTGTCGCTGTACCGCATCATCGGGGGAGGCTTCCGGTATTACGATCTGTTCGCCGCGGTTTTTTCGGTGCTGGTTGCTCCGGCCGCCGTGCTGGTGTGGTCGGTGTGGACAGACGGGCGGCAGGACAGCCCCGTGCTGCGCGCCATATCGGGCGGAGCGCTGATGTACGCGCTGGTGTGGTCGGCCAACTCGGCCGCCATCGGGCAGATTCCGGTCTCGGCCATTCTGGCGCTGCTGATTCCCCTCCTGGTAGCCGACCGTCACGGTACGGGCCTGGGCTGCGCGGCCGGGGTGCTGTGCGGCGTGGCCTACAACCCGTTGCAGGCGCCCGCCTTTTTGCTGGCGGCGCTGGTGTACGGCGGCATCCGGCGCAAGGGACAAAGCCGCGCCGGCGCGGCGGCCGCCTGCCTCGCGGCCTGGGTCTGGTCCTTTTACGCGCAGGGAGGCACGGCCTTTTCGGTGGCGCTGCCGGCGTACCTGATTGCCGGAACGGCCTTTGCGCTGCTTTCGCGTCTGCCGGACGAGCGCCCCGCCGGGCCGAGCGCCGGGGAGGCCGTCCCGGATCCCGAAACCGCCCTGCGCTGCGAGCGCTCCCGGCACGAGGACGCCAACGACCGCTTCCGCGACATCTCCGAGGCCTTCTCCACGCTCTCCGAAATGTTCTACAACCTCAGCGACCGCCTGCGCCGCCCCGGCGCGCTGGACCTGCGCCGCATCTGCGACAGCTCGTTTGACGCCGTTTGCACCGACTGCCCCAACAAAACCGTATGCTGGGGGCTGGAGTATTCGGACACGCTGAACGTCATGAGCGGCCTGATTGCCCGGCTGCACACCAAGGGCCGAGTGAGCGGGGAGCAGATTCCGGAGCACCTGCGCCAGCGCTGCCACGCAATGGATGAGATTCTGGAGCGCATCAACGCCGAGTGCGCGCGCTTTACCGGCGAGCTGCTGCGCAACAACCGCACCGAAATTTTTGCAATGGACTACGAGGCGGCCGCCAACATCATCAACGACGCGCTGGAGGAGGACGCCGGGGAGTACCGCTTTGACCCCGAGCTGGAGGCGCGGCTGTGCGAATACCTGCGCGACGCCGGGATTGTCGCGCAAAGCGTTTCGGTTTACGGAATGCGCCGCCGGCAGCTCATTGCGCGGGGGGTGAACATCGACCGCTCCACCGTTACAATGGAGACCCTGCGCAGCGACCTGGGCGAGATGTGCGGGCTGGAGCTGAGTATGCCGGCGTTTGAGGTGGAAAACAACGTCACCTCCATGCTGCTGCAGGCCCGGCGCAAGCTTTCGGTGGTGGGGGCGCAAAAGAACCTGTCGGCCGACGGCGGCGTCAGCGGCGACAGCGTCAACCTGTTCTCCAACAAAAAGGACTTTTTCTACGCGCTGATCAGCGATGGGATGGGCGCGGGCCGGGAGGCCGCGCTGACCTCGGGGCTCTGCTCGACCTTCCTGGAAAAAATGCTGCGCGCCGGCAACCGCGCCAATACCTCCCTGCGGATGCTGAACAATCTGATTCTTTCGCGCTGCCCCAGCAGCGCCGGGGAATGCTCCTCTACCATCGACCTGATCGAGCTGGATCTGATTACCGGCAGCGCCTCCTTCATCAAGGGCGGGGCGGCGCCCAGCTTTGTGGTGCGCGGGGGCACGGTGCACCGTTTGCAGGCCGGCACCGCGCCCATCGGCATCATCCGCCGGCTGGATACCCAGACCACCCGCTTTGACCTGCGCGCGGGGGACACCGTGGTGATGGTCAGCGACGGCATTCTGCAGGACGACCCCGAGTGCCGCTGGCTGACCGGGCTGCTTGGCAGCTGCGGGGACGTCCCGCCGGAGGAGCTGGTGCGCCGCATCTGCCGCCACGCCGCGCAGGCGCCGCGGCATGACGACTGCTCGGCCGTGGCGCTGCGCATTCAGGCGGCCGAGGAGGGCCCCGGCGCAGCCGACTGACCGGGCCCCGGCGGAACCCAGCCGACCGGACGGGGCCCGGCAGAGCGCCTTTTCCCACCGGCCCCGGGGGCACGCCGGGCGGCATGATCCGGCCCCCGGGCGCATATAATGGAGCGGAA
>CALWQR010000055.1 GCA_944383705.1 uncultured Clostridia bacterium
AGCGGTTGTTCAATACCTTTCGGTAAAGATCAACCGCTTTTTTGCTCTTTGCAGGGCTATTATTGCGACAGCCCCTTGTCTGGTGACCCATCGGAGAGTCGAACTCCGGACACCATGATTAAAAGTCATGTGCTCTGCCATCTGAGCTAATGGGTCAATTTCCGTACCCTACTATTATATCACACTTCCCGGATTTTGTCAAGTGGTTTGCCCGGATTTTGAAAGAGGGCGGATTGTCAGAATCGCGCCCGGAATCCGGCAGCGCCACTGTGCGGGGTGCATAAATCGGGAGCGTCCGCTCCGGGAGGAGAGGGGACACACAGGGGTGGGCTCCCGCGTCCCAGGGGCGGGCTTCCGCCGCGGCTCGCCTCTTTGGGGAGGCCAGGCCGCGGCGGGGGCTTTTTTCCCTGTCAGGCGTTGCCCCACCAGACATAGGAGCCGGGGCCGCAGGTGACGGGAGACTGCCCGGGCAGGCGGAGGGTTGCGCGGGTATCCGGGGGGAGCTCGGCCTCGTAGCGCACCCCGTCCGGGGTATAGTGCCAGGCGACCGACAGCAGGCCGCGCCCGGTGTGGACCGAGCCCTCCATAAAGCCGAGGCGGACGTCGGGGTGGGGCTGCAGCAGCAGCTCGCGGTAGGCGGGGGCAAGCGGCGTGATACCCAGGCATTTGCCATAGACCCAGTCGAACACCGAGCCGTAGGAATAGTGGTTGAAGGAATTTTTTTCGTCGTCCCAGAAGCTGCCGTCCTCGCGGATGCCGTCCCAATGCTCCCACACGGTGGTTGCCCCACGGTTGACCGAAAACAGCCAGGAGGGGCTTTTTTCCTGCAAAAAGAGATCGTAGGCCTTGTCCGCGCGGCCGTGGTCGGTCAGCACGTGCAGCAGGTACGGGGTGCCCACAAAGCCGGTGGTCATGCGGTTGCCGTTCTCCTCAATCATCCGCACCAGGCGCTCCAGCAGTCCCCGGCGCTCCTGCTCGCCCTCGTACAGTCCGAAGTGCAGAATCAGCACAATGGCGGTCTGGGTCACCGGCAGCACCTGCCGGTTGGTGGAGGCGGCGTCAAAGCCGGGGCAGAGCACCGGCAGGCCGTCCCGGAGGAAGGCTGCGTGAAAGGCGCGGCGGATGTTGGCCAGCAGCTCCCGGTAGGCGCTCATATCCTCGCCCAGGACCTCTCCGGCCCGAATCAGCAGTGTGGTGGACCAGGCGAAATAGGCCGAGGCAATCAGGTCGGTCTGCGTGGCCCCCTGCCGCACCTCGGGGGAGAGCTTTGCGTCGGCGGCCAGCCAGTCGCCGTAATGGTCTCCGCCCAGCCACAGGTATTCCGCGGGGCCCTGCGAATGCACGTAATCCACCCATTTTTTCATCATCGGGAAGCAGCGGCGCAGGTCTTCGGTGTTCCCGTAGGCCATATACAGCTCCCAGGGGCAGATGACGGCGGCGTCTCCCCAGGCGGCCGAGATCCGTGTCCCGCGGCCGGGGACCTTCGGCACCACGCCGAACAGCGCGCCGTCCTCCCGCTGCTCCAGCATCAGGTCGTTGAGCCATTTGCGGAAAAAGGCGTCCACACGGAAGTTGATTGCCGCCGTGCGGACAAACACCTGCGCGTCGCCCAGCCACCCCAGGCGCTCGTCTCTTTGCGGGCAGTCGGTGGGCAGATCAATGAAATTGCTGCGCTGCCCCCACAGCGTGTTGCGATAGAGCTGGTTGATGCGCCGGTCCCCGCACGCAAACCGGCCGGTCCGGGTCAGGTCCGAGCAGACGGCAACCGAGACAAAGCAGGAAAGGTCCACCGTGTCAAAGGGGTATTCGTCCAGCCGCACGTAGCGGTAGCCCTGAAACGAAAAGCAGGGCTTGCAGAGCTGCTCCTCGCCGTCCAGGATATAGGTGTTCCGGCACTGCGCCAGCTCCAGGTTTTTGGTGTAAAAATTGCCGTCGCGGTCCAGCACCTCGGCGTGCGACAGGGTCACGCGGTCGCCCCTGCGGCCCCGGATGCGCAGCTCGACATAGCCGGCCAGGTTCTGCCCGAAGTCCAGCACCCGCTCGCCCCGGGGGGTGACAATCAGCGCCCGCGGGGACACCCGCACGACCTCCCGCACGGGGACGCCCTCGTCGGGAATCAGGGCGGCCTGCGGCGGCCGGTCGGGCAGCGCCGGGCCGTGGGGCACGCGCACGCAGTTGAAGTCCACGGTCTCGCCGTGATAGAATTCGGAGGAGAGGATGCGGTCGGTGAACACCTGCCAGCTCCCGTCGGTCCCCACCACGCGGGTGCTGCCGTCGGCAAATTCCAGGCGCAGCTCGGCCAGGACCTGGATATGGTCGGCAAAGATGTGCTGCGTGTTGCCCCGGCCAAGATAGCCCACCGCCCAGCCGTTGGCGGCCTGCAGGCCCAGCCGGTTCTCTCCGGGGCGCAGCAGGGCGGTTACGTCATAGGTCTGGTATTGCAGGCGGTGGGGGTAGCTGGTCCAGCCGGGGGCGTACAGCGCCGTGCCGACCCGGTCCCCGTTGACAAAGGCCTGATAAATGCCCACCGCGGTGGCGCAAAGGGTTGCCCTGACGGGGAGCGACGGGAGCGGGAAGGCGGTTTCAAACAGCGGGCAGGGGCTGGCGCCGGGCAAATCGGCGCGGAGCCATTGAGCGGATGTAAACATAAAAAGGTTCCTTTCAGGGTTCTGTGAGAATGAACGGGCCGGCGCGCGGCCCTGATGCGGACGCACGGTTGGCGCCATGCGCAAAGGGAGCGCGTGGGCTATGGCTGCGCGCCCTCGCCGTCGTCTGCCGGCGGGGCGTTGCAGTGCAGGTAATTCCGGGGCGAGCAGCCGAACCAGCTGCGGAAGGCCTTGCTGAAGGCGTATACCGAGGTGTAGTTGAGCAGCTCGGCAATCTCGGAAATTTTCAGCCGCTGCTCCAGCACCAGCATCCGGGCAATTTCGGCCTTGCGCCCCTGGTAGTACTGGGTCAGGGTGTGGGCGGTGGTTTTTTTGAAGAGCGTGGAAAGATAGCCGTAGCTGTAGCCGGTGACGTTGGCCAGCTCCTCCAGATTTTTCAGCGAATCGATGTGCGAATCGATGTAGTTCATAATCCGGTAGCAAAAGGCCTCGGGCTCGGTGACGGTATCGGACTCTTTCCCGCGTTCGGGCGTCTGGAAATTGCGGATGAGATAAACCGTTACCAGGCGGAAGATGGCGTCCAGCACCTCCTCCTTTCCCTCCAGCCCCGCGCCGAATTCCGCGATGGCGTTCCCAATCAGCGAGCGGATGCGGCTGTCCTGAAACAGGCGCATCCCGGGCGAGCCGTATTGCTCGACGATGCGGCGCAGCTCGGCGGAAATGGTGGGCTGCCGGCTGTTGAAGGCGAAAAAGTCGAATTTGAGCGGCCGCCGGGGGTCGGTTTCAATCTTGTGCGATTCGTAGGGGAAGGAGAGATGAATGTCCCCGCGCTTCACCGCACAGGCAACCCCGTTGGTGGTGATGGTGCCGGCGCCGTCGGTGACAATGGTCAGCTCAAACCAGTCCAGGTGAAAGTGCGTGTCAATCAGCGTGGATTCGGTGCTGTAGAGCCGGCCGATCTGGTAGAGCAGCAGCATGGGGAACTCCAGGGGATTGAGCAGATAGTCGAGTTTGAAATGGTAATTTGTGTTCATCGCAGGCACCTCCGGGGGTAATTATACCAGAGATTTCCCGGTTTGTCAATACCAAAATCCTTGTCTATTAAGCAATACCCTTAATTTATTAAAAATGTATGGAACGACATGAAAAAATGACAAAATACTCATGAAGTGCTGACATTTACATCTGCTTGTGAGTGGTGTATAATAGAGGCACGATCCGCAGGGCAATTTGTTGTGCGGAACAGAAAAGCCCGCCGGACGAATTTTACAGGAGAAAGGAATCTCTGCCATGAAAGTCAGAAACAGTCTCAAACGCACGTTCACCGCAGCCCTGGCAGGCGTGCAGGTGTTGGCCCTGCTGATGCTGGGGTGCCTGATCGGACCGGCCGCAGCCGCGGAGGACGCCGAGGAGGAGCTCCCGACCTACACGCTCTACCGGACCGACGGGGTGACGCTTGACGGCGGCACCGAGGGGGACGAATGGGACCTGGTCCCGTGGTCCTCGGATTTTTCCCAGTTCTACAGCAATACAACCGAAACGCCGCTGCCCGTCTTCGGGGCAAAGTTCAAGGCCATGTGGAACTACACCGGAGGCCAGGGGTACATCTATCTTCTGATCGACGTCTACGACCCCACCACCGAGTCCTCTGCCAACTGGACCAAGGACGGCTTCATCTTTGCCATTGACGAGACCGGCGACCCCGCAACCACCGCAATCGCCAGCGAAAGCGAAACCTCCACCTGCCGCCGCACAGCAACGATGGGGACGCGCGCGCTGAACACCTCCAAGGTGCTGGAATATACGGTTGCCTACAACGAGACCGGCTATGTGGTGGAGGCGATTTACAAATTTGTGGATTCCTCCTTTGCCAAGGCCGGGCAGGTCCGCATGGATGTGGTGGCGCAGAACGAGTGCGCCGGCAGTACCGTCATGCAGTATTCCTGGAGCGGCGTGAACTACGGCTCGAACGGGAACTTCAACCCGGAGGTCGGCATCGGTATCCTGTCGGAGCAGACGGCTGCCGGACAGGCCCAGGGCGGCGAGCCTGACCCCGAGGCCGACGTGCTGTTCCTGGTGGGCGAGGAGCTGGTTGCCTCGCGTGACGCCGTCAACGGCACCGTCACCCTGCCCGAGTGGGATACCCGCACCACCTTTGTGGGCTGGCTGGACGAGAGCGGAGAGAAGCTCTACCCGGCCGGGTATGTCTGCACGGTGGGCAGCGAACAGATGGTGTTCACCGCCGCCACGCTGGAGCTCTACCTGCAGGCCGGAGCCGCGGTGCTGGTGGAGGAGCCCACCGCCATCCGCTTTACCGCCGGGTACGACCCCGAAAGCTTTGCCGCGCTGGAGTCCTTTGTAACGGGGCAGGGCGGGCTGATTGCCAAGGCGGACGACCTGACCGACGCGGTTCTGGAGGACGGCAGCATTACCGCCGAGGAGCTGGAGGCAGCCGGAATCGCCTTTGACGACGTCACCCCGGAGCTGGACGAGGCGGCCGGACTGCTGCGCCTGGTGAAGCAGGAGGTTGCCGATACCGCCGCCGTGTATGCCGCCAGCGCATCCATCACGGTGCGCTACAGCGATGAGGACGGCACCGAGCGCAGCTTTTACACCGCCTACGCCGCCGAGGACAACGCCCGCAGCGTTGCGCAGGTGGCCGCCGCCGCGTTTGCCGACCGCAGCAACGTCGGCGTGGAGACCGGCGGGGTCAACTACGCCTTCCGCGTTGACAAGGAGTTTGCCGTGGGAGATTTTGTGTCCTTCTCCTACAGCCCCTACACCGCGGCGCAGCTGACGCTGCTCAAACAGTTTGCCGGCAGCTGACCGGCCGCCCCGGATGACAGAAAAGGAGACACGAGCAATGAAACAGCACAGATACGCAAGCAGACTGGTTGCCCTGGCGCTGACCCTGGCCCTGCTGCCCCTGGTTGCAGTGTTTGCCGGACTGCCGGTGGCGGCCGCGGGAAATAACCGCTCGGTTGTCATCGGCCGCACCGACGTCGAGCCGGAGCTGGACGGCAAGGTGGGCGCGGGCGAGGAATGGGACAGCGTTGCCTGGTCGCAGGATTTCACCGACGCGGGCGGAAACAGCGCCGCGCAGGAGGGCTTCCGCGCCCGCTTCAAATCCATGTGGCGGGCGGACGGCGAGACGCGCAGCCTGTACTTCCTGGTAGAGGTCTATGACGCAACCCCGAGCCAGACCACCGACTGGACGATGGACGGCTTTGTGCTCCTGGTGGACGAAACCGGTACGCGGACCCAGAATCCGCATGGCAACTCCACCACCGATACCAGCCGCCGGTGTGGCACGCTGTCCGCAACCAAGGTTCAGAGCAGTCCGGTGCTGACCTACGGGCTGAACCGCACCGACACCATGTACACGCTGGAAATCCGCTATGACTTTGTCGAGCCGGCATACTGCGTCCCCGGCGGCCGCTTTGCCTTTGACCTGTTCATACAGGACAACTGCGGAACCGGGAACTACCGCCGCCTTGCCTGGAACGGCACCACCGATGTGGGTTCGATTGCCAACACCGGCACCGGCATTCTTTCGGCTACCCCGGTCAGCGCCGGGCCGGCCGTTGACATTCAGGGCGCCGGGCACTCCTACACGCTCTATCGGGCCGATGGGGAGATGACGCTGGACGGCGTTGCCGGCGAGGACGAGTACTGGAACAATCTGCCCTGGTCCGAGCCCTTTGAAGAGACCTATTCGAACGGGACGCAGACCCAGGACTTTGGCGCCCGCTTCAAGGCCATGTGGGACGAGGAGGGCTGCCTCTGGCTGCTGCTGGAGATTCAGGACGCCACGGCCGTGGATGCGGAGAACGGGCAGGCGGGCTATGTCTGGACGATGGACGGCTTTATCTTCTGCATCTCCGAGACTGGCCTTGGCACCGGCACGGTCAGCGCCGACCTGACCGCGGCCAACGCCTCCACCGACCGCCGTACCTCCACGCTTTCCAGCATCAACAAGGCCTGGAATCAGAGCAGCGCCTCCGATTGGTTCAGCTATGCGCTGGTGCGGGATGAGACCGGCGTGCGGATTGAGGCCAGGTACACCTTTTATGACACGGCCAACGCCACCGCAGGACAGCGCATTCTTCTGGACGTCATGGCACAGGACAGCCTTGCCGAGGGGAAGGTTCAGCAGCTGTTCTGGAACAGTGTGAAAGGCCAGATCGCCTCGGACGACATCCGGAACGCCGGCGAGGGCTGGCTCTCGGCCGTCCCGGCCAGCCGTGTGATTCCCATACAGACCCAGTACGGCGCCGCCGTGCGGCTCTCGGAGCCCACGGGCCTGCGCTACGAGACCCATCTCGACAAGGCCGCCTATGACGCGCTGGTCGCCTCGGGCGCCACCGTCACCACCGGCACCCTCATTCTGCCCACCGATTATCTGACCGACAACGGCGTCTGCGCCGGCGCCCTCTCGGCCGAGCTGCTGGATGAGCTGGGCGTGACCTATCTGGATGTGGTCAACAGCGGTTGGGCCAACGCCGACACCGCCGAGGCCGACGGCTATTACTGCTGGTACGGCTCGATTGTCAACATCCGCCCCGGCAACTACGACCGCGCCTTTACCGGCGTCGGCTATGTCCGGGTGGAGCTGGCCGACGGCAGCGTCTACACGCTGTACGGCGGCAGCACGGCCGAGGCCAACTCGCGCTCGGTGCGCGATGTGGCGCAGGCGGCGCTGGATTCCGGCGACTACGATGACGACCCGGAGGCACTGGCGGTACTGAGCGGCTTTGCCTCCGCGGCCGGTTGAACAAAGGAGGAATACGAGAATGAAACGCGATTATCATGCCCCGCTGGCCCTGCTCAGCCCGGTTGAACCGGCCGACCTGATCCGTACCTCCGGAGGCGACGGCGACTGCTGGCTGTCCGATTGCTTTGATCCCTTATCCTTGGAACAATAACGAAAGACAGGAGGAAACCCAATGAAACGCATTTGTATTGTTTGCCTGCTGCTGGCTGCCCTGGTGTGCCTGTTTGCCGCCTGCGGCGGAGACGATAAGCCCGGCGCCGATTCCGGCACCGGCACCGGCACCACCGCAGTGAGTGACCCCACCGGCCAGGAGACCGAGCAGGAAACCGAACAGGAGACCGAAGAGGAAGAGACCCCGCTGGATTCCTGGACGCATAACTATTGAGGAGGCTGGCCATGAAAAAAAGCCTTTTGCTGCTGCTGGCGCTGCTGCTGGCCGTCTCGGCCGCGCTGAGCGCCTGCAAAAACGGCGATGAGCCGGGCAGCGACACCAATCCCCCGGCCGACACCGGGGGGCAGGCCGACGGCGCCGTCACCCCGGACGTCCCGGAGGATTACAAAATCGGCGGCGACTTCCGTGTGCTGAGCTACCAGGCCAACGTGGCCGAGTTCGGAGACTCGGAGGCCGAGCAGAGCGACACGGTCAACGACGAGCTGATCAAGCGCGATTTCTGGCTGGAGAACCGGCTGGGCGTCCTCCTGAGCGTGGACACCTCCAACAACGGCCAGTATGCCGACGTCAGCAACTACGTACAGATTGTGGAGCAGAGCGTGCTGGGCGGCATGGCCGCGTGGGACCTGATTGGCACCTATTCGCTGACCCCGCCGCAGCTGGCCCAGCGCGGGCTGCTGGTGGACCTGCAGGAGTACTCGAACTACCTCAACACCACAAAGCCCTGGTGGCCGCAGTATCTTGTGGACGCCTGCACCATCAACAACCGGACCTACTTCCTCAGTGGGGACATTTCCTCCAGCCTGCTGTACAACATGCAGGTGGTGCTGTTTGACGTCACCCGCGCCGCGGCCGAGGGCCTGAGCGAGGAGGATCTCTACCAGATGGTGTATGACTACGAGTGGACGTTGGAGCGCATGTTTGAGCTGGCCGAGGGGATGAGCCAGGACGACGGAAACGGCACCTGGGACAACGCGGATTTTTACGGCATTACCATGGAGAGCGCCAACATGCTGGATTCCTTCTACTTCGCCGCCGGGCTGACCACCCTGAACGAGAACGAGGAGGGCTACCTGGAAATCTCCCCCCGACATCAACGGCGATGTGATGCTGGACATTTACAACCTGGTGTACTCGGCCATCAATACCTACCACAGCATGACCTGGCAGAACGCGGGCAAGAACCCCATGGCCGAGGACCGCGCGGTGTTCGGCGTCAACACGGTCTATCAGCTCCGCACCGGGCTGCGCGAGGACATCGACAAGCTGCGCGTCCTGCCGTTCCCCAAATATCTGGCGGGGGACTCCACGCCCTACCGCACGCTGGTTTCCAATCCGCACACCCAGTACTGCATTCCGGATGACATCGGCAATTACGAGCATTCCGCCGTCTTTATGGAGCTGATGGCCTACGACAGCTACAACCGCGTCACTCCCGTCATCTTTGAGGATGCGATGAAGCTGCAATACAGCCAGAACCCGGACGTTTCCAACATGTTCGATATCATCCGTGCGGGCTGCACCACCGACGTCGGGGTGCTGTACGCCCTGAGCTTTGACTACGGCTACGAGCCCCTGTCGATGTTCCGGAACACCGTGCAGCAGAATCTGACCAACCTGGTTTCCAACTTCGAGCAGAACTACCGGCCGAATATGACCGAGGTAACCGAGGATCTCAACGATTTTTATCACTCCTGAGACCTCACCCTCAGCCCTTCGGGCGCCATGCCCCGCGGACAGCGGGGCATGGTTGCTTTGCGGGGGCAGAGAACCGAAAGGATGGAAGTATGATGCAAAACAGACACGCACGCAGGCTGCTTTGCCTGCTGGCCGCACTGGCCCTGCTGCTGTGCGGCTGCCGCACCCAGACCGCCCCGGGGGAGGAATCCTCCGCGCCGGAGAGCAGCGACCAGACCGGGCAGCAGCAGGAGCCGCCGGCTCCCGCCCGCCGGCTGCAGCTGACCTCCGGCGGCCGCGCCGCCTACCGGATTCTTGTGCCGCAGGACTGCACCGATGAGCTGCGCGAGGCGGCCGAGGACCTGCGGCATACGCTGGTGGATGTAACCGGCGTTTCGTTTTATCTTTCTGCCGACAGCTCCGGGAGCGGCGAGGTGCTGGACGGCGCCGGCGAGCTGGTTGTTGGCAGCTGCCTGCGCACCGAGGCGCAGGAGCTGCTGGGCGAGCTGCGCTTCCGGGACTGGGCCGTGTGTGCCACCGAGGCGAACATTCTGGTGGCCGGGCACGAGGATACCACCCTCCTGCGCGCCGTCCGCTACCTGATTTCCGCCCTGGAGCAGGACGGCGTGACCATGGAGAACGGCGACGCCTACCTGGAATGGACCGATTACCGCTATACCTCCTCCACCTACCGTCTGGAGGGGCTCTCGCTTGGCGGCACCGCGCTGAGCGAATACCGCATTGTTTACGCGCCGGATGCGTTTTCGGACGCGCCGCGGCAGCTTGCCCTGCAGGTGCAGCAGGCCATCGGCCGCGAGAGCGGATATGTGCTGCCGGTGGTGTCGGACGAGACGCCGGCCGGGGCGTATGAAATTCTGGTCGGCTCCACCAACCGGCAGTCCGGTTCTGCCGAGCTGCTGCATTACCGGGTGGCGCCGGCGGGCAGCCGTCTGGTCTTCTCGGCCGGCGGATATTACTCGATGGAGAACGCGATTGAGGCATTTGACAGCTGGCTGCGCAAAAGCGCCGACGGCGTGCTGGACGGCATTGCGCTGGAGGGGGGCGAGGAGCTGACCGTCCCCGAAAAAGACGGCGACTACCGCTTTGCCAGCTACAATGTGCTGGTGGAGTACGACGGCTGGGGCAGCGGGGGCAACATCCCCTCGGACGTGCAGCTGCGCAAGGAGCAGGTGTCGGCCATTCTGCTGGGGTATCTGCCGGATGTGGCCGTGCTGTGCGAGGTGTTTGACGTGTGGAGCGCCAGTCTGCCGCCCATGCTGGCCGATGTGTACGACTGGGTGGAGCAGGACCTGACCGCCGACGTCTGCAACCGCACCCCCATCATCTACCGCCGCGACCGGCTGCGCCTGCTGGATTCCGGCTTCCGCTACATCGAGCAGACCGTCAGCACGGTCAACCACCGGGTGGTCACCTGGGCGCTGTTCGAAAACCGCGAGAGCGGCGAGCAGTTCCTGGTGTTCGGCACTCATCTGGACAGTCAGTCCGAATCCGAACGCCTGCTGGAGGCCCAGAAAATTGCGGAGTTTACCGAACAGATGCGGCAGCAGTACGACGTCCCGGCCGTGCTGATGGGCGACCTCAACAGCACCGTCACCGGCTCGGCCTATCTGGAGCTGGACCAGAACACCGATTTTGACAGCGCCTGCGCCCCCGGCAGCTACCCCGGGGTAGACCATATCCTCTGCACGCCCGAGGCCGACGTCACCGGTGTGGGGACCGATAACAGCATGGCCTCGCAGACCGCCTCCGACCACCGGATGGTGTATGCGGACCTGAGCTGGAGCCGCACATAGGAAGGGAGATGACCAGAGATGAATCTGTTGGACACGATTGGGTCGTACCGGATTGTATACGCGGACGACGAATACGCCGAGTGCCGGCAGCAGACGGCTGCCGTGCTGGCGGAGGGCGTCCGGGAACTGACCGGCGCCGCCCTGCCGGTGCAGTCGGACGAGGAGCCCGAGTGCGGGCGGGAGATTCTGATAGGCCCGGTCTGCCGTGCGGCGGCCCTGCGGCTGTATGACCGGGAGCCCCCGGCATGGATGCACTATTGCGTGCGCGCCGAGGGGGAGAAAATCCTGTTGGCGGGCAGCACGCCGTTTACCGATCTGCGCGCCTGCGACTGCTTCCTGGCGGGCCTGCGCGCCGGCCGTCCGGTGACCGAGGCACAGGGCTCGCTGCTGCCGGAGCGCTTCCCGGCTCACAGCGGTGATCTGCGCGCCATGACCTTTAACCTGCTGGTGGAATATGCCGGCTGGGGCGCGGGCGGCGTCCTGCGCGGGCCGGTCCCCTTCCGCATGGAGCCCGTGGTCGGGCTGATTCGCGGCTACCGCCCCGATATCCTGTGCTGCCAGGAGGCCTTTGAGCGCTGGTCGCTGACGCTGCCCCACCTGCTGGGGCGGGAGTACGGCTGCATCCTGCGCGAGCGCCCCGACGGCTACTCCAACCGGACCTTCCTGCTGTACCGCAAGGCAAGCGTGCGGGTGCTGGAATCGGGCTATGAGGATATCCCCATCATCAAAACCGTCAATAAGCGGGTGGTGGTTTGGGCGCTGCTGGAGCTGCGCACGAGCGGCCGGCGCGTGCTGGTGTGCGGCACACACTGGGAGTGCACCACCGATGCCGACCGCGCACAGCAGGCCGAGCTGATGGCCGCGCTGGCCCTGCGCCTGCAGCGGCAGTACGGCGCGGAGTGCATCTCCCTGGGCGATTTCAATTGCCTGCCCGAGTCCGGCGCCTATGCCGGATATCTGAAGGCGAGCGGACATGCCGACTGCGAGGGCGAGGGCGGCTGCCACTGGTCGGTGGACCACATCTTCCATTCGGCCGGCCTTGTCCCGCATGCCTTCGGCCGCGAAAGCGGCGAGGCCTCCAAATTCGCCTCCGACCATCAACCCCTCTACTGCGACTTCACCTTTGCCTGAGGAGGCTCCTACCGAAGGGAAAGACCTTGGAGGGCCCCGCCTCTTAAATTTCACACCGATGGAGAAGACCTTGGAGAGACCCGCCTCTTAAGGAGAGGCCGGTCCCTCCAAGCCTCCCCCGGCGAGACCTTCCCCAGCCACCGCCCGCCTGTTGAGTAAATCGCCAATGACAGCGCCGCGCCGGCGGGCGGCAGCTGGGGAAGCCCTTTTTTCAGGGGGAGGTAAACAAAAAATAAGAGCATACCGCCATACAAAGCGGTTTGCCCCACATATTCAGAAACCGGACAGCCGCCATGGGTTGCCCGGTTTTTGATGATATAGGTGTATTCCTGTGTAACATATCAACTGTTGCCCTTGCTTTTGACTGGCCACTGCCCACTGCTCACTGCTAATTGCTAATTGTTCCATCCGCCCCCAAAAGAAATTCCCCGGCGCAGGCCCCCGGGCATACCGTATTTGCAATACCGTATGCATGGATGGGGGCCCGTGCTGGGGAAGGTCTCGCCGGGGGAGGCTTGGAGGGACCGGCCTCTCCTTAAGAGGCGGGTCTCTCCAAGGTCTTTTTCTCCGGCAAAACTTCCCACTCCGGGGGCCTGTGCCGGGGAAGGTCTGGGCGGGGGAGGCCCCCGAGGGACCGGCCTCTCCGAAAGGCTTCACCGGGTGGGACGGGCCGGGTAAATCCGAAGCAGATTTTTCGTCAGGCGAGCAAACCGCCAACGGCAATAGTTACCCCTTATTGCAAC
>CALWQR010000056.1 GCA_944383705.1 uncultured Clostridia bacterium
GCGAGGGCATCCGGTTTGAATCCCAGATTCCCGCCGCGCTGGTCGCGCTGGCCGAGAGCCTGGCCGACGAGGGGACCGAGGTTTCCTACGGCACGCTGATTGTCCCCACCGCGACCATTGCCGACCAGGCGCACCTGAACCTGAACACCCTGCGGGCGCTGGGCCTGGAGGAGGGCGTGGACTATGTGGACATCGTTGCCGAGGACGGCATGACCGTGGACGGCCAGGGGAACGTCAATCTGCGCGCCGCGCTGGTCAACATTCAGGATGCGAACTTTGACCAGGAGCTCTCGGCCGTTTCCTACATCCGGTATGTCAGGGACGGGCACGAGGTGACCGTTTGCAGCGACTATGTTGCCGCGGACCACAGCCGCAGCATGTCCTATGTTGCGCAGAAGGCCCTGGAGGACGTGAAGGACGCGCAGGACGCCGTTTACCGCTACGAGACCGCGGACGGCAGCTTCAGCCGCTACTCCGACGAGCAGCGGGCGGTGCTGCAGGGCTATCTCGGAGCCTGAGGACGGCAGGGCAGCGCCTGCTGCCTGCATCCTGTCCGTGTTTGGATTTGCATACCGACCCTGTGAGCCCCCCGCCGCCGGCCCTGCCGCGGGCCGCTGTCCTGCGGCGCTCCGCCGGCGGCCGTCATCCCCGGCTTGCGGTGCGCCGGTGAAGCGGTGAACCGCACAAACCTATGAAAGGAAGCCTGTTATGAAAAAACAATTGTTTACATTTCTTCTGGCGCTGCTCCTGCTTCTGGTTCCCCTGACCTCCTGCGCCAAAGACGATCCTCCGACGGGGGAGCAGACCGGAACTACCGATCAGCGCCCCCAGGAAACCGACGAGTACACCAACGACCGGGACGACCTGCCCGCCGACCTGGACCTGGGCGGCCAGACCTTTACCATCTTCTCGATTGCGCAGTGGGTTGCGGGCGGGGAGTTTGAGGTACAGGAGGCCGAGGACGTTGCCGATGGCAGCGATTTGGAAAAGGCGGTATTCGAGCGCAATACGGCCGTGCAGGACCGCTTGAACTGCGTCATTGAGAACGTGGAATCCCTGGGCGACACCAACACCAGCGAGATGTACACCAAGGTGGAGCAGATGAACAACAGCGGCAGCGGCGAATACCAGCTTCTGGTTACCGCCAGCTACCGGATGAGCCCGCTTGCCGTGGCCGGCTTTCTGACCGACCTGGCGGCGCTCAATTCGATTGACCTGGGCAAGGATTACTATTCTCAGGGCTACAACGAGGCGCTCTCGATGGGCGACGCGCAGTACCTGCTGACCGGCACCTTCAGCATGGGCTATTACCGCTATCTGATGGCAAACATGTTCAGCAAAAAGCTGTTCAATGACAACGGCATCGCTTTCCCGTACGAGCTGGTGCGGGAAGAGGAATGGACCTTTGACAAGATGTACGAGATTACCCAGCAGCTGTACCGGGACCTCAACGGCGACAGCGTGGAGGACACAGGCGACCAGTACGGCTATGTGATTATGACCGGCAACAACAGCAGCTTTACCGACGCTTTTATGTCGGCCTGCGACCTGCACGTGCTGACCAAGGGCGAGGACAACTACTACGAGGTGAACATCAACGCCAGCCGGTATTCCGATGCGATGGACAAAATTCTGGAGCTGCTGATGGGAGAGGGGACGCTTTCGGGCGATTCGCTTGACGCCAGCCTTGTCTACTCGAAGTTCGCAAACAACACCGCAGGTATGATTACCACCCGCCTGTACGGCCTTGAGGACGCCGCGGTTGCCGAAATGGGGCAGACCCCGGGCTATGGCTACGGCATTGTGCCGGTGCCGAAGCTGGATGCCGCGCAGCAGGATTATTACTCCTACGTGCAGGACCAGTGCTTTACGTTCGGTATTTCCAGCTGGTTTACCGGCGACTGGCTGACCGAAATTTCGCAGTTCCTGGAGTGCTTTGCCTCCGAGAGCTACCACATCATCAAGCCCGCATTCTATGATAAAGCGCTGACGCTCCAGTATGTCAGCGACCCGGATTCGGTTGAGATGCTGGACATGATTGGCAGCAACGTGGTGGTGGACCCGGTCAATATTTACAACAATCTGCCCTTCAACACCACAACCTTCCGCGGCATTTACGCCAGCGGCGACAACACGGTTTCCTCCATGCTGGCCTCCCAGGTCGAAAACGGACGGCTGCGCGAGGCGGTGGAAGAAATCAACAACGCCTATCGGGCGCTTGCCAACCGCAACTGAGCCTTTCCCCTGTCCGACGGGCCGCTGCGCACTGCCGCGGCCGGCCGGACGGCGATCATGCACCACCATACTGATTCCGAAAAGGAGGAATTTTCATCGTGAAACCGAACAAACCTCTCAGCCGACTGCTGGTTGTACTGCTGCTTCTCTGCGCGATGCTTCTGGCGGCATGCAGCAATACCGAGCAGCCGCCCGCCGATACGACCGGCGGGACCGGCGATGGCGCCGGATCGGGGGACACCGGCGGGACCGGGGATACCGACCGGCCCGGTGAACCGGAAACCCCGGAGGGGAACCTCACTATCATCGAGAACGGCAGCTCCGATTATATCATTGTTATTGCCGAGGAGGCACAGACCTGGGAGAGAAACGCCGCGCTGACCTTCAAGGATACGATTGAGGACCTGACCGGCGTGACCATCAAAATCAAAACCGACAACGAGACCCCTGTGAGCAAGGAAATCATCTTCGGCAAGACCAACCGCGAGAGCCTGTTTGAGGCGGATTACGATTCCTTCAACATGGGCTACCGCATCTTTTCCAGCGGCGAGCGCCTCATCGTTCTGGGCGGCTCTCCCGCCGGTATGCACGATGCGCTGGCACGCTTCTTCTCTGACTATTACGAGATTGACCTGGATACCTGGGAGCCTGCGCCCAGCGAATATCCGGATCTTTACATAAACGGAGGGTATATGATAAGAGTAAATTACACCTCCGCCGAGCTCCCCTACATCGGCGTTCCGCTCAAGGATTACACGCTGGTTTATAACAGCGCCGATACGCTGCAGGTGCGCTACGGCGTGCTGCTGAAGGAGTTCATCGCATCGATTACCAACGAGACCGTCCCGGTCTCCGATACCGAGCTGGACGGCGGAAAGAACCTGATTCTGAAGGTGGACCCGGAAGTGACTCCCACCAATTTCCGTGTTTCGGTCAGCGGAACCGACATAACGGTTTCCTTTGCCAATTACTATGGCTTCTACGCGGCGCGCGAATGGCTGCAGCAGGAGTTTGCGGACGG
Organism: uncultured Clostridia bacterium; assembly: GCA_944383705.1. Classification (GTDB taxonomy): domain Bacteria; phylum Bacillota; class Clostridia; order Oscillospirales; family CAG-272; genus UMGS1865. Next base: position 3,257 of record CALWQR010000056.1, read on the forward strand.
GCAGTTCTTCAGCTTTGAAGACGGCTTTGCGTATGAGGGCAGCTACGAGATGTTCCTGGACAAAACCACCGCCTCCACTGCCTACGCCTTCAAGCGCGCGGGCACGTACCGCGTCATGTTCAACAATGTTCTGTGGGGCAGCAGCTCGGGCGGCGAGGGCAGGCCGCAAAACGACGTTCCCGCCCTTGAGAGAAACACGCTGACCGCAGCCATGGCGGCGCTCTATCAGCCCGACGTGTTCGGCCTGCAGGAGTATTCCGAAAACGGGACGCAGGGGGCCATCAAGGGCCTGCTGGAGGATCTCGGCTATACCGCCATTTATTTTGCGGACAGAGGCGACGGGACCCCCGTTTCCACGCCGCTGTTCTACCGCGCGGATTCGGTAACGCTGCTGGACAGCGGATTCCTGGTGTTTGAGAATCAGCCTGTGCAGACGGATCTGTCCAAGTCTGCAACCTGGGGTGTGTTTGAGATTGATGGCACCCGGTTCCTGGTGGCCTCGGTGCACTTCTGCACGCAGGATAAGGAGATCGGCGCCCTTCAGGTCGGCGAGCTGCTGACCCTGGTGGGGGGCTTGCAGGAGGAGTACGGCTGCACGGCCATCATCGGCGGCGACTACAATTCCACCGTCAGTGAGGCGACCTACCAGGCGCTGGCAAGCGCGGGCTACAGCGATGCCCACACCTATGCCGCCGAGTCTATCGACGTCCGCACCAATCAGTGGTATCCGAAATTCGATACCGATGCCGGCATCATGAAGCCCGACCTGACGGCCGTCAACACCGATGCGGCGGGCTCGGTTGACCATATCATGCTGTCCGACCTTTCCAATTTCAGCATCGATCTGTTCGGTGTGGTTGTGGACGACGTCACCCTGTCCGCCTCGGATCATCTGCCGGTCTTCATCGACTTTTCCAACCAGGACAACGAGTGGACCGAGCGCTACTGAGCGGCCGCCGCAGCCGCGGCAATCCACCAGAAAAGAAGTCACACAACATGCAAATCACTTTTGAAAACGAGGAGAGCGGAATCCGCGTCTCCTATCGGTTGGAGGACGGCTACGGTTCCAGGCGGTTTGCCGTGCTGCTCTCCGAAAAACTCAGCCGCTCGGAGCGGGCGGCTGAGTCCCTGGGCGGCTGCTGCATATCGGTGCGCAGGGAGAGCCCCGACCAGACGGCGGTCTCCCCGTACTGCCGCATTGCCGTCCGCGGGCGCCGGATCGACGTCACGGCCGGCGGCATTCTGGCCCTGGACGCCGCCATGCGCTATTTTGACCGCGTGCTGGAGACCGGAAGGCCCGAATCCTGCGAGCTGCGCGGGGATAGGGAGGCCGGCGGCGCAAACGCATACGCCTTTGGCCGCCGCGGCAGCCACAGGGTGATGTATTACAACATCCTGTGGGACGCGGACGCCCGGCATTGCCCCGGCGAGCGGAACGTGATGGCGGCGGACCTGGTGCGGGAATTCGGCCCGGATGTCGTCGGCCTTCAGGAATGCGGCAGATATAAGCGCACGGGGCTGTATTTTGAGGATATCATCTCGCAGATGGCAAGGGTCGGCTACCGGGAGGCGCCGGTCTCGGGCGTGAAGAACAGCTTTCACGACGTCAACTGCGTGCCGCTGTTTTATCGGGAATCCGAGGTGCGCTTTGTCGAGGGCGGGTATCATTGGTATGTCAACCAGCCCACCGACACCATCGGCCCGATGGACGTCTCGTCCAAATCGCTTTCCTGGGGCGTTTTTGAGACCCGGGCCACCGGCGCGCGCTTTCTTGCCGCCTCCACCCATCTGTGCACGCAGGTGGAAGGGCTCCGTGTGGCGCAGGCAGAGGAGGCCTGCCGGCTGTTTGAGGAACTGCGCCGGCGCTACGGGCTCCCCATGGTGCTGGGCGGGGATTTCAATTCGCACCACCGCGACGGCGGGTACCGTTACTTCCGGGACGTCGCCGGGTATCCCGCCGCCTCCGGGCTGGCAACCGAGTACACGGCAACCGAAAAATCCTACCACGCCTACCCCGAGTTTGACCCCGGGCTGGGGCTTTGTATGCCCACGGGCGGAGCCGAATACGAGACGGCAAAAACCATCGACCATATTCTGTTCCCCGCCGCGCCCGCGGGACTGCAGGTCGGGGTGTTCGGAGTGGTTGTGAACAGCTTTTCTTTGGCTGCGTCGGATCATTTTCCGATTTTTTCGGATGTTACATTCTGAATGGGAATCAACCCCGAACGGGCGCACCTTTGCCCCTCCGGGGCTGATTTGCGTTCGTTTGGAGACCTGTCGGGGGCGGCCCCGACAGTGAAAGGGAAGGGAATCATGAGCTACGTGAAAACAGAATTTGCCATGGCAAAGCCGGTGTGGGAGCCCGGCAGGGAGAACGAGAGGAACCGTTCGCTGATTGTTTTGGCGGTGCTGGACGGGGCGGACGAAGCCGAGCTGCGGCTGAGTGGTTCCTCGGTCTACCGCGTCTTCGTCAATCGGCGGCTGGTCTGGTGGGGGCCCGCCCGCAGCGGGAAGGGCTTTTTCCGCGTGGATGAAATTCCGCTGGGCGGCTTTTTGCACGAGGGCGAAAATACCGTTGCTGTCGAGGTGACGGGGTACTGCTGCAGCAGCTTTGAATGGATGAAGCACTCCTCGTTCCTGTGCGCGGAGCTGACCCGCGGCGGAGCGGTTCTCGCGGCGACCGGCGCATACGGCTGGCAGGTCTTCCGCGATGGCAGAAGACTGCAAAAAACGCCGCGCTTTTCCTTTCAGCGCCCGTTTTCGGAGGCATACGATCATCGCGCGGGCAGGGTCGAGCCGACCGGATGGGCGGTTGTGCCGGGCGGGGAGTGGATCGAGCGCGATCTGCCCGAGCCCTCCCTGGCCGGGGAGCCGGTCCGGTGCGTTGTTCAGACGGGGGAGCTTGTCTGGCGGGCGGACGCGCCACAGTGTCAGAATGCGTTTTTGGTCAGAGCCGGAAAAAAGTTTGACGGGTTCCCGGTCGAGGAGCTGGAGGTCAACCAGGTGGGCGATGCGCTGCGCTATTCGCGGGAAAACCTTCGCCGGTCCGGAGCGTCCCTCCCCCTGACGCTCCCGGGCAACACGTTTGCCACCCTGAAGCTGGCGGGGAACCGGACCGGTCTGCTCCGCGTCTGCGTGCAGTGCATGTCGGACTGCGACCTGTACCTCTGCTTTGACGAGCTGCTAACCGACGGACGGGTGGATTTTCTGCGCCTGGACTGCGCCAATGTGGTTCTGTACCGCCTGCGCGGCGGCGAGCGGTACGAATTGCTGACGGCCGAGCCTTACACCCTGCAATATCTGGATCTGCTGGCGGTCGGCGGTGCGGTCCGGGTCGAGGAGGCGGGGGTCGTGCGGATCGATTTTCCGCCGTCCCAAATTCTTCTGCGCCCGCGCTTTTCCCCGGAGGACGAGGCAATCGGACGCATCTGGAACGCCGCGGTGGAAACCTTCCGGCAGAACACGCTGGATGTTTTGATGGACTGCCCCTCGCGTGAGCGGGCCGGGTGGCTCTGCGACAGCTTTTTCACGGGCCGGGTGGAGCACCTGCTGACCGGCCGGAACCGGGTGGAGCGCAATTTTCTTTCCAATTTCATCATGGCGAAGGATTTTTCGCCTCTGCCGGATGGAATGATCCCGATGTGCTACCCCGCCGACCATCCGGACGGAACCTACATTCCCAACTGGGCCATGTGGTTTATCCTGGAGCTGAAGGAGTATCTGGACCGGACCGGGGACGCACGATTGATCCGGGAAGCGAAGGGGACGGTCTACGGGATTATGGAGTTTCTGCGCCGGTTTGAAAACCCGGACGGGCTGCTGGAGCGTCTGAAGGGCTGGGTGTTTGTGGAGTGGTCCCGGAGCAACGAGCTGGTGCAGGACATCAACTATCCCACCAATATGCTGTACTGTCTTGCCAAATCCACGGCCGCGGCCCTGTACGGGGACGGGCGGCTGGCACGGGAAGCCGCGCAGCTGCGGGAGACCATCCGGCGGCAGAGCCGCATGGGGCTGTTCTTCTGCGACAATGCACTTCTCCGCGACGGCGCGCCGGTGCTTTCGGGCGAATGCACCGAGAGCGCGCAGTACTATGCGTTTTTCAGCGGCGTTGCCACGCGGCAGGAGGACGCCGAGCTGTGGGAAACGCTGGTCCGGGACTTCGGCCCCGAGCGGAAACAGACCGGACTCTGGAAGGAGATATGGCCCTCCAACGCCTTCATCGGCAACTATCTGCGGCTGGAGCTGCTGGACCGCGCCGGGGAGTACGGCAGGCTGAGGGAAAACATCCTGGGGTATTTCGGATACATGGCGCAGCAGACGGGCACGCTGTGGGAAAACGATACCCCCACGGCCAGCTGCAATCATGGCTTCGCCTCGCATGTTCTGGTCTGGCTTGCGCATCTGGGCTACGGACAGGAATGAACCGAATCTGCGGCACAGCCACCTCGCGCTTCGGCTTGGTTGGAGCCGCCGCAATGGCAGTGGATATGAATTGAATTTTGGAGTGGAGAAATGAGAACAGAATCGAACGGAATCGCGTTTGAAATCGATCTGGGCGGGCAGGGCGCGGACTGTGCGCTGCTGCCCCTGAAGGGCGAGCCGGGCGTGAAGCTCTGGCAGCTCCGTCTGTGCTTCCAGGAGGAGCGCGTCCCGCAAACAATTTCGCTGACCTTCCATGTTCCGCGGGCGGATATTTTTTCGGTCTTCCGGCCGAACGGGAAGTCGGTGTCGGGCGTTCTGCCCGACTGGAACCCCGTCCGGGCGGCGTCCTCCTCCGCGTCGGGCGCCCCGCTGCTTGCGCTGGTCGGGAAGGACGACGGAAACCGGCTGACGGTTGCCCTGTCGGATTGCCAAACACCCTGCTGCCTCAAGGCCGGGTACCATGAGGCCGGCCGGGACATGACGGTCTGCGTGGAATGGTTCTCCTCGCCCGTCGCCCCGATGAAGCGGTACGCGGCGGTGCTCCGGCTGGACATGCGGCGCATCCCTGCCGCCCGGAGCATTGCCGAGGCCTGCTGCTGGTGGAAGGAAAACGGCTACCCCGCCGCCCGCCTGCCGGATGCAGCGACGCTGCCCATGTATGCGCCGTGGTATGTCTTCCAGCAGAACTTTACGGATGAGGTGCTGCTTGCCGAGTGCAGGGTGGCCAGGGAGCTCGGCATGGAAACGGTCATCGTGGACGACGGCTGGCAGACCGATGACAACGGGGGCGGATATGCCTTTTGCGGCGACTGGCAGGTCTGCAAAAACAAAATCCGGGATATGAGGCGGTTTGCGGATGCGCTGCACGGGATGGGCATGAAGCTGGTGCTGTGGTTTTCGGTCCCGTTTATGGGGAAAAACGCCGCGGGCGTCGATCGCTTCCGCGGGAAGTATCTGTATTTCAACGAATCGCTGAACACCTACGTGCTGGATCCCCGCTTCCGCGAGGTCAGAGACTACCTGGTCTCGGTCTATGAACGGTTTCTGGAGCAATATGATCTGGATGGCTTCAAGCTGGATTTCATCGACGCCTTCCGGCTCACCCCGCAATCCCCCGTCAACTATGACGAAATGGATTTTGTGTCGCTGGAGGACGCGGTGGACGCGCTGATCGGAGAGGTCAGCCGTGCGCTCAAGGGGCGGAACCCCGAGGTGCTGCTGGAGTTCCGCCAGCATTATACCGGCGCCATGATGCAGAAATACGGAAATATGTTCCGCGTGGGGGATTGCCCCGGCAACGGGACCGCCCTGCGCGTGGGCGTGGCCGAGCTGCGGATGATAACCAAGGGGGTTGCCGTGCACAGCGATCCCTCGATCTGGAGCTATGACGACCCTGTGGAATCCGCGGCCTACCAGCTGAATCACTCGCTGTTCGGGGTGCCGCAGATTTCGCTGCGGCTGTGCGCCATCACGGAGCCGCACCGCAGAATGCTTGCGCATTACCTGCGCTATTTCAGGGAGAACCGGGAGATTCTGCTGTTCGGAACCATGCTGGCAGAGGGGTTTGAGCAGAGCTACACGGCCCTGTCGGCGCTTGGCGAAGAAAAATCCATTACGGTCCTGTATGCGAAAAACATCCTCTCACTCTCAGATCTCGGGCGGGATTGTTCGGATGTGATCAACGCCACCGCAGGCCGGGAGGTCTATCTGCGGGCCGATACGGAGACGGCGCTCCGCATCCGGATTACCGACTGCATGGGCGACCCCGTTGAAGAAACACAGGAGGTGCTCCGCCCCGGGCTCCACTGCCTGACGGTTCCGGTTTCCGGCTTTCTGCATCTGGAAAAAATCAAACATCACACGCCTGCCCGTTGCGCGGATTGACGCCGCGGCACAGCCGTGCGGGAAAAGGATTGGATATGAATCAAAAGGCACCAACAACCGAAACGCGCTTCCGCCCGCACCCGTTCTGGTCCTGGAACGAGCGGCTGGACCCGGCCGAAACCGCCCGTCAGGTGCGCCTGATGGGCGAGGCGGGAATCGGCGGATTTTTCATGCATGCGCGCGGCGGGCTGCAAACGCCGTATATGGGGGAGGAATGGCACGACAATGTCCGCGCCGCGATCGATGCGGCAAAGGCGTACGGAATGCACCCCTGGGTTTACGACGAGGACGGGTGGCCGAGCGGCTTTGGCGGCGGGCTTGTGAGCGGCATGGGGGTGGAATACCAGCAGAAATATCTGCGCATAGAGGAGGGGAACCGCCGGTGCGGGACAACGGTCTGCCATGCCGGCGGGTATCACCTGTATTACGAGGTCAACCCGTTTTATGTCGATACACTGGACCCGAAGGTGGTCCGGCTGTTTCTGGACCGGATTTATCGCCCGTATGCCGAGCGGTACGGAACCGAGATCGAGGGCTTTTTTACCGATGAGCCGCAGGTCTCGCGCCATGTGATGCCCTGGAGCTTTGTCCTCCCGGAGGCCTACCGCGCCCGCTGGGGGGAGGCGCTTTTGCCGCGCCTGCACGAGCTGTTCTGCCCGGTGGGGGATTACCGCAATACCCGGTTCCGCTTCTGGCGGCTGATTACGGACCTGTTCTCCGAGAGCTATATGAAGCAGGTTCACGATTTTTGCCACGCGCATGGGCTGAGGCTCACGGGGCATCTGCTCTGCGAGGAGTCGATGCAGTCGCAGATCCTCTGCCACGGCGCGGTCATGCCGCACTACGAATATTTTGATATTCCCGGAATGGACTGGCTCGGGAAAAGCCGGCGGGAATGCCTGACACCCCTGCAGGTGTCCTCCGCGGCGCAGCAGCTCGGAAAGCGGCAGATTCTGTCCGAGACCTTTGCGGGCTGCGGCCACAATGTCGGGCATGAGGAGCTCAAGGCCCTGTACGAATGGCAGATGGTGCGCGGGGTCAATCTGCTCTGCCAGCACCTGATGGGGTATTCCCTGCGCGGGCTGCGCAAGCGGGATTATCCGCCCGCGCTCAACTACCAGCAGCCCTGGTGGGGCGATTACAAAGCCTTCAACGATACGGTGTCGGGAATCGGAAAGCTGCTCTGCGAGGGCGACGTTGCCTTCGATACGCTCCTGCTGCATCCGCAATCCAGCGCGTGGATTCTGTTTGACAGCAGGGAGAACGAGGGGCTGGCCGAGCTGGAGCGCGACCTGTTGAACGACATCCGCACGCTGGAGGAAAAGCATGTCTGCTTCCACCTTGGCGATGAAACGCTGATGGAACGGCACGCATTTGTGGACGGCGCGGCGCTGGTGATCGGTACGCAGCGCTATACGCGGGTTGTTCTGCCGCGGACCCTCCGCCTGTTTGAGAATACCGAGCGGCTGCTGCGGGAATACCGTGCAAACGGCGGCGTGGTCCTGTCGGCCGGGGAGGTCCCGCCCAATCCCGTGGTCGACAATCCCAAAATCACCTACACGGAGCGGCTTCTGAACGGGCAGACGCTGCGCTATTTCGTCAATTCAACCTCCGGGTGGCAGAGGGCAACCATCGCGGGCGGCGGCGTCCGGATTCTGCCGGATACGGGGGAGCGGGTGCCGTTTTGCGGGCAGCTTTGCTTTGCCCCCGGCGACAGCCTGCTGATTCTGGACGACGGGAGCGCCTGGGAGCGCCCGGCGCCCGCGCGCAGCTTCCGCACGGTCACCCCGGGCGGGGAATGGCGGATGGTGCGGGCCGACGAAAACGCGCTGACCCTGGACTGCGCCGACTATTGGTTTGACGGCGTGGAGCAGGGGAAAAACGAATACATATTGAATATTATGCAAAGAGCGCTGGCTCTGGAGCGCCCGGTCCGGGTCCGGCTGCGGTTTGCCGTCAGGGCGGAATTTGTCCCGGATCCGGTTTATCTTGTCGTTGAAACCCCGCAGCTCTACACGCTCCGCGTCAACGGGCAGGCCGTAAGCCCGGCGGACCGCGGGTATTTTCTGGACCGCTCCTTCCGGAAGCTGGACCTGTCGGGAATGCTCCGCGCCGGAGAAAATGCGATTGAGGCCGAGATTGACCTTGCGCAGTCTCCGCAGGTGTATGAGAACGCACGCAAGGCCTGGCTGTTTGAGGTCGAAAAAAACCGGTTTACCTGTGACCGGGAGCTGGAGGCATTTTATCTGGTGGGACATTTCGGCGTTGCCTGCCGTGGAGAATGGGTCCCGTCGGCGCGGAATTCGTTTCTAACCGCGGGTAATTTCTGCCTGGTCAGGCCGCCGGAGGCGGTGAGCCTTTCGCATCTGGAGCGGCAGGGCTTTCCGTTTTTTGCCGGCAGCGTCACGGTGGAAAAAGCCTTTGACTGGGACGGGCGCGGCGCGGTCCGGTTTGCCTTTGAAAAGCGCGGCGTCAACTGCGTCCGGGCAGAGCTGAACGGGCGGCCGTTTGCCCCCGTGCTGTGGCGGCCGTTTGCGGTCGATCTGACAGAGGCGGCAGAGCCCGGAGAGAACCGCCTGCGGCTGACGCTGACCAACAATCTGCGCAACCTGCTGGGGCCGCACCATCTGGGGGAGGAGCCAGAGTACACCAAGCCCGGCAGCTTTCAAAAGGAGCCCAGCTTCTGGAACCCGGAGCCCGTGTGGGACGCGCGCTATTGCCTCGTCGACTTCGGACTGTACGGGGAAGAACAGTCGTATACGGATGATGCGATCGTTTGAAGGATGCGTCCGAATCGCAGGCCGGCGCTCCGGTACCGGGAAACGCGCTGCCGGGGACTGCAAAAGCAGACCGCAAAGCTGAATCTGCTGTTCGTGCTGGCAGATTGAATTCCGGCCGCCAGGCAACGCCTGTCGGCCGGAATCTTTGCACGCGCGAAGGGGGCTCCGTTTCGCGATTGGTTCCGGATGGGGCCGAGTGCCCGATGTAATGTCTTGCGCGGCGTAATGCCTGTACGGTGTTATTCACACCTTGTATGACCTTGTACGCTGTTACTGCTTCCCGTCCTTGGATTTCTCCTCCTCTTCGGAAGCCTCTTCCGTTTTCTGTTCTTCCTCAAAATAGCGCTTTTTCAGAATCTCAAGCCCGCGGGAGAGACGGGTGTAAACGGTTTTGACCGGGGCATCGGTGAGACTGGCGGTGGTTTCGGCGTTCAGCTGATGAACATCATGCAGGGTCAGCGTGTCCCGGTAAATCGGCTTCATGCTGCGGATGATGCCCAGCACGCGGTTGTAGTCCTCTTTTACCTGAATCTGCTCCAGCACATTGTCCTCGATGGTCGGCTCGGATT
>CALWQR010000057.1 GCA_944383705.1 uncultured Clostridia bacterium
TTCAGCTGCTCCTCTACCGCCAGGTTGCGCGCATACAGCATCTGTTCCAGATTGGCGGAGGAAGCGGAGGAATTGACTGTCCAGTCCTCTTCGTTGAGCTCCGAGCAGGCCAGTACACAGAAGGAAGCGTTTCCATAATCCGGAGTTTCCTCCGTCTGGCCGGGATTGCCAGGATCCGGCTGCTCCGGCTCATCCGGGTCCGGGGCGTCGGGGTCAAACGGGGAGATGTTTCCGGTAAAGGGCGGATTTTTCTCCTCGTCCCACAGGTCGGTGCGGTTGCCGGTATACGGGGCGCGGGTGGATTCGGCCGCCTCTCCGCCCTCCCGCGCACAGGCGGCAAGCAGCAGGGAGACAAGCAGCAAAATGCAAAGAACGGAGGCGGGACGATGTAGAAATTTCACGGTCGGTACTCCTTTCCGGTTTTCTCTGTTTGGCATTTGACAAATTGCTTTGTATGGCGATTCTCCAAAAGCGGGAGACAGTCCGCCCGGGGAGCCTTCGGGGCAGCTCCCCCGGGCGATCCCTTCGGTCAGGTCCGGAGTTTGGCGGTCTTTTCGTAGGCGGCAATGACGGCGTTCATCACCGCGGCGCGGAAGGCGGCGTTTTCCAGCGTGCGCACGCCGGCAATTGTCGTGCCGCCAGGGCTGCACACCGCGTCCTTGAGCTGGCCCGGGTGCCGGCCGCTCTCCAGCAGCATCTGCGCCGAGCCGAGCAGGGTTTGCGCGGCATACAGCATGGCCTGATCCCGCGGCAGCCCGCAGGCCACCCCGCCGTCGGCCAGCGCCTCGGCAAACAGGTAGACAAAGGCCGGCCCGCAGCCCGATATGGCCCCGGCCGCGTCAATCAGCCGCTCGGGGATGGGGTCAAACCGCCCGGCATGGGAAAGCCCGCCCAGGAACCCCTCCAGCATCGGGGAGGTGACGGTGTCGTTCGCCGTGTACAGAATCATCCCCTGCCCGACCCCGGCGGGGGTGTTGGGCATGATGCGGATGATGGGGCATTCCACGCCGGCCAGCGCGCGCAGGTCGGCCAGGGCGACGCCGGCGGCCATGCTGACCAGCACATATCCGGGGGCCCTGTCCCGCAGGACCGGGCGGATTTCGTCAAACAGCGCGGCCAGCCCCTGCGGCTTGACGGCAACAATGATGTAGTCGCTCCCGCGCGCCAGGGTCTGCGCGTCGGCAGCCGTGGCAAGGCCGGGGCGGGTCAGCGCCGCGGTTTTGGCGGGGTCGGTATCGCAGACCGCCAGGCGGTCGGCCGGTACGGCCTTGGCGGCGGCCAGCGCCAGCGCGCCCCCCATATTGCCGCAGCCGAGAAAACCAAATGTATACATACTGTCTCTGTTTCCTTTCCGTAGCCTTTGTGGCTCTCTGTTTCTTTCGCGCGCCGGCCCGGAGCGGGCCGGACTGCCGCGCGGGGTCAGCGGATCTGCCCGCTGCCGCGGATGACGTATTTGTAGGAGGTCAGCTCCTCCAGCCCCATCGGACCCCGGGCGTGGAGCTTTTGGGTGGAAATACCGATTTCGCACCCCAGGCCGAATTCCCCGCCGTCGGTGAAGCGGGTAGACGCATTGACGTAAACCGCCGCGCTGTCCACCGACGCCGTAAACAGCCCGGCCGCCCCGGCGTCGCCGGTGACAATGGCCTCGCTGTGGTGGGTGGAATGCGCCGCAATGTGCGCAATGGCCTCCCGTACATCCGCCACCACGCGCACCGCCAGGATGTAATCGAGGAACTCGGTGTCAAAATCCGCCTCGCCGGCCGGGGTGCCCGGAATGATGGCTGCCGCGGCGGGATCCAGCCGCAGCTCCACCGGGGGCTTGCCGGCCGCGGCGCGGGCAGTGGTCAGCCGCTCGGCCAGCATGGGCAGAAAGACCGGGGCAACCTGCCGGTGCACCAGGCACACCTCGGCGGCATTGCAGACCGAGGGGCGGCTGGTTTTGGCGTTGTCCAGAATGTTCAGCGCCATGCCGAGATCCGCCGCCGCGTCCACATAAATGTGGCAGATGCCGGTTCCGGTCTGAATGCAGGGCACCCGGGCCTGCTCCACGCAGGCGCGGATGAGACCGGCGCCGCCGCGCGGAATCAGTAGGTCCACCAGTCCCACCGCGGTCATCAGCTCGTTGGCGCCGGCGCGGGAGGTATCCGGCACCATGTTCACAAAGGTCTCGGGCAGCCCCTCCCGACGCAGGCCGGCGCGCAGCGCCTGCACAATGGCAGAGGAGGAGCCGAAGGCCTCCTTGCCCCCGCGCAGGACGCAGACGTTCCCGCTTTTCAGGGCCAGGGCGGCGGCGTCCGAGGTGACGTTGGGCCGGCTCTCGTAAATCATGGCCACCACGCCCATAGGCACCCGCACCTTGTCAATTACAAGGCCGTTGGGGCGCTCGATGCGGCTGATCACCGCCCCCACCGGGTCGGGCAGCTCGGCCACCTCCCGGATGCCGCGCGCCATTCCGGCAATGCGGTCGGCATCCAGCCGCAGCCGGTCCATCATCACGTCCGGCATTCCGTTGGCCGCGGCCTTTTCCAGATCCTCCCGGTTGGCCTGCAAAATATCCTCCTGTGCCCCGGTCAGGGCCTCTGCCATGGCCAGCAAGGCGCGGTTTTTCTCCTCGCTGCCCAGTACGGCCAGCGCTCCGGCGGCAGCCTTGGCCGCCTGCAGTACCTCTCTTGTCGTCATTGGTCCCGTTTCCTCCCGTAAAAGCGTGTGCCCACCGGCCGGCCCTCAAACAGGTCGTACAGCAGGTAGGGCTTGCTGCCGTTCATAATCACCATGTCGCACCCGCGCTCGCCGCAGAGCTGCGCGGCGTGGAGCTTGGTTTTCATGCCCCCGGTGCCAAACTCCGAGCCCTTGCCCCCGGCCTGCGCGAGCAGCTCGGGGGTCAGCTCGCGCACCTCGGCAATCAGGCGGGCGGAGGGATCGCGGTGCGGGTCGGCCGTGTAAAAGCCGTCGATGTCCGACAGCAGCACCAGCAGCTCCGCCTCCACCCCCAGCGCCACCATGGCCGAGAGCGTGTCGTTATCCCCCACCCGGATCTCATCGGTGGCAATGCTGTCGTTTTCGTTGATGACCGGCAGCGCCCCCAGCTCCAGCAGCCGCAGGATGGTGTTGCGAAAATTGCGGTAGCGGTCCTCGTGCTGGAAATCGTCTCCCGTGAGCAGAATCTGCGCCACGGTGTGATGGTATTCCCCGAACAGCTTGTCATAGATGTACATCAGCTCGCACTGCCCCACGGCGGCGGCCGCCTGCTTGGTGGGGATATCCCGGGGCTTTTGCTTGAGCGCCAGTTTGCCCACCCCCATGCCGATGGCGCCCGAGGAGACCAGAATGATCTCCTGCCCGGCGTTTTTGAGATCGCTTAAAATCCGGCAGAGCTCCTCCACCCGGCGGATATTCAGGCACCCGTTGGGGTGCGCCAGGGTGGATGTGCCCACCTTTACTACCACTCTCATCTGCGGCTCCTTTGCAATCGGTTTCTCGTTACCTTATATTATATCCGAAAAAAGCGCTTCCGTCAAGATATTTTCCGCAAAAGATTGCAGAAAACCGCTTTATACCTTCCATACGCACACATTGGAGCGGCTGACCAGCGTATTGCGGAACTCCCGGGGCGACATGCCCACGTATTTGCGGAACATGCGGGAGAAATACTGCGGGCTCTCAAAATTCAGTATTTCGGAAATTTCCGAAATGGTCCGCTTCTCCTCCCGCAGCAGCCGCTTGGCCTCGTCGATTTTGCGCTCCAGAAAATAGTGCAGAATGGTCTGCCCGGTGTTGCGCCGGAACACCCCGCACAGCGTGCTGACCCCAAAGTGAAAATGTCCGCTCAGCTCGTTCAGCGTCACCCGCCCGTACAGGTGGGCGTCCAGATATTCGGTCAGCTCCCGGGCAAGGTTGCCCTCCAGATTTTCCTGGGAGGTAAAAAACACCGCGCGGGGCTCCCCGTGCGTCTGCTCCTGCCGCATCAGGCCAATCAGAAAGCATTCCAGATAATTGCGGATGAGCTGCAATCCGCCAACCGGCGCATCGGGATACTGGGAGAGCGGCGTGCTGGACACCCGGAAATTGCGCGTACACTCCTCCATCAGGGTTTTCATCAGACTGCGCAGCTCACGCGGGACGGTTGCCACCTTGTCGTAAAAGAACTTCATGGCGGGCGACCGGCATTCGAAGGTGAGAATGAAGACCGAGGCCGCGTGCGTCCCGTCGCACTCCACACGGTGGAACTCGTTGGGCTTGTGAAAAATGATCTGCCCCTGCCGCATCTGGTGCGTCTGCTCCCCGCCCTGCAGGTTCAGCTGGCCGCTGTCCACATATACCATTTCCCAAAAATCGTGCGCTTCCCCCACCGTGCGATAGTCCGGCGAAAAATCAAAGTAATACAGCGTGATGATCCGGCTGACGCTGAGCAGATTCTTCAGCGGGATTCTGATATGTTCCATAAATTGTTCCTCTCAATCGGAAATGCAGGATTGTGCAAGTTTCGGCGAAAAAAATGTATTGAAAAAAACCGGCCGATCGTGTATGATGTAGATAAAGATTTTCTCTGCCATTATTGTACCATAAAACGGCGCAAAAATCAAGAGATCACGGAGGTTTTCTGATTATGAATGAAGTAAAAGTGGCTATGGTGGGCTTTGGCGGCATCGCCCAGTCCCACAAGCACGCCTATGAACAGCTGGAGGCGGCCGGCGAGCCGGTTCGCCTTGTCGCCATCTGCGATGTGGATCCCTCCCGCTTTACATCGGCCAGCGAGACCAATCTGGGAGCCGAGGGAGCCGCCAACCTGGCCGGCATCCGTACCTATACCGACATCGAGGAAATGATGAGGAACGAGGCCTTTGACATGGCCGATATCTGCGTCCCCTCCTACCTGCACAAGGAGTACGCGGTGAAGATGATGAAGGCCGGGAAGGACGTGCTCTCCGAAAAGCCGATGGCCCTGAATTCGGCCGACTGCGAGGAAATGCTGCGCACCGCCCGGGAATGCGGACGCAAGCTGATGATTGGGCAGTGCCTGCGCTTTGAGCCCTCGTATCTCTACCTGAAGCAGTGCATTGACAGCGGCTGCTTCGGCCGTCTGAAAAACCTGTTTATGGACCGGCTGAGCGTCCACCCGATGTGGGGCTTTGAGCAGTGGTATACCAAAACCGAAAAAAGCGGCGGCTGCATCCTGGACCTGCACATCCACGACATCGACATGGCGCGCTTCCTGCTGGGCGAGCCGGAGTCGGTCAGCACGGTTTCCTATGACGACATCACCCGCTGGCAGGTGGTGAACACCCGGCTGTTCTACAAGAACGTGACGGTGATTGCCACGGCCACCTGGGACGAGGCGCCCACCACCAAGTTCTCGGCCGGCTTCCGCGCCCGCTTCGAGCAGGCCAGCGTGGTGCTGAACAACGAGGGCCTGACGGTTTACCCGAACAGCGGCAAGCCCTACCACCCCGACATTCCCCGCGCCAACCGCATGGCCGAGGAAATCCGCAAGCTGGCGTCCATGGTCCGCGACCGGAGCCAGACCAACGAGGCCAATCCGCCCGAGAGCGCATGGCAGACCGTGCGCCTGATCGAGCGTCTGCGCGAGAGCGCCGACCAGGGCGGTAAACGCATCGATATTCAGGCATAAGGAGGCATCCATCATGAAATCCTATCCGATTGGCGTAATGATTACCTGCCGGCGTGACACCGACCTCACGCTGGAAATTCAGAAGGCAAAGGACCTGGAGCTGGATTCCTGCCAGCTCAGCATCTGGGACACCTCGCTGTTCCTGGACGATGCGTACGCCGCACACGTGCGGGACGTGATTGCCAATGCCGACTTCCGCATCACCACCCTGTGGGCCGGCTGGAGCGGCCCGTGCGAATGGAACTTTACCGCCGGACCGGCCACCATCGGCCTGGTGCCCGCTGCGTACCGCTTCCAGCGGCTGCAGGAGCTGAAAAATGCCTCGGACTTCGCCGAAAAAATCGGCGTCAGCCTGGTGGCCACGCATGTCGGCTTCCTGCCCGAAAACCCGGATGACCCGGACTTCAACGGCACGGTGGCCGCTCTGCGGAATCTCTGCCAGTATATGAAGGCCAAAAAACAGTTCTTCCTGTTTGAAACCGGGCAGGAAACGCCCGTAACCATGCTGCGCACGATTCAGGCCATCGGCACCGACAACATCGGCATCAATTTTGATACCGCCAACCTGCTGCTGTACGGCAAGGGCAACGCGCTGGACGCGCTGGACGTGTTCGGTCAGTATGTGATGGATACCCATATCAAGGATGGATTTTACCCCACCGACGGCATGAAGCTCGGCCGGCAGGTGCCGGTGGGCGAGGGCAAGGCCAACGTGGGCGCCGTGGTGCGGAAGCTGGATGAAATCGGCTATACCGGAACCTTTACCATCGAACGCGAAATTACCGGCGAACAGCAGACACGCGACATCGCCGCCGCCCGTGACCTCCTCCGCGCCGAATTCTCCCGTTAGTATCTTTGCCGTAGGGAAAGACCTTGGAGGGACCCGCCTCTTAAGGAGAGGCCGGTCCCTCCAAGCCTCCCCCGGCGAGACCTTCCCCGGCGTGGGCCCCCATTATTGCATACTGTATTGCAAATACGGTATGCCCGGGGGGCCACGCCGGGGAATTTTTCTTGGGGTAGGACGTTTTTTGAAGCTTGCGAACAAATGCGATTCAATCCAATACGCCGGGAGACGTTTTCTACCTTCCAACGCCTTTCAGATGTGTGCGTATGACAGCATTCCGCCGGCGGGCGGCAGCCGGGGAAGTCCTTTTCAGGGGAAGGTAAGCAAAAAATAAGAGCATACCGCCATACAAAGCGATTTGCCTTACATATCCAGATACCGGACAGCCGCTATTGGCTGCCCGGTTTTTGATTATGGGTATTACTATGTAACAATATCAGCTATTGCCTTTGCTTTTCACTGGCTACCAGCCACTGCCCACTGTTCACTGTTCATTGCTCATTGCTGATTGCACATTGCCAATTGCCCATCCGCCCCCAAAAGAAATTCCCCGGCGCAGGCCCCCGGGTATACCGTATTTGCAATACCGTATGCAATTGGGGAGCCTGTGCCGGGGAAAGGTCTCGCCGGGGGAGGCTTGGAGGGACCGGCCTCTCCTTAAGAGGCGGGTCTCTCCAAGGTCTTCCTCCCTCAAGTCTTACTCCTCGCGGCGGCGGGGGCGGAGAGCAAGGGTCAGGGCCAGCAGGGTGCATACAGCGGCCATAGCGGCAGCTCCATGCAGACCGGAGGCGCAGCCCTCCTCCTCGGGCTCGGTGGCAGCATCGGTTCCGCTGCCCTCGGGCTGGCTGTCATCGCCGCCGGGGGCGGCCGTGTTGCTGTCCTCGCCGCTGTCGTCGGACTCATCGCCGCCCGGGTTATCGGGATTCTGGATAGGCACCTGCAGCCATTTTGCGGTGTAGGTCACATCGGCGGTGACAGGGGTAATTTCGGGATCCCAGCCATGGAAGAGATAGGTATAATTTTCGTCATCCGGCCGGGTGGGGTCATCCTCGCCGGGGTATTCCGGGGTTTCGCCCTCTTTGTAGGTCTCGGTGGTAATCACGCCGTTGACATCCCAGGTCACGGTATATTCAGCCACATAATCGGGCGAGAACTCCACAATCTGCTCGGGCAGCGGTCCGGCGGTCTCCAGCGTAGCCCATCCGGTGATGCCAACGGTCTCCAGGTCCTCCTGTACGGCCTCGCCGATCCAGCCCTCCAGATCCGCGTCCTCGATATGAAGCAGGTTCTCGGTGGTGCACACAAACGCCCAGCCCGAGTCGCCTACGCCGTAGGGGAGATCCACACGCGAGCCGTCGCCGTGGTTGACGTCGCAGTAAATGCTGTTGCTGATGGTAATGCCATCGGCGTCAAACCGCCCGATAAAGGCGCCCAGCCACTTGTCGTCGTTCGCCCAGCTGGCGGGGGTCAGCGATCCCATAAACACGCAGTGGTCAATATCCAGCGTGCCGCCATGGAAGCGCCCCAGCAGACCGCCAACCTGGTTGCCGCCGGTTTGCACCTTGCCGTAAACCGCGCAGTTCTCCATTGTTACAGCGGACGGGATGGACTGCTCCTCCGAAATCGCAGCATTGATGATTTGGCCGACCAGAGCGCCGACCTCACGCACATCGCTGCCGATGACGAGCTCGCCGTCATAGGCCGAGTTGGTGATGGAGACCTGGGCGCCAACCACGGCGCCAATCAGACCGCCCACACGGCCGCCGGCCGCAGGGCTGAGGTTTGCGCCGATGTAGACGCTGTCCACGCTCACAACGGCTTCGGCCTGCGCCTCGCCAAACAGCACGCCAAGGCTTGCGTGGTTGCCTGCAAAGCGGGAGTTGATAACGGCCAGATTTTTCACGGTTACGGGAGCCTCTTCGGTACCGCCAACGGCGTTGCCGAACAGGCCGGTAGCATCCCCGGCGGTCTCCAGGTACACGCCCGAGATGACGTGTCCGGCGCCGTCAAACACACCCGAGAAGGCCTTGCCGGCGGTGTTGTACCAGTGGTTGGCAGGGGCCATGGTGCCGCCTGTGTAGCCGGGGTTGACCTCAATGTCGGCGTCCATGGTCAGGGTTTTGCCCTCAAAGGTTACGCCGGTGGAAATCAGATACGAAAAGCCCAGCAGGTCTGCCGCATCGCTCAGCACGTAAGAGGCGTCCTCCTCATGGCCTTCGTACCACGAGAGGTCATACTCCATCTGCTCCTGCGGGATTTCGGGCACCACGGCCGGGAAATCCTTGATGGCGTTGGGCAGCGGGTATGCGCCGTCAATCACGGTCCAGCTTTCGCTCAGACCGGCGGCGGCAAGGTCCTCGGCCACCGCGTTACCCAGCCAAAAGTCCTTTTCGGCGTCGGTCAGATGTACCAGCGTCCCCTCTACCACGGGCTTGCACACCGGGTTCTCGGTGTTGTCGCCATAGGGCAGGTCCACGTTTATGTAGTCCTGGCCCTCAGGCAGCCCGGAGGGAGAATAAAAGACGTCGGCATAAATGCTGTTCGAAACCGCAGTGTTCTCATTCTTCACGCCGCCAATCAGCGCGCCGACCCACTTGGTGTCGGCTATCCAGTTCGCGCCCTTTGTGTCACCCAGGGCCACGCAGCCGCTGATGTCGGCCGAGCCGGTGTGTTCCACACAGCCCGCAATAGGAGAAACATTGTTACCCGCGGTGTTGACCGCACCGTAGCCCGCGCAGTTGGTGACGACAAGCTCGCACTTCACCTCGCCGATCAGGCCGCCGGCCGGGCGCACGTCGCCCCCGGCGTAAACCAGACCGACAAACGCGGAATCGGCAATGGTCAGCTTGGAGCCTCCCTCGCCCAAGCCCACAAAGCCGCCCAGATAACCGATCCAGCGGTTCTCCGGTGTACCCGGCAGGTTGGAAAAGACGTTGGCGTCCACATACACCGCCTCAATCTGCACCACGGAGTCGGCCTCGGTTTTGCCGAACACACCGCCAATGCCCTGCTGGTCGGTATCGATGTAGGCATTGAGGAGCCCCAGGTTCTTTACGGTAACGGGCGCCTCAGCGGTTCCGCCGGAGGCATAGCCGAAGAAGCCGGCATAGGCGCTCTTGCCGTTCATGTACAGGCCGGAGATGCTGTGCCCCTGCCCGTCAAACACACCCGAGAAGGCCTTGCCGGATACATCCGGCCAAACGGTCTCGGGAGCGGTCTGCTCGCCCGTGTAGCCGGGGTTGAGGTCTACATCGGCCCCCAGCAGCAGGGTTTTGCCCGCAAAGGTGTTGCCGCCGGCCAGCAGCTGGGCAAAGCCAAGCACATCGGCCGCATCGGCAAGGGTGAACTCTGCCGCGCTGTCACTGTACCACGAGGTGTCGGCCGCAACCGGCGCCGCCGTGACGCCAAGCACCCCGGCGGGGAGCATCAGCAACAGCATAGCGCAGCATACGCAGATGGAGATCAGTCTTTTTTTCATGGGTTTTCTTCCTTTCCTTCCGCATAAATTATTTTCATGGGCGGGAACGCCCTGAAAACCAAGAAGCAGGGACCGGAGCAACGGATTTGGCGCGCCGACGGACGGCAATTGTATTTTTCGGCTTGACAACATCCCGAAAACGTGATATAATCATGTTGCCGTAAAAACCGAATGTTTTGGATAACAGCCGCCCGCAATCCGCATTTCCTGTATACTATTATAACCAAACGGCCGGCCTTTGACAATGCACAATTGCGTGAGATTCCGGGCAAAAACTGTCTTTTTTGGCGCTGCGGACGGCTTGGAGGCTCGCGCAGGATGGCATACTGCCCAAAAACCGAAAGAAGGAGGAAAACCCGGATGTCTGAAGCCTTTGAAGATTACGGAAGAGAACTGTACGTGGAGCCCGGCAGATTCTGCTCCAATAAAGACTCCAGCGCGGTGCACATGCACCCGCACTACGAGCTCTCCTTTTTCCTGCACCCCCAGCTGGTGCAGTCCCTGATCAGTCAGACCCCCTACACGGTCGACTACCCGCACGCAATCCTGGTTGCCCCGTTTATCCCCCACTTTACCACCCCAAAGGAGTACAACGGCGTCTATGACCGCTGCGTGATTTATTTTGATTCTTACATCTTCTCTTCCCGCCGCTTTACCACCCAGCCCGAGGAGCTGCTGCACGGCAGCACGGCCGTCATTTTCAATCTCTCCGGCCGGGCCATGCTGTTTGAACATACCCTGAACGTCCTGCTGCAGCTGAGAACCACGGCCGAGCGCGAAAAGGCGCTGGACCTGCTGCTGTATCTGCTCAAAAAGAATCCGCAGCCCCCTCTGGTGACCAAAAGCATTCCAGAATCCTATATCCCCGAGGTCATCGCCCATGTCATGAGCACCATCCGCGATAAGTGCACCGTTGAGGACCTCTCCCGCAGCTTCGCCGTCTCCCCCGACAAGCTGCGCCGGGATTTCCAGAAAACCACCGGCATGAGCATCGGGAAATTCGTGCAGTTCATGAAGCTGAACAAAGCCAAGCGGATGCTGGAGGACCCGCAGATGACCGTTGCCGATATCGTGGAGCAGTGCGGCTATGAGAGCGAATCCTATTTTTACCGCCTCTTCAAAAAGGAAACCGGCTATACCCCCAACGACTACAAAAAATTCCGATCCTGAAGAGTCCCGCCGTAGGAGAAGACCTTGGAGGGACCCGCCTCTTGAGGAGAGGCCGGTCCCTCCAAACCTCCCCCGGCGAGACCTTCCCCAGCCGCCGCCCGCCTTTTTGGCATGAACGCGAATGAAAGTGTTCCGCCGGCGGGCGGCAGCCGGGGAAGTCTTCTTTGGGGAGGTATGCAAAAATAAGAGCATACCGCCATACAAAGCGATTTGCCTTACATATCCAGATACCGGACAGCCGCTATTGGCTGCCCGGTTTTTGATTATGGGTATTACTCTATGTAACAATATCAGCTATTGCCTTTGCTTTTCACTGGCTACTGGCCTCTGCCCACTGTTCATAGTTATTGTTTCTTGTTCATTGTTCATTGCTAATTGCTAATTGCACATTGCCAATTGTACATCCGCCCCCAAAAGAAATTCCCCGGCGCGGGCCCCCAGGCATACCGTATTTGCAATACCGTATGCATGGATGGGGGCCTGTGCCGGGGAAAGGTCTCGCCGGGGGAGGCTTGGAGGGACCGGCCTCTCCTTAAGAGGCGGGTCTCTCCAAGGTCTTTCCCTACGGCGGGACTCTTTACAGGCGGGTCCCTCCAAGGTCTTCTCCAACGGTGGGAACCTTAACAGGCGGGTCCATCCAAGGTCTTCTCCCTCGAGATTTCGAAAAAATTGCGCGGGAAGCAAAAAAATTGCGGCAAGGTACTTGACAAATCGGCAGGAATATGGTATGATATATAAGGTTGCAACGGGGCATTAGCGCAGTTGGGAGCGCACAACACTGGCAGTGTTGGGGTCAGGGGTTCGAATCCCCTATGCTCCACCATAAGAGGGCACTAAAAAAGATGCCTAAGCGAAAAACCTCGATTTTATCGAGGTTTTTTCGCATTTTTAGGGCAAGTTTTTCAGCATGGAGTCTATAGATGCCAAACGGCAAAAATCCTATACTGACAGGACTTGAACCCACAAATAGCAGAAATCACACCGAAAGGCGTATGGAAAGTTAAAATCCATACGCCTTTTTCTTTTGCCCAAAATCATTATTATTCTCCCTGTTGTCATGCAGCAATTAAATATTAACACATCATTTTAAAGCCTTTGGTTTTTGATTATCACAGCAAAAACTGAAGGCTTTTTTTATTGAAAGGAAAAAGTTATGTATTTTTCAGAAACACCTTCCCTACGGGAAATTGAAAAGACCATAAAAATGATTCCGAATTTTACTCCAAGAGGACACGGCGTAGTAATTCTCTGCAAACATGAATTTGCCGAAAAGAGTTGCATTGGCGATTCTCAAAAAGAAATACTTGCAAGAACTGTGTCGCGGATAAATAATCCGCTGTTTCAAAAGCGGTTCCAAAAATATATAAACGAAAGTGAGACGATCCCTATGAATTTTAGAAATTCAAAACACAGTATCAGCTTTACAGACACAATCAGAAAAAAGAACAAAAAGGATTATGCCCTCATGTCCGCCCTTTATCTTCTAACAGCAGAGTTTGCATTGTGGCAAACCGCTAAACGATATGCCACAGACAATTCAATTGATTTTAAAAGTCTGCAGCCTGCCGGAATCAGTGAAAACGGCTACACTTTGTTTTGCGCCGCCAAAGATTTATACCTTGGTACTAATTATCTCACAATCAGCGACCTCGCAGACACACAGCTGATACCTCCGAGAATGTTTGCCCTTATTTGTAACGC
>CALWQR010000058.1 GCA_944383705.1 uncultured Clostridia bacterium
AAGACCTTGGAAGGACCCGCCCGATAAGAGCCCCGCCATTGGAAAAGACCTTGGAGGGACCCGCCTCTTAAGGAGAGACGGGGTTCTCCAAGGTCTTCTTCTCTGGCGAGACCTCCAATAAGGTCACACATTCGACGTGTCCGGTACGGGGGAAGAGGTCAACCGGGGTTACCGGGCCGTGGATGTAGCCATGGGAGGCGAAGCGGACGCAGTCGCGGGCGAGGGTATCCGGATTACAGGAGACATAGACCACCCGGCGGATTCCGGCCTCGGCAACTGCGGCAATCAGCTCGGGCGTGGTTCCCTTGCGCGGGGGATCCAGCACGGCAACGGCCCCCGACAGATCCCCGCGCAGCTCCCGCGCCCGCCGGAGCAGGTCCCGTGGGTCGGAGGCGTCCCCGCAGAAAAAGGCGGCGTTGGAGATGCCGTTGCGCGCGGCGTTTTCGGCTGCGCACCGCACGGCCTCCTCCACAATCTCCAGGCCCAGCACCTCCCCGGCTCGGCCGGCCAGCGACAGCCCGATGCTGCCGATGCCGCAGTACAGGTCCAGCAGCAGCTCGTTCCCGGTCAGCCCGGCGCGCTCCCCGACCAGGTCGTACAGCAGCTCGCACGCCCCGTGATTGACCTGATAAAACGCCTGCGGCGGAATGTGCAGCCGCAGGCCGCACAGGGTGTCCTCGATCCAGTCCCGGCCGTACAGCAGCCGCCAGCGCCGCCCCAGCACCACGTTGGTGCGGGCGGGATTGATATTGAGCATCAGGCAGCACAGTTGCGGGAAGCGCGCGGTCAGCTCCCGGACCAGCGTCGCCTCGCCCGGCATACAGTCGGCCGAGAGCACCAGGCAAAGCATCAGCTCCCCGCTCTTCTCTCCCTGGCGAAGATAGATGTGGCGCAGCAGACCCCGGCCGGTCTCCTCCCGGTAGGGCTCGATGTGCAGGCGTCCGGCCAGCTCGCAGACCTCGCGCACCACCTCGCCGAACAGCGGGGGCTGCAGCAGGCAGTCCCCGGCGGGCACCAGACGGTGCGAATAGCCGGCGTAAAAGCCGGCGCACAGAGTCCCATCCCGCCCCAGCCCGACCGGATACTGCGCCTTGTTGCGGTAGCCGGCGGTCCGTCCGGTGCTGCGCACCGCCTCCACATCGGCCTCCAGCCCGGCCTTGCGGAAGGCAGAGCGCACGTATCCCCGCTTCAGCTCCAGCTCATACGCATAGCTCATGCAGCGATAGGCGCAGCCCCCGCAGCCCCGTGCCGGGCAGTCGTCGGGGATGCGGTGGGTGGAGGGCTCCAGCAGACGGACCGGCCGGGCGACCAGATAGTCCCGGGTCAGCTTGATCACCTGGGCCTCCCACTCGTCGCCGGTCACGCCCCCGGGCAGGAATACGGTCTGCCCGTTCCGCGCGCCGGCATTCTGCAAATGCCCTACGCCGCAGCCCAGGTTGTTCACATCGGTAACGGTCAGGCGGATGGTGTCGTTCTTGCGCATCAGACGTAAAACTCCTCCCCGCTCTCCAGGCAGAGGCACCCCAGCCGGCCGCCGAAGGCAACGCCGCAGTCCAGGAAAATACTGCCGGCGCCCCGGACAATCCGGCCATCCCTGCCTGGCACATGCCCCACCAGCAGGGTAGTGCCGGGTATGAGCTCGCGGCCGGGGTTCAGCGGCTCGGTGAAAAAGTCCTCGGGGCAATAGTCCTCCAGGTCCCGCTCCGGGCGGTAACCGGCAATTCCGGCGTGCACCATCAGGTAATTCCGGCCTGCCACGGTTGCCTCTTCAAACAGCGCCATATCACACAGGTATTCCAGAACTCCCTCCCGCTGCTCGGCGTCCAGCGTGCGGAAGCCGTTGAGCGTGGCCTGCCCGCCGTCCCCGACCCAGCGGGTCATCTCGGCGATATATTCCGGGGTGGGGTCGGTTCCCTCCCGCAGCATCCGGTCAAAGCCCGAGAGCATCCGTGCCGCGAGGAAATCATGCTCCCCCGCCACCGGGTAGACGTTTGCCCGCATACTCAGGTCCGAGACCAGCTCCATCGATTCCTCGCCGTAATCCACCACATCCCCCAGCACATACATCACGTCGGCGTCGCCGAAGCGGACGGTGCGGAGCAGCTCGGTGAATTTGCGGTAGGCGCCGTGCAGATCCGACAGCACATAAGTCATGGTTTTTTCCCCTTTCCGGTATCCGGTATCACAGTACACGGACGGTGTTGCTGTCGGCCAGATCGATGCAAAGCGACCCGTCAAGGCCGGCAAGCATCTGCCGCAGCGTCTGACAGACCGGGTTTTCGGTGTAAAAATGCCCGGCCGCCAGCAGATTCATGCCCCGCTCGGGCGCCTCGGAGAGATGGTGATAGGCCAGCTCCCCGGTCAGATAGGTGTCTGCCCCGGCAGCCCGGGCGGCCGGCAGCTCGTCCGAGCCGCTGCCCCCCAGCACCGCCACGCGCCGCACCGGCAGGCCTGCGTCCCCTGCCAGCACACCGGGGGCGCCGGTCACCTGACGCACCCGGGCAGCAAATTCGGACAGCGTCATTGCGGCCGGCAGCACGCCAAGCCGCCCGATGGCCTCGCCCTGCGGCCCGAAGGGCGTCACCTCGGTCAGCCCCAGCGCGGCGGCCAGCGTGTCGTTCACGCCCCCGCACACCGCGTCCAGCCGGGTGTGAAAGCTCATGGCGCTCACGCCCGCGCGCAGCAGGCGAATCACCTTGGCGGCCACGGGATCCCCCGGCTCCGCCGCCCGCAGCGGGCGGAAGACCAGGGGGTGGTGCGAAACAATCAGGTCGTATCCGCCGGCAATGGCCCGGTCGGCCACCCCGGCGGTGATATCCAGCGCCACCAGGACCCGGCGTACCGGCGCGGCGGGATCCGGGCAGCACATCAGCCCGTCGTTGTCCCATTCGCAGGAAAGCGAGCGCGGGATGCGCTCCTCCAGCTTTGCGTACAGCTCTCCGACATTCATATCGGGTTCTCCTCTCGGTCTGAATTGGCGGCAGGGGCGGACTGTCCGGCGCCCAGCCGGGCCAGACGGCTCCGCAGCTCGGCAGCCAGCGCTTCCTCCGCGCCCGTGTCGGCTCCGCCGCGGCGCTTTCCACCGACAACCTCCCGCAGCCGCTCCAGCTGCCGCAGGCAGAAGCCGGCCTGCAGCGCCGGGTCGGCGCCGGGGTCAAAGCGCCCGTAGGCCAGCTCCCCCGGGGTATAGGTCTGCACCGCGCCTCCGAAGCGCGCGCAGACGGTCTGATAGTACTGTCCGTCCTCCAGGCTCAGCCGCTCGGCGCGAATTTCAAAGCCCTCGTCCAGCAGCCAGCGCCGCAGGCATTCCGCCCGGCTCATGGGCTGCAGAATCAGCCCGACCCCGGCGCTGCGCAGCCATGGCGCCGCGGCCAGAATGCGCACAATCAGCTCGCCCCCCATGCCGAAGACCAGCACGTCGTCCGGGCAAAAGCGCTCCACTCCCCGCAGCCCGTCGGTCAGCAGCAGGGAGATGCGGTCGGAAAGCCCGGCCGCGCGGATGTTGGCCTCGGCCCGCGCCAGCGGCCCGCGGTTGACATCGCAGGCCACCGCCCGGGCGGATATGCCCCGCCGGACGGCCTCAATGGGCAGATAGGCATGGTCGGTGCCGACGTCGGCCAGCGTGCCTCCCGGCGTCAGATCGGGCAGCGCGCTGAGCAGCCGGGGCCCCAGCGGCTTTGTGCGGTTCTGCATGGGTTTCTCCTTTCCCCGCCCGGGCAGATATGAAAAAACGGAGACTGGCTCCGTGCGGCAGTCCCCGCGTCCGCGCGGGGGGCGGCTGTCCCGCCGCGTCTCCGACCGGAGGCACGGCGGGCGCGGCGCCGTCTTATTTCTGGCGGTCGGCGAGGAATGCGTTGATTTTGGCAATCAGCGCGTCCGCATCGGTACCGTGTACGGCGCAGGCATCCGCAACCGACTCCCCTCTCGAGGCGGGGCAGCCGAGGCAGTGCATGCCAATGGCAAGGAAGAACTGCGCGGTTTCGGGCTCATAATCGAGGATATCCCCGATGACCGACTGTTTGGTGACAACCATGACCATGCTCCTTTCGTGATATGTGATGCGACCCCCAGGCGGGAATCTGCCATTATTATACCCCATTCCGGGCCTTCTGTCAACCGGGACGGGCGTTTTTTCCGCAAAAAAACGCACAGATTTTGCCGAAAGCCCCGCGCTCCCTTGACAACCGGGCCGGAAACTGATATAATAAAGAGGACAGCGCCGCGCACGGGAGCGCGGAAGGAGGAATTACGGAATGAAGCCTGCGTTTGCCGACATGTTGGGGAACGATGCGCTGCGGGAGCGCCTGCGCGAGGATATCTGCGCCGGCCGGCTGCCGCACGCCTATATCCTCGAGGGGGACGACGGGTGCGGCAAGCACATGCTGGCCCTGCGCCTTGCCGCCGCGCTCGCCTGCGAGAACAAAGGCCGGGACGGGCTGCCCCTGCCCTGCATGAGCTGCGCCTCCTGCCGTAAAATTCTCTCGGGCAACTCGCCCGACGTCATTCCGGTCTCCAAAGGCGAAAAGGCCACGATGGGGGTGGAGGCCGTGCGGCAGATGCAGGCCGGCATGTGCATCTCCCCCAACGAGCTGGAGTGCAAATGCTACCTGATAGAGGACGCACAGCTGATGACCGTGCAGGCCCAGAACGCCTTTTTGCTGACGCTGGAGGAGCCGCCGCCCTATGTGCGCTTCTTTTTGCTGTGTCAGAGCGCCGCGCCCCTGCTGGAGACCGTGCGCAGCCGTGCCCCCACCCTGCGGCTGCAGCCGGTGCCGTCCGGCGAAATCCGCGCCCTGCTGCTGCGCACCCGGCCCGAGGCCGCCGCGCTGGACCGGCAGTCCCCCGGGGAGCTGGACGAGCTGATTGCCGCCGCGGGCGGGAGCATCGGCCGGGCGCTGGAGCTGCTGGACCCCCGGCGGCGGAAGCCGGTGCTGGAGCGCCGGGAGGCCTCCCGCAGCTTTGCGCGGCTGGCCACCTCGCGGCGGAACAGCGCCGCGGTGCTGCGCTTTTTGGGGGAGCTGGGACAGCGCCGGGAGGACATTGCCGTGCAGCTGTCCGACATCCGGCTCTGCCTGCGCGACCTGCTGGCCTGCCGCTGCGCCGAAGCCGCGCCGCTCTGCTTTTTTGCCGACCGTGAGGAGGCCGCAGAACTGGCCGGGCACTTTTCGGCCGCCGACCTTTTGCGCCTGTGCGATGGGCTGCAGGCGGCCGCCGACCGGCTGGCCCGGAACGCAAACATCCGCCTGACCCTGACCGGTCTGGCGACAGACACCGGCCTGCTGGCCGCCCCCTGAGACGGGGTACGGCTGCGGAGGCGTCCCCTGCCCCGGCACGGACACAAGAGAATCAATCCGCACGGCCCGCCCGGGCGGAGGAAAGGAAGCATCAGAACCAAATGGAAGACGAGAACAAAACCCCCGCCCCGGCCGCGCAGGAAAGCGCCGGGCAGGAAGCCCCCGCCCGCCGATCGGGGGCGGGCCGCCGGCGCCGCAGGCCCGGCGCACACCGGAGCAACGGAGGCGAGCCGGCGCCGCAGGCCGGACAGAGCACCCCCGGCGCCCCGGCCGGAGAAGCCGCTGGCGGGCCCGCAGCGGCCCGTGCAGGCGGCGCCCGGGACGACCGGGGACAGAAACGGCCGCCGCGGGGCGGACGCCCGGCCGGGCCCAACGGCCGCGAGGAGGCGCGCGGCGGAGAGAAAAAGAACCGGGACGGCCGCCAGAAGTCCCGCAGATCGGGCGGGCAGAGCCGCGGACCGGTCAGGCAGGGGCTGGAGGATCTGTACGGCACCCCCACCGAGGCCGACGTCATGTCGCTGGAGGATCTGCGCGCCAGAATCGTTCTCAAAGCGGCCGACGGCAGCGTTCCGGCCGCACCGGCGGCAGCCGCCGGAGCCGGAGAGACCGACGGACAGACGCCGGCGGCCGGAACGGAGCAGGACGGGACCGTGGAGGTGGTTGGCATCCGCTTCCGCTCCACCGGCAAGGTGTATTCCTTTGACCCGCGCGGCATTGTGCTGCACTACGGGGAATACGCCGTGGTGGAAACCGCGCGCGGGCCCGAGTTCGGGGAGGTCTGCGCCGGCAACCGCACCGTCAGCCGCCGCAACACGGTTTACCCCCTGCGCCCCGTCCTGCGCCGGGCAACGCCGGAGGACATTGCCCACAACGCCGAAAACCGCGCCCGGGAAAAGCAGGCCATGGCCGTCTGCCAGGAAAAAATCCGCGCCCACCGGCTGCAGATGAAGCTGATTGACGCGCAGTATGCCTTTGACAACTCCCAGCTGCTGTTTTACTTTACATCCGAGAACCGCGTGGATTTCCGCGCGCTGGTCAAGGATCTGGCCGCGGCTTTTCATACCCGCATCGAGCTGCGGCAGATCGGCATCCGGGACGAAGCCAAAATGCTGGGGGGGCTGGGTGCCTGCGGGCGTCCGCTCTGCTGCACCATCTTCCTCTTGGACGTGGTACAGGTATCCATCCGGATGGCCAAGGAGCAGAACCTGGCGCTCAATTCGGCCAAAATTTCCGGAATCTGCGGCAGGCTGATGTGCTGCCTGCGCTATGAGGCAGACCTTTACGCAGAGGAGCTGCGCCACACCCCGCCCTACGGCTCCACCGTGCAGACGGCCGACGGCGTGGGGACCGTCATCGGTACCAATCCGCTGGCCGGCAGCGTGCGGGTGCTGCTGCGGGATACGCCCGGCGCCACCCCCAAGCAGTATTCGCGGGACGCGGTGACGGTCCTGGCGCGCCACGGGCAGGATTCGCAGGATCCGTCTGAAAAAAACAACTGATTTTGTGCCCCGTTTGCGACGCATTTTCGGATTTTTTGTAAAAATCGAATTTTTTTCAAAAAAACAGTTGCAAAAAATAAAAAATATGATACAATAGAGTTATCTCATAAAAGAGGAGGAATTCAGACATGGCATTCAAGATTTCCGACGAGTGCGTATCCTGCGGCGCCTGCGCCGAGGCCTGCCCAGTGGAAGCCATTGCCGAGGGTGACGGAAAGTATGAAATCGACCCCGACAAGTGCATTGGCTGCGGATCCTGCGCGGATGTATGTCCGGTTGGCGCTCCCGAGGAGGAATAATACATCACTCGGGCGCACAATGGGCGGAGCAGGCAGAATTTCCCGCCTGCTCCCTCCGCTTCTATTTGCCAATCAAGCCCAAACATGAACCATCTCTCACTGATTCCCGGACCGGACGAAAGGCTGGACGAGGTAAACGAGCGCATCCGGCTGATTCAGAAGCGCCGCGGCCTGACCTTCGGTACCGATTCCTATCTGCTGGCGGCCTTTATCCGCCCACAGCCATACGCCGAGGCGGTGGAGCTGGGCAGCGGCAGCGGCATTGTCTCGCTGCTGCTGTGCGCCAAGGGCAAGCTGCGCTGTGTAACCGCCGTGGAGGTGCAGCCCGCGCTTGCCGAGCTGACCGCCCGCAACGCCGCGCTCAACGGCTACGGTGACCGCATCCGGGTCATCGGGGGCGACCTGCGCCGTCTGGCGCCCGACCGCCCGGGGGGCGAGGTCAACCTGGTTTTTGCCAACCCGCCCTATCTCAGGCCCGACTCCGGCCGCCCGGGCGCACACGAGCAAAAGGAGATTGCCCGGCGCGAAATTTACGGGGGAATCCGGGATTTCTGTGCGGCCGGAGCGCGTCTGCTGCGCACCGGAGGCAGATTTGTATGCGTCTTCCGCGCGGAGCGCCTGCCCGACCTGTTCGGCGCCATGCGCGCCTGCCGTCTGGAGCCCAAGCGCATGGCCATGGTGCATTCCGATGCGGACGCGCCCCCCTTTCTGGTCCTGACCGAGGCGGTAAAGGGCGCCGCGCCCTCCTTGCGGGTGCTCCCCGCGCTGATGCTCTACCGCCCGCAGACCGCCGCCGGGGGCCGCCGGAGCCTGACGCCGGAGGCCGAGGCCATCTATCGGACCTGTTCCTTTCCGGACGCCGGAAAGTACAGATAAATCAAAATCAAAAACAAAGGAGAATCCATCATGAAAAAGCTGGAAAAAAAGCAGATTTTCGGCCTTGCCGCCCTTGCCATCGGAGTTGCCGCGGTAGCAAAAATCGTCAGTGACATCCGCAAAATCAAAAAACTGACCGAAGAAAAAGAAGAAGCGGCCGCGGACGAAGCGGCAGCCTGTGAGGATGCTCCTGCCGAGGAAGCCGCCGGAGCCGAAGAGAGCGCTCCTGCCGAGGAACCCGCCGGAGCGGAAACCGGGACAACTGCCGGATAAGCCCATCCAAATCACGGACGGCGCACGGGGGCGCGGCGGACAGCCGCCGCGCCCCCGTGCGCCGTTTTTTTGAGGTATGTATGCAACACATCAAACGCATTCTCAGCTATACCCGGCGGGCGCTGGACGACTACCGGATGATTGAGCCGGGCGACCGGGTGGCGGTGGGGGTGTCGGCCGGCAAGGATTCGCTCACCCTGCTCTGCGCCCTGGCCGAGCTGCGCCGGTTTTACCCGGTGCCCTTTACGCTGCAGGCCGTCACCATTGACATGGGCTTTCCGGGCGGAATGGATTTTGACCCGATCCGCCGGCTCTGTGCCGAGCTGGACGTGCCCTACACCGTGCTGCCCACCGATATTTACCGGGTGGTGTTCGACATCCGCCATGAGCCGTCTCCCTGCTCGCTCTGCGCCAAGATGCGCCGGGGCGCGCTGTACAACGCGGCAAAGTCACTCGGCTGCAACGTTGCGGCGCTGGGGCACCATTTTGACGACGCGGTGGAGACCTTTCTGCTCAATCTCTTTTTTGAGGGGCGAATCGGCAGCTTCTCTCCGGTCTCCTATCTCAGCCGCACCGGCATCCGCATGATCCGTCCGATGATTTACCTGCCCGAAAAGGACATCCGTTATTTCGCTGGCAAAGCGGAACTGCCGGTGATTTCCTCGCCCTGCCCTGCCGACGGCAACACCCAGCGCGAGGAGATGAAGCGGCTGCTGGCCCGCATGGAGCGCGAGCACCGGGGGGTGCGCTACCGCATCTTCGGGGCGATGCAGCGCGGCGAAATTTCGGGCTTCCGGCCGGCGCCGGGGATGCAGGGCATCCGCGCGTATGAACCGGAGGAGCTGGACGGCTCCGCAGAGCCGCCCGCCGACTGACCGCCCCGCGCCGCCGGGCGCGGACGCCAAAGCCCGACATCAACAAGCAGGAGGAACACGCATGAACGCAGACGCTTCGCACTTTTTGCCGCTCTGCCGCGCCGAGATGGAGGCGCGGGGCTGGGACCGGCCGGATTTTGTTTATGTCACGGGGGACGCCTATGTCGATCACCCCTCCTTCGGCGTGGCTATCATCTCGCGCGTACTGGAGGCCGCGGGCTACCGCGTGGCCATTCTCTCCCAGCCGGATTACCGCTCCTGCGCGCCGTTCCGGGAATACGGCCGGCCGCGTCTGGGGTTTCTGGTCACCTCGGGGAACATCGACAGCATGGTCGCGCACTACACGGCGGCAAAAAAGAAGCGTTCCTATGACTATTATTCCCCCGGCGGCCGGATGGGGCTGCGCCCCGACCGCGCGGTCATCGTTTATTCCAACCGCATCCGGGAGGCATACGGCGATGTACCGGTCATTCTCGGGGGGCTCGAGGCCTCCCTGCGCCGCTTTGCGCACTACGACTACTGGGAAAACCGGGTGCGCCGCTCGGTACTGGTGGACAGCCGCGCCGATCTTCTGACCTACGGCATGGGGGAGAACATCCTGCTGCGCGTGGCCGCCCTGCTTGACCGCGGCGTACCAATCAAAAAAATCCGGGACGTGCGCGGGACCGTGTATCTCTGCGACCCGCAGGACCCGGTGCACTACCCGGTGGCCGCCACTTTTGACTTCGATACGCTCAAAACCGACCGTCGCGCCTACGCCGAGGCCTTCGGCGTTCAGTACCGCAATCAGGATGCGATCAACGGACGCGCCATCTGCGAGCGTTACGACCGCCGGCTGCTGGTGCAGAACCCGCCGATGCCCCCACTGGAGCGGGAGGAACTGGACCGTGTGTACGCCCTGCCCTATCAGCGGACCTGGCATCCCTCCTACGCGCCGGCCGGCGGCGTGCCCGGCATTGAGGAGGTCCGGTTTTCGATTACGCACAACCGCGGCTGCTTTGGGGGGTGCAATTTCTGCGCGCTGGCCTTTCACCAGGGGCGAACCGTGCGCTCCCGCAGCATCGAAAGCGTGGTGGAGGAGGCGAGAAAAATCACGCAGCTCCCGGATTTCAAGGGCTACATCCACGACGTCGGCGGACCGACTGCCAATTTCCGCGCGCCTGCCTGTGAGCATCAGCTCACGCACGGGGTGTGCGCCAACCGCAAATGCCTCGCGCCCACGCCCTGCCCCAATCTCCGGGTGGACCACACCGAATACCGGCAGCTGATTGAAGCCGTGGAGGCCCTGCCCGGCGTGAAAAAGGTGTTCATCCGCAGCGGCATCCGCTACGACTACCTGCTGCTTGACCCCGACGATTCGTTCTTCCGCAAGCTGGTGCGTGACAATGTGAGCGGGCAGCTCAAGGTTGCGCCGGAGCACTGCGCGCGCGGGGTACTCGACTGCATGGGCAAGCCGCCGTTTGCGGTGTACGAGCGCTTCCGCAAACGCTTCTTCGCCATCACCGGGAGCCTGGGCAAGGAGCAGTATCTGGTCCCCTACCTGATGTCCAGCCATCCGGGTT
Organism: uncultured Clostridia bacterium; assembly: GCA_944383705.1. Classification (GTDB taxonomy): domain Bacteria; phylum Bacillota; class Clostridia; order Oscillospirales; family CAG-272; genus UMGS1865. The sequence continues at coordinate 10,679 of CALWQR010000058.1, forward strand.
CCACGCTGAAGGATGCGGTGGAGCTGGCCCTCTGCCTGAAGCGCAACGGCTACGCGCCCGAGCAGGTGCAGGACTTTTACCCGACCCCGGGCACAGCCTCCACGGTGATGTATTACACCGGCCTGCACCCGCTGACCATGAAGCCGGTCTATGTGGCAACCGACTACCACGAAAAGCAGCTCCAGCGCGCGCTGCTGCAATACAACCGCCCGCAAAACGCTGCACTGGTGCGCGAAGCATTGGCGCGGGCCGGTCGTGAGGACCTGATCGGCTACGGAAAAGAGTGCCTTGTCCGCCCGGCCGGAAAACGGCCTCAAGCTCATCACAGGAAAAGGCCTTGAAAGATGACCTTGAAGGAAGACCTTGGAGGGACCCGCCTCTTAAGGAGAGGCCGGTCCCTCCAAGCCTCCCCCGGCGAGACCTTCCCCGGCGCAGGCCCCCGAAAACTGCATACTATATTGCAAATACAGTATGCCCGGGGGCCTGCGCCGGGGAATTTCTTTTGGGGACGGATGGGCAATTGGCAATGTGCAATCAGCAATGAGCAATGAACAGTGAACAGCGGGCAGAGTTCAGTGGTCATTGGCCAGTCAAAAGCAAGGGCAAGAGCTGATATGTTAGATATGAATACACCCATATCATCAAAAACCGGGCAACCCTTGGCGGATGTCCGGTTTTCTGTATATGCAGAGCAAATCGCTTTGCATGGCAATATGCTCTTATTTTTCGCTTACCTCCCCAAAGAAGACTTCCCCGGCTGCCGCCCGCCGGCGGAACACTGTCATTTGCGTTCATACCAAAGAGGCGGGCGGCGGCTGGGGAAGTTCTCGCAAGGGGAGGTTTGGAGGGAGGGCCCGCCTCCTCAAGGGGGACCTCCCTCCAAGGTCTTTCCCCCACTCAAGCCTCATCCTGCGCGGCCTGGTCGCGATATTTTCCAGGCGACATTCCGGTGTAGCGTTTGAAAAACTGCACAAAATAGCTGTCGCTGCTGAATCCGCAGCGTTGGCCTACGGTGCGGACATCCATGCCGCTTTTGAGCAGGGACTTGGCCCGTTCCAGCCGCAGCTGACAAATCAGCTGCTTGATGGAAAGGCCGATGAGGCGGTGAAAATCGGTTGACAGCTTGGTAACTCCCACATAATAGCGGGCTGCAAGCTCTGAGACCGAGATATCGTCGCCGTGGTCGATTGCCTCAATGATGCTTTTGGTCACCTTGGTGATATAAAAATCCGAATCGGCGCCAACATCAAACCGGTAGCCCTTATCCGTCCGGACCATGTCGGCAAGATAATTGAGCGCGGTCAGCAGCAGGCCGTACAGGACCGGCGGCGTTTTGCCGGATTCATATGTCCGGGCATAAACCTTCCGCATTTCCTCGAATTTCGGAAGCAGGAAATCAAACGCCTCTCCGGCAAGGGGCAACACCTGCACATTGCTGTCCAGAAGCGGGGAGATTTCCAGCAGAAACGGCGGAATCAGGTCAAGCACGCTTTGCAGAAAATAGAGATCGAAGCAGCGGAAGGGGGTGTTCTCGCAATCCATCCGTACCGTGGCGTGATAAACACCGCGTCCGAAAAAGACGATACAGGCCCCCTCCCCCTCGTACAGCTTTTGCGGGGCATACAACTGATATTTCCCGGTGGTAACAAGCAGCACCTCGTAACAGTTGTGAAAATGCATCTGCGGCGGCTTTGTTGTACGGTGCTCCTGCCGGCCGATTGCAATCGGCAGACTGAAGCTGCGTACCCCCGCATATCCGTATTTCATCCGCTCACCTCCGTTTCCCAATCATCCAGTCTGCACCCGCCTGGCTCCATGCTTATTATATCTGTTTTTCGGCGAAAAGTCAAGAGCTATGACAAAAATAACCCCCATAAAATCAGCCCTGAAGGCCTCCGCCTCCCCCGGCGGGACAGATAACGCGGGAACAGACCTTGGAGAGACCCGCCTTGGTGGGAGATAGATGCCGCCAGGGAAGACCTTGGAGGGGCCGCCTCTTTCGGAGAGGCAGTCCCCTCCAAACCTCCCCTTGCGAGAACTTCCCCAGCCGCCACCCGCCTGTTGAGAGAATTGCCAATGAAAGCACACTGCCGGCGGGCGGCAGCCGGGGAAGTCCTTTTTCAGAGGGAG
>CALWQR010000059.1 GCA_944383705.1 uncultured Clostridia bacterium
ATATCACCATACAAAGCAATTTGCCCTGCATATCAGAAAACCGGACAGCCGCTATTGGCTGCCCGGTTTTTAATGATTTTACTGACCTCTGGCTGCTGCATTTTATTCACTGCTCATTGCACGTTTTCGATTGGATATCCAGCTTCAAAAAAGATTTCCATGACATTCCGCCAGTCAACCGCGCCCATCCGCAATCTCCCAAAAATCCATCCGCCCCCAAAAGAAATTCCCCGGCGCAGGCCCCCGGGCATACCGTATTTGCAATACCGTATGCATTGATGGGGGCCTGTGTCGGGGAAAGGTCTCGCCGGGGGAGGCTTGGAGGGACCGGCCTCTCCTTAAGGCTTCACCGGGTGGGACGGGCCGGGCAAATCCGATGCAGATTTTTCGTCAGGCGAGTAAGCCGCCGATGGCAATAGTTACCCCTATTGCCGAGGCGGTTTGCAATGCATGACGGAAAAGATGCAAGAAGTTGCCCGGTCTGTACCGCCCGGGGGAGCCTTCCTAGGCGGGTCCCTCCAAGGTCTTCTCTGATAGCGAGACCGGCTACACGTTGAAGCGGAAGTAGACGATATCGCCGTCCTGCATAACGTAGTCCTTTCCCTCGCTGCGCAGCACGCCGGCCTCGCGGACGGCGTTCATAGAGCCGTAGGTTTGCAAATCGGCAAAGGAAACCACCTCCGCGCGGATAAAACCGCGTTCGATATCCGAGTGAATTTTCCCGGCAGCCTGGGGAGCTTTGGTCCCGCGGCGGATGGTCCAGGCCCGGCATTCATCCGGCCCGGCGGTCAGGAAGCTGATCAGCCCCAGGAGCGAATAACTGGCCCGGATCAACCGGTCCAATCCGCTCTCCTCAATCCCGAGGTCCGAGAGGAACATGGCTTTTTCCTCCGGGGGCAGCTCGGCAATCTCGGCCTCGATCTGGCAGCAGATGGGGATGAGCTGCGAATGCTCGCGCGCGGCAAACTCCCGCAGTGCCCGGTAGGCCGGTAGATCCTCGGGCTCGACGGCAGCATATTGCTCGCTGACATTGGCCACATAAATCACCGGCTTCAGGGTCAGCAGAGGAGTGTCGGCCAGGCAGGCCCGCTCGTCCTCGGTCAGCTCCAGCGTCCGCGCGCACTGGCCGGATTCCAGCACGGCGTACACCTTTTCCAGCGTCTCCAGCTCTCCGGCCAGGGTCTTGTCTCCACGCATGGCCTTTCTGGTGCGGTCCATGCGGCGCTCCAGCAGCTCCATGTCCGAAAAAATCAACTCCAGATTGATGGTCTCCAGGTCCCGCATCGGGTCAATGCTGCCGTCCACATGCACGATGTTGTCGTCCTCAAAGCAGCGGATGACATGCAGCACGGCGTCCACCTCGCGGATATTTCCCAGGAACTGGTTGCCCAGCCCCTCCCCCTTGGAGGCGCCCTTGACCAGCCCGGCGATGTCTACAAATTCGATGACGGCAGGGGTATATTTGTCCGGGTGATACATTCCGGCAAGAAAATCCAGACGCTTGTCCGGCACCGGAACCACCCCCACATTCGGCTCGATGGTACAAAACGGGTAGTTTGCCGACTCGGCTCCTGCGTTTGTCAGCGCATTGAACAGCGTGCTTTTTCCCACATTGGGCAGTCCTACAATTCCAAGTTTCATGATTGATATGGATATCCTTTCGGTTTCTGTCTCCCCATATTATAATATAAAATCCGGCTTTTGGCAAGGGAAAAAGAAAAATCTATCAAAAATTTATAATTCGGCAAAAAACATTTGCAATTCGTTCAACTTTGTGGTATAATATTGGAAGAGGCGCCCGGCGGAGCAAAAAAAGACGGATTTTGACGGGATGATTTCGATTTTTACGGTGAATTTCCGAGCGGAAACACAAAAATCGATAAAAATTCATAGGTCCGTCACATTGCTTCCGCATTGGCGTATTATAATGAATCCACATCAAAGGACAAAACGGAGGAACCGAACATGACGGACACCAAAATTCTGGTTGTTGACGATGATTCCAACATCAGCGATCTGTTGAAAATGTATTTTGAAAATGAAGGCTACGAGGTCAAGCTGGCCAGCGACGGAGCCGAGGGACTGAACTACTTCAAGATGTACGAGCCGGACCTGGTTCTGCTGGACATCATGCTGCCCAAAAAGGACGGCTGGCAGGTATGCCGGGAGATCCGGGAGATTTCCTCCAAACCGATCATCATGATCACGGCGAAGGGAGAGGTGTTTGACAAGGTCCTGGGCCTGGAGCTGGGCGCGGACGATTTTGTGGTGAAGCCCTTTGACATGAAGGAGCTCTCGGCCCGTGTCAAGGCGGTGCTGCGGAGATACCAGAGCCATGCCCGGCAGGATGATGACGAGGTAATCAAATTTGAAAACATCGAAATCAGTCTGCAGAAATACGAGCTGAAGCTGCGCGGCAAATCGGTGGACATCCCGCCCAAGGAGCTGGAGCTGCTCTACTTCCTGGCCTCCAACTACAACCGCGTCTTTACCCGGGACCAGTTGCTGGACAAGGTGTGGGGCTTTGACTATCTGGGCGATTCGCGCACGGTGGACGTGCATGTCAAGCGCCTGCGCGAGAAGCTGGAGGGCGTCTCGGACAAATGGGTTCTGAAAACCGTTTGGGGCGTCGGGTACAAATTTGAGCTGCTGAACTGAGTGCCGTGCGGCGGGGAATGCACTGCCGCAGGACAGACGGCGCGCCTTTTGGGCAGCCGCGCTGGACATGTCAACCGAGGAAGCCATAAGAGATGTTCAAAAGTGTGTTTGCAAAATATGTCACCGCCGTGATGACCATTTTTGTGGTCGGCTTTACCGTGCTGCTGGTGGTGCTGACCTCGATTGTCAGCAACTCCATGTCAGAGGGGAAGGTCAACGAAATTGCCGACGTCAGCGAGGCGGTGACCGGCTATGTCGGGGAAGCGGTGGGAAAGACCACACCGGAAAGCTTCATGCCGGCTTTTTCGGGCTGCCTGCAGGGGGAAGAGGGACTCAACCGCTTGTTTGACGCCCTGCTGGTGACCGACCCCGACCTCAACATTCTGATTGCCGACCACACCGGAACGGTCCGCTACCGTATGCGCTCCGGACAGCCCGAGCAGGGGCTGGCGGTACCGCTGCCCGAGGACCTGATTTCCGGCGAAGTACAGGCCGGCGGCGCGGCGCAGGAAATCCTTTCGCTGCCAGGACTCTTCGATTCGGATGTGCTGGTGCGCACGGTGCCGCTGTTCGGCGCCTCCGACGCCGTGGTGGGCTATGTGGCCGTCACCTCAACCACCGCGCCGAACGGCCGCATGGTGCAGGAGCTGGCCAAAACCGCGCTGTCGTCGGCGCTGCTGGTGCTGCTGGCCGCAATGATTGCGGTATACTTCATCAGCGAGCGCGTCATCGGCCCGCTGCGTGAAATGGCGGGGGCCGCGCGTAAATTCGCAAACGGGAATTTTGACGTGCGGGTCAAGGTGTACGGCCGGGACGAGGTGGCAGAGCTGGCAGTGGCCTTCAACAACATGGCTGAGTCGCTGCAGAATCTGGAGACCATGCGCAGCTCCTTCATCGCCAACGTTTCGCACGACCTGCGCACCCCCATGACCACCATTGCCGGGTTTATCGACGGCATCCGGGACGGGGTCATTCCGCCCGAAGAGCAGGATCACTATCTGGAGGTCATCTCCAAGGAAGTACAGCGCCTGTCCAGGCTGGTCTCCTCTCTGCTGGACCTTTCCCGGATACAGGCCGGCGACCGCAAATTTGTCCCCAAGCCGTTTGACATCTGCGAGATGGGACGGATGATTCTGATTTCCTTTGAACAGAAAATCGAAGAAAAAAAGCTGCAGGTGGAGTTTTTGTGCGATGAGGAGCGTATGATGGTATATGCCGATCATGACGCTATCTATCAGATTTTTTACAACATCTGCCACAACGCGGTCAAATTTTCATCCGAGGGCGGGCAGTTCCGCATCCGCATCACCGAAAAGGAAAAAAAGATTCAGGTTTCGGTGTTCAACGAAGGGCAGGGAATCGCTCGGGAGGATCTGCCGTATGTGTTCGAGCGATTCTATAAGAGCGACAAAAGCCGCGGATTGGACAAATCCGGTCTGGGGCTGGGGCTTTTCATTGCCAAAACCATTGTGGCTGCGCACGGGGAGAAAATATGGGTGGAAAGCGACCCCGGAAGGAACTGCGAATTTTTCTTCACGCTCTCCAAACCGCCGCATTCCTGAGCCGGACGCCCGACTGCGGATCGGCCATCTGAAAACCGGAAGGGAGAACCGATGATGAACGAACATGCATGGGAGCAGGACGCGCAGGGGCAGAACGGCGCCGCGGCCGGAGAAGGGCAGGGAACCCCGCCGGCAGCACCCGAAGCGGCAGAGGCGCCGCAAAAGCCACAGGCTCCGGAAGAAGCGCCGCTGCCCACGGAAAAGGCGCAGATTCCGGAAGGGGAGCGCCCGGCGCAGCCGTTTGCTCCCCCGCCCCCGGGGCAGGCCGCACAACCCAAGGGACAGCCGCCGGAACAGAGCCGGGCAACTCCGCCGGGGGCGGAATCGCCGGCGCCGCTGGAGCGGCAGGAAGCCGCACGGACCGCGCCGACGCCGCAGCCGGCCTATGCCTACCGCTGGAGCTATGCCGAGCAGGTCGCCAGCGACCAGGCCGTACAGCGCCGCCGACAGGGCGGCCGGGGCGCAATGGTGTTTGCCGCGGTGATGTCTGCAGCCTTCCTCCTGTGCCTGGCGGTGCTGGTGCTGACCCTGGTGTTGGGGGGCGCTTTTTCCACCCGGAGCAGCAGCGTGGCCGATGTGGCCGAGCTGGTCAGCCCCGGCACCGTGCTGATTTACGCGTCGGGCGGGGAACAGGCCGGCTACGGCACCGGTTTTTTTGTGCGCTCGGACGGATATATCGTCACAAACTACCATGTCATCGAGGGAGCCGAGCAAATCACGGTCACGCTGTATTCCGGCCGTGTGCAGCAGGCCGGGGCGGTATGGTACAGCTGGGCGGACGATCTGGCCATCCTCAAAATTGACGGGACCGGATACCCCGCGTTGACCATCGGCGATTCCGACACGGTCCGGGCCGGGGATCTGGCCGTTGTGGTGGGCAATCCGGCCGGGGATGTGGCCCCCTGGAGCACCACGCAGGGGATTGTTTCGGCGGTCAACCGGATGATCTCGGTGGAAGAGGAGGGCGCTATTGTGGATATGGTGATGATGCAGACAGACGCACAGGTCAACCCCGGCAACTCAGGCGGGCCTCTGTGCAACGCCAAGGGCGAGGTCATCGGCATTGTCACCCGGAAGCTGAGCGACTATGACGGCCTTGGCCTGGCCATCCCCATCAACGGGGCCATGGAGCTGATCAACGCCTATCTTTCCACAGGGAGCACCGAGCAGGTCGTCTCCTCTGTGTCTCGCGTCCGGCCGACCATGGGCATTCAGGTCGCCGACATCCGGAAAGGGGATCAGCTATCCTCGACCGACCCATACACCGCGCCGCGCGACGGGGTTCTGGTGGTCAGCATCACTCCCGGCAGTGCCTCCGGAGAGGTGCTGGAGCCGGGCGACATCATTCTGCAAATGGACGGGGTGGATGTGTATACGGTGGAGGATCTGCGCTTGCGGCTGTACACCCACCGCGCCGGGGAGACCGTGGAGTTGGCAGTGGACCGCTTTGGCGAGAGGCTGACGCTGCGCCTGCGGCTGGGAATGGCGCGGCTGTCCTGAGGCAGCGGCCGTTTCCTGCGGCCAACCGAAAATCGGAAAAGGAATGAGATACATGAAGTTACGCGAACGATTCTGGAAATTCTGGGCGGAGAGAAACGGAGCCGACCAGTTCTATCAATTCCTGATGTGGCTGCTGCTGGTGCTGATGCTGATCAATCTGTTTGTGGGCAGCCTGATATTCTCGCTTGTCATTCTTGCGTTGCTGTGCTATGCTACGTTTCGTCTGCTCTCCCGCAATCGCTACCGCCGCCAGCGGGAAAACCAGGCCTATCTGCATCTGCTCTCCCGCATCAAAGGGTGGTTTGTCCTGAACAAAAACAAGGTGCGCGACCGCAAAACGCACATCTACCGCAAATGTCCCTCCTGCCGTCGGGTTCTCCGGCTCCCCCGCATCAAGGGGACACATACGGTGTGCTGTCCCTGCTGCGGAAACCGGTTCCAGACCAAGGTATGAGCCGCACAGACCGCACACAAGCCGCTCCCGCCGCAGCACATCGCTGCGCGGGAGCGGCTTTTTGCCTGACGCGGGCAAAACCGGCAGAACCGCCGGAATCCCGGGCGGCCGGTGCCGGAAAAGCCGGTGGAAGTGCTTGACAATCCGGCGCGGCTATGGTATAATATACGCGGAAATTCCGCCGCCTCTCCGCCGGGGCAGCGAGGCGGGGAAAAAACGAAAAGAAGAGAGGAAACAGACATGCTGCGCAAACTGCAAACCGGCATTTTGCTGCTCCTGCTTCTGGCGCTGGCCCTGGGCGGCTGTGTCAATCCGGAGCAGAGCGGGGAAGCCACAGGCACCGGACAGGACTCCGTGGCGGAGGAATCCGGCAATCCGGAGGAGACATCCGGGGACGGCGGGCAGGAGGAGCCTGACGAAAGCGGCTCTGGGGAGCAATTCCCGAACGAACCGGACGACAAATACTGCAAACGGTACTGAAACCCCAATGCGGGATACCGAAACAGATACCAAAACAGAAAGCTGCGGAACCGGCAGAACCGGCAGTCCCGCCGCACGGCGCTGCGCCCGCACACGGGGTTGCTCTGACACCGGAAGGATGTGATAACACCATGCTCAAACGATTTTTATCTTACTATAAGCCGCATATGCGGATTTTCATACTGGATATGCTTGCATCGCTGTGCGTGTCGCTGATTGGCATTGTCTACCCGATTGTCACGCGCAACATGCTCAACGATTTCATTCCGAACCGCCAGTACCGGCTGATTGTCGGCTTCGGCCTGTTGCTGCTGGGCCTGTACGTGCTGCGGATGCTGCTCAATTACTTCATTCAGTATCAGGGCCATATGATGGGGGTGCATATGCAGACGCAGATGCGCTCGGATATGTTCCGCCAGCTGGAAAAGCTGCCGTACAGCTTTTACGACAGCCACGAAACCGGCAAAATCATGTCCCGCATGACCAACGACCTGATGGACATCAGCGAGCTGGCACATCACGGGCCGGAGAACATCCTCATCTCCATCGTGTCGATTGTGGTCTCCTTCGTATACCTTGCCACCATCAACATCTGGCTGACCCTGATCATCTTTGTCTGCGTCCCGTTCCTGCTGCTGATCTCGCTGTTGCTGCGCAAGAAAATGCGGAAAGCCTTCCAGAAGAGCAGACAATCCATCGCTGTCATCAATGCCTCGGTGGAAAGCAGCATATCGGGCATCCGCGTGACCAAGGCCTTCAACAACGCCGCGCGGGAGCAGGAAAAATTCGAGGTCGGCAACACCGAATTCACAGAGGCCAGGCGCGAGGCCTACGACGCCATGGGGCGCTTTCACTCGGGCACCTCTTTTATCACCGATATTTTCAACGTGGTGGTGCTGATTGCGGGAGGGCTGTTCCTGTTCAACGGGCAGATCCAGTTCGGGGATTACTCGGCCTTTGTGGTGTCGGTCAACCTCTTCATCAATCCGGTCACAACACTGATCAACTTCATGGAGCAGTATCAGAACGGGGTGACCGGCTTTGAGCGCTTCCTGGAAATTATGGACGCCAAGCCAGAGGAAGACGCCCCCGGCGCGGTGGATATCGGCCGGGCGGAGGGGCACATCCAGCTGCAGGACGTGACATATTCCTACGATGAAGGCAAAGAGGTGCTCAATCACATCAGCCTGGACATCGAAAAAGGCAAAACCTTTGCGCTGGTCGGGCCGTCCGGCGGTGGGAAGACCACCATCTGCCACCTGATTCCGCATTTTTATGACCTGAGCTCGGGCCGGATTCTGCTGGACGGACGGGATCTGCACGACATCACGCGCGAGTCGCTCCGCCGCAACATCGGCATTGTGCAGCAGGATGTGTATCTGTTCAATGCCAGCATCCGCGAGAACATCCTGTACGGCAGGCTGGACGCCACCGAGGAGGAGGTCATCGCGGCGGCCAAGCGCGCCAATATTCACGATTACATCATGAGCCTGGAGCACGGCTACGAAACGCAGATCGGCGAGCGCGGCGTGCGGCTTTCGGGCGGGCAGAAGCAGCGGCTGAGCATTGCGCGGGTGTTCCTGAAGAATCCGCCGATCCTGATTCTGGACGAGGCCACCAGCGCGCTGGACAATGCCACAGAAATCCTGATTCAGCAGGCGCTGGACGAGCTCTGCCGCGGACGCACCACCATTGTGGTGGCGCACCGGCTATCCACCATCAAAAACGCCGATGAGATCGCTGTGATTACCAACGGCAGCATTGCCGAGCAAGGCACGCATACGGAGCTGCTGGCGCGCGGCGGTCTGTACGCCCATTTGTATCAGCTGCAATTCCGGGCACAGGAACAGCTCAGACAGGGTGAAAGTACACTCCATCCGTGACAGGTACAATCCGGCAAAGCCGAATCTGGTGCGATGCAACGGCAGGATGTGTATGTCCATATCGGGTATGTCCGTGTCGGCAAAGCCGGACAACACGGGAACGGGTTGCTGGATTCCGGCAGGGTTATGGGACGGCAAAGAAAGGACGCATTTGTCAGGCGGCACCGAAAATCGCCGCGAAACGGCTGATGCGTCCATTTTTGCTTCCCTCAATTATACAAAACTTTGATTTTGTATAATTGCATCTATGCTTATCTATACCCCTTCCCAGGGGCTTTTTTGATTTGCCTTTGCCAAGCTCACAGCCCCGCGCGCCACCCGCGCACGGCTCGGATTTCATCAAGAGATTTGATTTATATGTGGCCCGGTAGCGATGTTTTTATGGTATATCTGTTTTCTGTTGAAATTTAATCTTTTTTCTATTGAAATCCAATGGAATGCAATCTTTTGTCTTGACAAATCCCGGCTTTTATGCTATGATTATGCCAGAATGATTCCAATTACACAAAACAGGAGGACCATCCCGAATATGCTGTATGATCCAAACAAACCGTTTACCGAACAGGAATTTCAGAATCCCGGAAAGGAGTACCGCGGCACCCCCTTCTGGGCCTGGAACGCTGCGCTGGACCGACAGGAGCTGCTGCGACAGATCGGCTGTCTGAAGCAGATGGGCTTTGGCGGTTTTCATATGCACGTGCGCTACGGGCTGATCACGCCTTATATGAGCAAGGAATTTCTCGACCTGATTGAGAGCTGCGTGGACGAAGCCGAAAAAAAGGACATGCTGGCCTGGCTGTACGATGAGGACACCTGGCCCTCCGGCTTTGCCGGCGGCATGGTGACCCGGGAGCACCCCGAATTCCGCCGGCGCTGGCTGCGGTTCGCTCCGTCGCCCATTTCCGACTGCGCCTACGACGTGGGACGCTTTGACGTCTGCCTCAATTCCGACGGCACCCTGGCTTCCTACCGCCTGCTGGCCGATGGCGAACAGCCTGCCGGCGCGGAATGGTTTGCGCAGGTGGTTCTGGAGTCGCCCAGCCAGCGCTTCAACAATGCCACCTACGTGGACACGCTGAATCCCCGTGCCATAGAGGCCTTTATTTCCTGCTCCTACGACAGCTACCGCCGGCGGCTTGGCAGTCGGTTTGGCGGCACCATCCCTTCCATTTTTACCGATGAGCCCCAGTTTGCCAAACTGATGCCGCTTCCCTTTTCGGATTCCCGCACCGAGGCCCGCGTGGTATGGACCGATGACCTGCCCGGGACCTATGCCGCCGCCTACAACGGCGAGGACCTGGTGGCACATCTGCCCGAGCTCTTCTGGAATCTGCCGGATAACCGCCCGTCGGTAATCCGCTATCATTTCCATGACCACGTCACCGAGCGTTTTGTATCGGCCTTTTCCGACACCGTCGGAAAATGGTGCCGGGATGCGGGCATCCTGTATGCCGGACATGTGATGTCCGAGCCTACGCTGCGGAGCCAGTCCCATGCCGTCGGAGAGGCCATGCGCTTTTACCGCAGCATGACTCTGCCCGGAATCGATATGCTGTGCGGCGCGCACGAGCTGACCACCGCCAAGCAGGCGCAGTCGGCCGTGCGCCAGTACGGGCGCTGCGGAATGCTCAGCGAGCTGTACGGGGTGCTGGGATGGGATCTTGACTTCCGCGGGCACAAGCACCATGGCGACTGGCAGGCCGCCCTGGGGGTAACCGTCCGGGTGCCCCATCTTTCACACTACAGCATGGGCGGCGGCGCCAAGCGCGATTATCCGCAGTCCATCCATTACCAGTCCTGCTGGTATCAGAAATACCCCCTGATCGAAAATCACTTTGCCCGCCTGAACACAGTGCTGACACGGGGCCGCGCCCGGGTGCGGATCGGTGTGATACACCCGATTGAAAGCTATTGGCTGCATCTTGGCGCGCAGGACACCAACTCCACGGCCAGCGAGCAGCTGGAGTCCAGCTTTGCCAGCGTCACCGAATGGCTCTGCTTCAGCGGGATGGATTTCGATTACATCAGCGAATCGCTGCTGCCTTCCCTCTGTCCCGCCGGCGCAAACCCGCTGCCGGTTGGCAAGCAGTGCTACGACGCCGTTGTGGTGCCCGAGTGCGAAACCCTGCGCAGCAGCACGCTGGAGCGTCTGGAGGCGTTCCGGGCGCAGGGCGGAACCCTGATTTTCATGGGCGAGCCGCCCGCCTGTGCCGACGCGCTGCCGTCCTCCCGCCCGGCCGGACTGGCCGCCCGCTCCACCCACATCTCCGCCTCCCGCGCGGCTCTGCTGGACGCGCTCGAGCCCTTCCGTGAGCTGTATCTGCTCACCTCGGCCGGCGCGCTTGCCGGCAATTACCTCTCCCAGATGCGCGACATTGACGGCGAGCGCTGGCTGTTCCTGGCCAACGGCGTGCTGCCTGGAAAACCGGACGTCCCGCAGGCCAGCGAGCTGCGTCTGAAGCTCAAGGGCAGCTATTCGATCCGGGTTTACGATACGGTGACCGGGAAGATTTCCGCGCTTCCCTGCTCTGTCCGGAACGGCTGGACCGACTGCCGGGTTACCCTGTATGAGTATGACAGCCTGCTGCTGCGCCTGACTCCCGCCGATGCGGCGGAGATGCCGTCCGCCCAACCGCAGAAAGCAGCCGCCCCGGTTGCCGCGCTGCCTGTCCCCGCACAGGTGCCTTTCCGACTGGGAGAGCCGAATGCGCTGATGCTGGATAAGGCCGAGTTCCGGCTGGATGACGGCCCATGGGAGCCCGAGCAGGAAATGCTGCGCCTGAACTCACTGCTGCACCGGAGGCTGGGTTGGCATAGCAGCGGGGCGCAGCCCTATTGCCAGCCCGATATTCCCTCGGATCACCGGGTGACCCTGCGGATGACCGTGCAGAGCGAAATTGACTGCGCGGGCATTGAACTGGCACTGGAGCACCCCGAGACCGCATCCATCCGCTGGAACGGTCAGCCGGTCCCCGTCCAGCCGAACGGGTATTATGTGGACCATGCCATCCGGCGCGTTCCCCTGCCCCCGCTGAAGGCCGGGAAGAATCTGCTGGAACTGGAAGTGCCGCTGGAGATCAGAATTCCGCTGGAATGGTGCTATCTGCTGGGGCCGTTTGGCGTAAAGGTCAGCGGCAGCTGCAAAACCGTGGTTGCACTGCCCTCTACCCTTGGCTTTGGCAGCATCACCACGCAGGGGCTTCCCTTTTACAGCGGTCCCCTGACCTATCTGCTGCCGGTACACCTGCCGCAGGCCGGTCGGGTGCGGCTGCACGTGCCGCAGTTCCGTGCCGCCGTTCTGGAGCTGAAGGCCGATTGCGAGGAAGCCGGTTCGCTGATCGCGTTCTCCCCCTATACAGCCTGCACCGGTCTGCTGCCGGCCGGAGACCATACCCTGGAGCTGACCGCTTACCTCAACCGGACCAACACCTTCGGGCCGGTGCACAATGCCGACCGTAAGGAGACCTGGCTCGGCCCCAATGTCTGGTACACCTCCGGCGACCGCTGGACCGACGGTTATGAGCTTGCCGAGGAAGGTGTTCTCAACGCCCCTTGCCTGGAGTTGGTAGAATAAGAAGGAGAAGACCTTAGCAAGAGCTTCGCCAGAGAAAAAGACCTTGGAGAGACCCGCCTGATAAGAGTCTCACTGTTGGAGAAGACCTTGGAGAGACCCGCCTTGGAAGGCTCCCCCGGGCGGTACAGACCGGGCAACTTCTTGCATCTTTTCCGTCATGCGTCGCAAACCGCCTCGGCAATAGGGTCAACTATAGCCATCGGCGGCTTACTCGCCTGACGAAAAATCTGCTGCGGATTTGCCCGGCCCGCCCCACCCGGTGAAGCCTTTCGGAGAGGCCGGTCCCTCCAAGCCTCCCCCGGCGAGACCTTCCCCGGCGCAAGGCCCCCAGTTTTGCATACGGTATTGCAATACGGTATGCCTAGGGGGCCTGCGCCGGGGAATTTCTTTTGGAGACGGATGGACAATTGGCAATGTGCAATTAGCAATTAGTAATGAGCAATGAGCAGTGGGCAATGGTCGTTGACCTGTAAAAGCAAGGACAAAAGCCGGTATATCACATATG
>CALWQR010000060.1 GCA_944383705.1 uncultured Clostridia bacterium
TTCAAGGACCAGCGCCGCCCTTCTCTAGGGCAGCTCGATTATTATACCACTTCCTGGCCCGTTTGTCAACCCCTTTTTTTCATTTTTTTGGATTTTTTTTGCTTTTTGCAATTTTATCAGAAAAAGGAGCGGGTTCCGCTCCTTTTTACAGATATTTCCGGTCAATATGCAGCTCAGCCGAACATCTCGGCCGTCAAATTTTCCCCCTGCGCGGTGTATAGGGTTCCGTTTGTCGCATAAAAGTACGGGTTTTCCGCATCTACGGTGATGTGTCCCCGCAGATTGGGACAGTCGTTGAACGCGCACTGCCCGATATACGACACATTTCTGCCGATTTCAATGGAGGACAGAGCCCAGCACCCGGCAAACGCCCACGCCTCGATTTCGACCACACTGTCGGGCAGAACGATTGAGGTCAGAGCAGAGCAGTTCTGAAACGCCTTTTCCCCGATTTCCCGCAGCCCATTATGAATGGTAACTGTTTTCAAGCCGTCACATTCAAAGAATGCCATGACTCCAATTCCTGTCACTCCGGCAAGCAGCTCCACCTCCTCCAGTTCAAACATGGCCACACAATCACTGACCACGCCGGAGGTCAGCACCAAGGACGTCACCTGATCTTTCAGGTCAAGCGGCAGGTCCAAATCGGCCGGACAGGTGACTTTTTTGACACTTGGAGAAAACGCGCTGGCATCAATCCATTGCACACTGTCCGGAATTTCCACCGAAACCACATTCTGTGCGCCAACAAACGCATTGGAATCAATGGCGACAACCGGCAGCCCATTGAAGGAGGACGGAATCACCAGCTGATTCGGCAGAGTGGCGCCGGTGCGCTTGCGGATGCTGTAGCCGTCGCTCTGCAGGGTGTAGGAAAAGAATTCATCGCTGCCGGAGGCCGCCGGAGCTTCCTCCGTTTCATCTCTGCGGGTATCGGTGGGGTCTGGGTCACCGCCCTGCCCACCTCCGGGGCCTTGATTTTCCACACCGACGCGAACCGGAGTGGTCTGCACCGCCGGCTCTCCCCCGCCCTTGCAGGAGACCGTGAGTGTGAGCAAAGCAAGCAACAGAAAAACAGACAAGAAGCGTTTTATAGCAACCTCCGATTCCAATGATTTGTTCCATTATACCACACCGTGCGGAAAATGTCAATAGAAAAACGGCTCCCCGCAGCGGGGAGCCGTTGGATACGGTGCTTCAGATTTCGGGAATCTTGATTTCGACCTCGTGGCCGCACTCGGAGGATTTCGCGATGCCGTCGATAATCGCCTGGTTGTACAGGATCTGCGAGGACGGAACCGGCGCCTTGCCGCCTTCCTTGATGGCGTCGAGGAAGGTGCGGATCTTCAGGTCAAACAGCCCTTCCTTCATCTTGAGAATCGGAATCTCGGTCTGGGTCTGCTCGCCGCACACCTCATGGTACAGGATCATCGGGCCGCCCACGGTGCCGTTCCAGCACTCGGTGGAGGGGATGCGCAGGCTCCCCTTGGTGCCCATGATGATGGTGTCGCCGGGGGTGTCAAGGTTCATCGCCCAGGCAATGCGGAAGTCCAGGATAATGCCGCCCTCCAGCCGGATAAAGGCCGCGGCGAAATCATCCACGCCGAACTTGGCCGCATACTCGGGGTGACCGGTTTTGACGTAGTTGCAATAGTTGGGGTCGGTGCCGAAGAAGGCCGACTTGTAGCCCGAAACCGTCAGCGGCTTGGGATAGCCGATGGCGTTGAGCACCATATCCAGCGAATAGCAGCCGATGTCGCCCAGCGCGCCGATGCCGGCAGTGTCCTTTTCGATAAAGGTGGTGCCGTAGGGCGTGGGGATACCGCGGCGGCGGCCGCCGCCGGTCTGGATGTAATAGATTTTGCCCAGCGCGCCCGACTCGACAATCTTTTTGATCATCTTCATGTTGGCGTCCATTCTGGGCTGGAAGCCGATGGAAAGAATCTTGCCGCTCTTCTTCTCGGCCTTCATCACGGCCACGGCCTCATCCAGCGTAACGGTAAAGGGCTTTTCCAGCAGGACGTTGACGCCCTTTTCCAGCGCGTAGATGGCGGGGACGGCGTGCTGGCAGTTGTAGGTGCAAATCGACACCGCGTCCAGCTTCAGGCTCTTGTCGTCCAGCATTTCCTTGTGCGAAGCGTAGTCGGTTTTCACGTTCTCCAGGCCGTACTTGGCCATGAATTTCGCGGCCTTGCCGGGAATGAGGTCAGCGCCGGCGACAATTTCCACATCCGGCTGCTTGAGGTAGGAATTCATATGCGAGTCGGCAATCCAGCCGCAGCCGATGATGCCGATTCTCAGCTTTTTGGAAGCGTCAATCGTCTTGACTTCCTGGTTCTCTTTGAAATCATCCAATCCCATGGTTATTTTCCTCCATTATGGTTTATTGATGGTTCAGCATCCAATGCTCTTGAGATATTTGCGGCTCATCTCGGCGCACTCCAGCGGGGAATTCTCCTTGGTGGGCTGATCCTGCTCCACCACCACCCACTGCACGCCGGCCTTTTCGGCGGCGGCCAGAATGGCCGGGAAATCCTGCTTGCCGTAGCCCACCGGGCGGAACTCAAAGTTCGCGGGACGGGCAGGCGCCTTTTTCTCAATGCCAATCAGCTCGTACATGTCCTCGGATTTTTCGCCCGAGAAGTCCTTGAGGTGCAGCACCGGCGAGCGGCCGGCGTATTTCATCAGATAGTCGGCGGGGTTCTCTCCCCCCACGTTGACCCAGCAGGTGTCCAGCTCGGTCTGAAGCAGGTCGGCCGGGACGGTTTCATACAGCACGTCCAGCGCGTATTTGCCATCCAGCTTGATAAACTCAAAATCATGGTTGTGATACAGCAGGGTCATGCCCAGCTTGTTGGCAACGGCGCCCAGCATCTCGATGTTTTTGACCACCTCGCCAAAATTCTCGGTGCCCGGCCGGTACTCCGGCGTCAGGTAGGGCACCGCCACGTATTTGCAGCCGATGGCGGCGTAATCGCCCAGCACCCCCTCGGGGTCCTTGACCATATCCAGATACGGGACATGCGCGGAAATCGGAACCAGACCGATGTCGGCGCACATCTCGCGCACCTCCTCCGGCCGATGTCCGTACAGGCCAGCAAACTCCACGCCGTCATAGCCCATGGCCTTGAGCTTTTTCAGCGTACCGTAAAGATTGCTTTCCGCTTCCTTCCGGACCGAATAGACCTGAATTGCAACAGGAAACTTCATAACCGTTCATCCTTTCTTGGATTCCGGCAGGCGGGGCAGCCCCGCGGCCGGGCAGTGGCCGGGACAGGCGTCCGGCGCGCACGGGCAGCGCCCGGCCGGGAACCGGACGGGGAGTGTTCCCCGTGCGGACGGCAGACACTGCGCCCATGTTACCATTATTATAAGATAATTATTGCTCTATTTCAAGTCAAAGATGGGCATCAATCGGACATCAATTGCTCTGCGTAGCGCTGCAAAGCCCGAATCAGCCCCTCATCGGCGCAGATGGAAAGGAAAATCTCCTCTCCGGAGTCCTCGGCCGTGAGCACATAGCGGTTTTCCGGCCGCATGACGGCGGTATATCCGTACACGCGCCGGCGCTTTTGCCGGGCGGCAAGCTCGGCGCGGTTCTGCCGGGTCACCCGCGTCAGGCGGCGCAGGTCGGTCACCGACAGCCGGCAGACCACCGAGAGCCGGTTGCCGCAGCGCTCGGTCACGGTAAAATCCGGGGCCTCGCCCTCCCGGCCGCCCGCGCGGGGCTCCACGCGGTAGATATAGTCCCGCATCAGGTAACGCACCGTAACCAGAATGGCGGACATCAGGCAGAACACCGTCAGCAGCTGGTACAACACGACGAACGAAAGCCCCGGGATGCAGGAGACGCCGAAGGCGGCGGCCGCCAGCACCAGGGAGATGCCAAGCACAATCTTCTCTCGCGTTTTTTTGAATTTGGGCGCATATTCATACATGGGATTCTTCCTCCTCCCGATTGGTTTCCAGCAGAGCGCGCAAGGCCTGTGCGGCCTGCACCGGATCGGCGCGCCCGCCGCTGAGCGCCATCAGCCGTCCCTGCAGGGCCTGCAGGGCGTTGGACCTGCCGCTCCGGTAATCGGCCGCGGGGCGTGGCAGCTCTGCCACCGCCTGTGCCGCCCAGGCCGCAATGCGGCCGGGGTCACGGATCTGGGTCAGCTGCTCGCGCTCGGCCAGCGCACGCGGGGATTCCTGTGTGCCGGCCAACCGGGGCAGCAGACGCTTGGCTGTGGAACGGTTGACGCTGCCCTCCCCCGCCAGGTCGGCCAGCTCGGCCAGCTGCCCGGGGGATACCGGAGAGACAAAGGGCTCCCCGGGGCAGATCCGCAGCAGATCCGAGAGCAGCAGGTTCAGCACCAGATCCGGGTATGCGCTGGCAGCGGCCGCCTGTCCGAAAAACTCTGCCAGCCCGGGCAGGGCGGTCAGGGTGGCCGCGTCCTCCGCACGCATCCCGTAGGCGGTCTGCAGACGGGCCCGCCGGGCGGCGGGCAGCTCGGGCAGCTCCCGGCGCAGTCGCTCCACCGTCGCGCGGGAAACGCAAAGCTCCGGCACGTCGGGCTCACGCAGGAAGCGATAGTCCGCCGCGCGCTCCTTGTCCCGCATAACCTCGGTGCGGCCGGCGGCGGGATTGTAGCGCAGCGTGCGCTGCCGGACCTGCCCGGTACGCACCAGCTCCTCCAGCTGCCGCCCGGCCTCATAGGCAATCGCCTTTTCGACAAAGGCAAAGGAGTTGATGTTCTTGATTTCGGTCCGGGTGCCCAGCGTCTCCTCGCCGATGCGGCGCACCGACAGGTTGACGTCGCAACGCAGCGAGCCCTCCTGCATTCTGCAGTCCGAAATGCCGCAGGCAAGCAGCACCGCCCGCAGCTCGCGCAGAAAGGCCGCCGCCCCGGCGCCCGAGCGCAGGTCCGGCTCGGTGACAATCTCAATCAGGGGAACCCCGCAGCGGTTGCAGTCCAGCATGGCCCCCTGCGGCGTGTGCAGCAGCTTGCCGGCGTCCTCCTCCAGGTGCACCCGGGCAATGCGCACGCGCGTGGGGACGCCGGCCGCGGCAAACTCCAGATATCCCCCGCGGCACAGCGGCTCGCCGTCCTGTGAGAGCTGGTACCCCCGGGGCAGGTCGGGATAAAAATAATGCTTGCGGTCCATATGGCTGTACCCGGCAATGTCGCAGCCCAGCGCCAGCCCGGCAAGGAGGGCCAGCTCCACCGCCCGCCGGTTGAGCCGCCCGGCCACCAGCCCCCCGGGCAGGCCGGCGCACACCGGACAGCACTGGGTGTTGGGCGGGGCGCCGAAGGCGGTGGAGCAGCCGCAGAACAGCTTGGTCCGGGTTTTCAGCTCGGCGTGCACCTCCAGGCCGACCACCGCCTCGTATCCCTGCCGCCGCAGCGCCCCGCCGTCATTCATTCCCTACCTCCTCCGGGAGCCATCCTCCCGCTGCCTCCAGAATCGCCCCGGCGCGGAAAAGCAGTGCCTCCCGCCCCGGCGGAGCCACCAGCTGCAGCCCCAGCGGCATTGCGTTTTCGTCCCGCCCGAAGGGCACCGACAGGGCCGGGAGCCCCGCCAAGCTTGCCGGCACGGTGTACAGGTCCATCTGCCCGGCCTCGCGGGGGGACAGAGGCACGTCCGCGCGGGGCGCGCCGCCGGGGACGGTGGGCGTCAGCAGCAGCTCCGCCTCCCCGAACAGGCGCGCAAATCCGTCGCGCACGGCCTCCCGCACCAGACATGCCGGCTGGTAGCAGCGCGCGCGGAACTCCCCCGACAGCAGCGCCGTGCCCAGCAGAATGCGCCGTTTGACCTCGGGCCCGAAGCAGTCGCCCCGCACCTCGGCCGGGTCGGGCAGAGCCGACGGGTCGCGGGCAGGGCCCCCGAAGCGGATGCCGTCAAACCGGGCCAGGTCCGAGGCGGCCTCGGCCGTGCTCAGGGCCACGTAGCTCAGCAGCGCGGTCTCGGGCGGGGGCAGGCAGTCGGCCGTGCACAGCAGGGCGCCCGCCCGGCGCAGGCAGTCGGCTCCCCGGTCCAGGGCCCGCCCGACAGCATCGGAGAGCGGCGGGCCCCACCCCTGGGGCGGAACCGCCACCCGCACCCCCGAAAGTCCGGCCCCCGAGTCGTCCGCCGGCAGGAGCTCCTGCGCCGGCAGGGGCTGCGCCAGCAGGGCGTAGACCCGCGCCGCATCGGCGGCCGTGTTGGCCAGAACCCCCACGCAGTCCAGCGAAGGGGCAAAGGCCACAAGGCCGTAGCGGGAAATGCGCCCGGCGGCCGGCTTGAAGCCGGTCACCCCGCAAAAGGCCGCCGGCTGACGCACCGAACCCCCGGTATCCGACCCCACGGCAAAGGGCAGCTCGCCGGCCGCAACGGCCGCGGCAGCCCCGCCCGACGAGCCCCCCGGCACCCGCGCGGGATCCAGCGGATTGCGCGTGACGCCCAGCGCAGAGGTCATGGTGGTGGAGCCAAAGGAAAACTCATCCATGTTCAGCTTGCCCAGCAGCACGCAGCCCGCCCCGCGCAGGCGGGCGACCGCGTCGGCGTCATAGGGCGGAATGTAATTCTCCAGCATCCGGGAGGCGCAGGTGGTGCGCAGTCCGCGGGTACAGAGGTTGTCCTTGACGGCATACGGGACGCCGTCCAGCGGGTGCAGCGGCGCCCCGGCCTGCCGGCGGCGGTCGGAGGCGGCGGCCGCCGCCAGCGCACCGGGCGCATCCAGGGTCAGGAAGGCCCCGACCGTGGGCTCCAGACGCTCCAGCCGGCCAAGGCAGCGCCGGGTCAGCTCCAGCGAGGAGAGCGCCCCGCAGGCCAGCGCACGGCACAGTGCGGGCAGGGTCAGCCGCCCCTCCCTGCGGGCGCTCATCCCTCCCCCTCCCGCCAGGGCATGGGAGAGGCAAAGCAGGCGCCGTCCCCCGCCCCGGCCCGCAGCAGCTCCTCCCGCGGGAGCGAGGGGGCCGGCTCATCGGCCCGCAGCGCCTCAACCGGCAGGGCGCTGCCGGGCGGCTCAGGCGCGGACTGCGGCGCAAACTGCGACGCAGTCTGCGGCAGGGAGAGCCCGCCCAGGGCTTCCAGTTCCCGCAGCGCCGCGTCGGTCTGCGCGGCATACCGCGCCGCCTCCCCGGGCAGCAGACGCAGGCAGGCCGCCCGGGCCAGGCGCGTGATGTCGGTTTCGGTTACCAGTGGCTGACGGTTCATCCGCCGGGCCTCCTTTCGCTTGTTGTGTGGTTCCGGACGGGGAACGCCGGGACCTCCGGGCAGCGGCCCCCCGCCCGGAGGTTGCGCGGAGCAGCGGGAGCCGGTTCCGGCCGAAGGCTCCGCCAGGCACAACGCTTGGCGAAGGCCGGAACCCGGCCAGCAAACATCCTTGGGTTGGTTGACGGCCCGAGACGGCAAATGCCGCCGGCAGCCGCCGGACGCCGGTTATTTACCCACGCAGAAATGCGAGAAAATCTCGCTCACCAGCTCCTCCGAGACGGCGCGGCCGTCCAGCTCGCCCAGCGCCTCCATCGCCTCCTCGGCGCCGGCGCAGCAGGCGTCCAGCGGCTCCCCGCGCGCAAAGGCATCGGCCGCGGCCCGGGCGCATTGCAGCGCGCGCAGGGCGGCGGCATACTGCCGCGCGTTGGTCAGCACCGCATCCTGCCGGATGTCCAGGCTCCCGTCCAGGAACAGCCGCCCGGTCAGCCCGGCCAGCGCGTCCAGCCCCTCGCCGCTCTGTGCCGAGACCGGCAGACAGTGGGCAAAGCGCGCGCGGTAGGAGGCGGCGCAGGGCGTGGGCAGGTCGCACCGGCCCAGCAGCGCCACCACCTGCCCGGGCATCGAATCCAGCAGCCGGAAGAAGGCCTCGTCCGCGCCGTCCGGCTCATGCGCGGCGTCAAACACCGCAAAAATCAACTCGGCCTGCTCCAGCTCGCGCAGGGCGCGCTGCACGCCCAGGCGCTCCACCGGGTCGGCGGTCTCATGGACGCCGGCTGTGTCCGAAAGCAGCAGCGTCACGCCTCCCAGCGAAGCGGTGCCGGTGAGCACGTCCCGCGTGGTGCCCTCTATGTCGGTGACCAGCGCGGCCTCGCGCCCCAGCAGCCGGTTGAACAGCGCGCTCTTACCGACATTCGGCCGGCCGCAGATCACCGTGCGGATGCCCTCGGCCACCGCGTGACCGGTACGGTAGCTGTCGCACAGCGCGCCAAGGTCCGCGGCGCAGGCCTGCATCTGTCCGGTCAGCTCCTCCCGGCTCATCTCGGCCAGATCCTCGTCCGGGTAGTCGATGGCGGCGTACACCGATGCCAGAATCCGCCGCAGCCGCGCGTAAATCTCGCCGCAGCGGTCCCGGGTCGCGCCCCCCAGCCCGCCGTTGGCCAGCAGCAGCTGCTCCCGGGTCTGCGCCTCAAGCAAATCCGCCAAAGCCTCGGCCTCGGAAAGCCCGATTTTGCCGTTGAGAAAGGCCCGCCGGGTAAACTCCCCCGGGCCTGCCGCACGGGCGCCGGCGGCCAGCAGCGCGGCCAGCACGGTCTGGGTCAGCAGCACGCCGCCATGGCAGGTGATTTCCACGGTGTCCTCGCCGGTATAGGAGGCCGGCGCGCGGAAGACCACCGCCAGCCCCCGGTCCACCGCCGTGCGGCTGCCGTCCGGCTCCGGGGCAAAAATGCTGCCGTAGACGGCCGTGCGGGGAGGCATGGCCGACAGCGGCCTGCCGCCGGCGGGGGAGAACACCGCCTCCCCCACGCGCAGCGCCCCGGGTCCGCTGACCCGCAGCAGCGCCACGCCCCCCTTGCCGCGCGGCGTGCTGATTGCCGCAATGGTATCCTCCAGCATTGCTCTGTCTCCTCCGTTTCCGGGCAGGCGCGCCGCGCGCCTGCCCTCAAAAAAAGTCCGTTTGGTACGGGGTTCCCGTCTATTCATTCCCCGCGCCCTCGCGCATCGCGCGAAAAGCCGCAGACAGCGCCCGGCCAAAGCGCCCAGCGTTGCTCCATATGCGCCCACGGGGCCAGACATGCCCCGTTGCGCCATGCGCTCGCAAAGCCGGAGCGCGGCATGCCCCCAATGCGTCCGCGGGGCAAAAGCGCCGCGCGATGAGGCAAGCGCCGCATCCCCTCCGGGCAGGCCGCGCCGTGCCGCTCCCGCCCCTCCGGGGGCCGGAGACGGCAAACAGCGGCAGGACCGCCCCGCCGCACCGCCGGGCAAAGCCCGGCCGGGGTGCGCGCAGAGGCGGCCCTGCCGCTGACGGTCAGACGCCGGTCCGGGCAGGCTCGCGGTCGGTATCCTGCGCGGCGGGCCCGGCAGCTTCAGCCGCGGGCTGCGCCGCGCCGGGCGCCGCGGCGCCCGGCCGGCCGTCATCCAGATACATCACCACCCGGCGGTTGTTGTCCGAGCCGATGGAGTTGGTGGCAACCCCGGCGATGTTGTGCGCCTCGGAGTGAATGATGCGCCGCTCGTAAGAGTTCATCGGCTCAAACATCACGCTCTTTTTGTATTTGAGCACCCGCGCGCCCATCTTGCGGGTCAGCGCGCGCAGAGCGGCCTCACGCTTGGCGCGGTAGCCCGCCACGTCCAGCGTGATTTTGACATAGTCCCGCTTTTCGCCCTCGCTTTTGCGGTTGGCGGCCAGGTTGGCCAGATACTGCAGGGCGTCCATCGTGTCCCCGTGGCGGCCAATCAGCACACCCGCGCCATCGCCCTCCACGGTCACCAGCACATCGTGATTGCTGCCGGGGCGGCTTTCCACCGTCAGGTCCCCCAGCCCCATGTCGGCCAGAAGCCGGCGCAGAAATTCCACCGCGGTATCCTCCCCGCGGCAGGGGCGGGTCACCGAAATGCGGGCCTCCACCGCCCCGATGCCGAGAAAGCCGCGCCTGCCCTCGTCCAGCACCGTAATCACCAGCTCCTCCTCCGGGAGCTGCAGCTCCTCGGCTGCCTTTTTACGCGCTTCTTCCACCGTTTTACCGGTGACAATCCATTCTTTTTTCACGGTCACACCTCACTGTTGTTCCGATCGCCTTCCGCAGCGTCGGTTGGTTTGTTTCCTTCGGTCTGTTTGCTTCCTTCGGCCTGCCCGTCCTCACCGGATGCCTCGGGGGGATTTTCCTTTGCCGGTGCTTCTGCCGCGGGCTTTGCGTCCTCCGCGTTCCGCCCGGGCTCCCCCGGCTTGCGGTCCTTTTTCAGGGCCGGCGCGCCGAACGGGCTCTTTTTGGCCTTTGCGGCCTGCTCCCGCTCCTCCTGCTCTTCCATGGCCGCCTTGCGGGCCAGAGCCTGTTCGCGGGTGTCGTCAAAGTCCTCGTCGTCGATGTGGTGCAGCGAGCGCACCAGGCCCGCCCGCTCGGATTTGACCGGCTTTTTGGGCGCCTTGCCCGCCATCTCGCGCGCAGCCGCCTTGTAGTCCTCTTCGGTGAATTTGGGCAGGGGCATGATTTTGCTGATGACAAAGGTCTTGAGCACGCCGACAATGCTGCGGAACATCCAGTAAATGCCCACAATGCCCGGCACCAGGAAGGTGAAGAAGGTGGACATGGCCGGCATACTGACGTCCATCATGGTGTTGGAGCAGGCAACCTGACGGTCGCTGACCCCGTCCTGCACCGGCTGAACCATGAATTTGCGGTTCAGACGCATACTGAAAAAGTACACCACAAAGGTCAGCACCGGCACCAGCAGCAGCCAGTCGATGCGGCTGAAGCTGGGCGTCAGACCGAAGTTCTGCCCGAAGATGTTGAAATCCGGCACCGAGGTGATCTGATTGAGCGAATCCAGCACGGCCCCGCCGTTGGTGAAATACTGGAAATTGGAAATGCCGTCAAACCGCATTCCGCCCGAGAGCAGCTCGATGGTGCCGTTCTGGGACTGCAACACCTCTCCCAGTCCCCCGGCCGCCCGGGCCGCCGTGCAGTAGGAGGCCAGCGCCGAGGATACCCCGGACGTCTGCCCCAGCACATAGTGCAGCGGGTCCACCACAATGTTGTACAGCACAATGATAATCGGGAACTGCAGCAGCAGAGGCAGGCAGCCGCTGAAGGGGCTGTAGTTCTCGCGCTGATACAGGTCCTGAATCTCCTTCTGCATTTTCTGCATCGTGGGCTGGTCGGTGCGCCCCTTGTACTTGTTGCGGATGGCCATTTCCTTGGGGCGGAGCCTGGCCTGGCGGATGCTGTTTTTCTGCTGCCGGATGGCAAACGGCAGCATCAGCAGCTCGATGATCACGGCAAAGATGCAGATACCCACAATGTAGCTGCCAAAGCCGAGATAACGGGTAATCCAGTTCAGGCAGCCGCCGATCCAGCGCTGGATGGCGTCAATGGCCCCGCCCATGGTTGCGGTGTCCACCGTAATCTTGAAGATGTCCACCAGGCGCTGCAGGTCGGCCTCGTTCATATCGGCCCAGGTGTCGGCCGGGACCTTGGCAGCGTCGGCCGCCCGCTCGTTGGCGCGGGTCAGCACGTTTTTGGCCGCGGTGACAGGGTCGTCCGCACCGGGCGTGTTGGGGTCCGCCAGGCTGTCGTCAAAGCCGGCGGCGGTCATGTCGTAGCCCCGCAGGGCGGCGATGATCATATCGTGCGAGTCAAAGTTCGTCGGGTCGTATACCGCAGCCAGCAGATTTCCCGCCGCTTGCAACTCGTCGGCGCTCATGTTGCCGTCCTCTGCCGGACTGATGGTAGAGGCCATGGTCAGCGTGGGCGTGGTGCCGCCAAAGCAGCCGGTCAGCAGCGAGAGCAGCAGCATCAGCAGCAGGGTGGCCGCAAAATAGCGGCCCTTGATTGTTTTCTGTTTGATCTTCATTCTGGTCCGTAATGGCATCGCAAGACGCGCTTGCAATTTGCTCCCTTCCTGTTATTGGGATCCTGCGCCGTCAGTCAGCGGTCCCCGCACGGCGCCGCGGTGGTCATTGCTGTGTGTCGTTCTTCCCGGATTCCAGCCCGTACTCCTCCGGGTAATAGTACTTGGTCATGGGCGCGGGGCGGTACCGGTTGCGCAGCCCGTGCGCGGGGACCGGGTCGTAGCCGCCGGCGCTGAACGGATTGCAGCGCAGCACCCGGCTGACCATCAGATAAAAGCCCACAAAAAAGCCGCGCGTCCGGAAGGCCTCCAGCGCATAGGCCGAGCAGGTTGGCCGGAAGCGGCAGGTGGGGTAGGGCTTGAGCCGGGAGAGATGCTTCTGGTAAAACCGGATCAGCCAGATGCACAGGTATTTCATCGCCCGTCCGTGCGGAACATCTCCAGGCGCGCAAAGCCCCGGCGCAGCTCGCGCTCCACATCGGTGGATTTGGCCTGCAGAATGCCCGGCCGAGGCGCAACCACAATCAGGTATCCGGTTTTCAGTTCGGGCTCCACTGCGCGGTAGCCCGCGCGCAGAATCCGCTTGACCCGGCTGCGCTGCACCGCTCCCCCGGTCTTTTTGCCGACCGATA
>CALWQR010000061.1 GCA_944383705.1 uncultured Clostridia bacterium
CGACGAAATTGTCTCTCTCTGCAATGACCTCATCGAAGCCCACACCAACGCCGGCTATCCTGTGCTCTGAGGGAAAGACCTTGGAGGGACCCGCCTCTTAAGGAGAGGCCGGTCCCTCCAAGGTCTTCTCCAACGGTGGGAACCTTAAGAGGCGGTGGCCTCCAAGGTCTTCCCTAATAAAAAGTAGCAACTTCCTGGATGGGTGGGGTGGCGGGGGCACAGGCGCTGACGTAAAGCACCGGGCCCGATCCGCGGTAGAGGCGGTGCTTTTCCACACGGACGGTACCGGTCAGGGTAACCCAATCCCGTGTTTTGAGTGCGGTGGGGGAATCGAAGATACAGACCAGCGGATGGAAGGCGATGTCCTCGGCGCAGCAGGTCATCACATGGCGGCCGGCCAGCAGCGTATTGGGGGGCAGCTTGCCGTCCCGGGCCACAATGCCCTTAAAGCGCAGGGTTTTGCCGTTGTACTTTTGCATCTCCTCGGACAGGTCCCGGTAAAACATTGCGTAATCGGCGTCGGCAATCTCCACCACCGGCGCCTCCAGGTCGAAGGGCAGCGGATCCTCGATGTCGTCGTACTCCACGTGCCCGTCCGGGTAATCGTAGGTAATGGCGGCACGGCGGGTGACCGACCGGATCACCTTATGAATGGCCTCCTTATCGATGTCCGCGGGGGTGCGGTTGAGCACCACCATTTCGCAGTTGGTCAGCTTATCCACCATCAGCTGGCGCATGTTGGCGTTGTAGCTGAGAAAAGTGGCGGCGTCGGCAAACAGCATTTCCTGATAGATGCCCCAGTTCTCGGGCAGATTCCCGTACAGAGTGGAGAGTTTCCACATCCCGTTGTACTCGATGACAACCCGGTCGATCCGGTGCTTTTTGCCGATTGCGGTCAGGTTTTCGCGGTTGACATCGCTCTCCTGCTCCAGCTGCTCCAGATAGACGTTCCGCCCCCAGAAGCGGTCGGGCTCCAGCTCGTCCACTCCCTGCTCGCATTGCAAAATCAGGGTCTTTTCCCCCGAATTGAAGCGTTTGTCCTCCATGGACTCCTGAATGATATGGGTCTTCCCCCCCTCTAAAAATCCGGTAAAGAGGTAGACCGGAATATTGGCTGCCATGGGCAATTCCTCCGATTCTCGGTTTTCAGTTCCGGGCCACGCCGAAGAGTTCGGCCAGCGCGTCCTCATTCAGCCCCGAGCCGATGACACAGAGCCGGCCGGTCACCCCGGCGCTGCCGCGGCGGACGTCCGGTTCGCCGGGCACATAATCAAAATGCAGCCAGCCGCCGTCCGAGGCCTCCACAATCCCCTTGGCGCGCAGGACAACGCCATACTTCGGCTCCTCCGGAAGCGCCTCCAGAATGTCACGCAGCTCATCCGCGGCAAACGTTCTGGCGGTTTCCACACCCCAGCTCACAAACACCTCATCGGCGTGGTGATGGTGGTGGTCGTGTCCGCCGTCATGGTCATGGTGATGGTGGCAGCAACAGTCGGGGTCGTCGCACTCCTCGCCTTCCCCATGGGGATGGTGACCGTGCCCCTCGTGGTCATGGCAGCAGTGGCCCTCCTCGCCGTCCTGCTCCTCATGGTGACGGCAATGCCCGGGCTCTTCCCCGTCGTGATGATGGCAGTGCCCGTGTTCCTCCCCATCGTGATGGCAGTGCCCGTGCTCGCCGTCGCGGTCATGGTGATGGCAGCAGCCCTCCCCGTGGCCGTGGCGCTCCTCCGAGGTCTCTTCCGCCAGGCGGGCAAGCTCCTGCTCGATGGTGTCCCGCCGCTCCATGGCCGAGAGCAGCTGGCGGCCCTCCAGCTGCTCCCAAGGGGTGGTGACAATCACCGCCGTGGGGTTGTGCTCCCGCAGCAGGTGCACGGCCTCCTCCACCTTTGCTCCGGAGGCCTTGCCGGTGTGCGAGAGGACAATGCAGCCTGCGTTTTCGATCTGGTCGTTGAAGAACTCCCCGAAATTGCGCATATACATCTTGCATTTGCCAACGTCCACCACGGTGGTAAAGCCGTTGAGCACCGCACCCTCGGACGCAACGTCGCGCACGGCGCGGATGATGTCCGAGAGCTTCCCCACACCGGAGGGCTCAATCAGGATGCGGTCGGGGTGATACTCGTCCAGCACCTTGCGCAGCGCCCGGCCAAAGTCGCCGACCAGCGAGCAGCAGATGCAGCCGCTGTTCATCTCGGTCACCCGGATGCCGGCGTCCTGCATAAAGCCGCCGTCAATGCCGATTTCCCCGAACTCGTTCTCAATCAGCACCAGTTGCTCGCCGCAGTAGGCCTCCTTCAGCAGCTTTTTGATGAGTGTGGTTTTCCCGGCGCCGAGAAAGCCCGAAAAAATGTCAATTTTGGTTGTGTACATCTTGTATTCCTTCTTTCCGTATCGTTTCGTTATCGTTTCGATTTTCATCGTTTCGTGATTCGCCGGTTTGTTTCCGGCCGGCAGATCCTCAGCGCAGTCGGTTGAGCCAGCCCGAGAGAGGGGTCAGGTCAATCAGAAGCCCGGACAGCATCCCCACGCACCACAGAATGGCCAGCACGCGCAGCGAATCCCGCACCGGGCGGTTGGTGCGGAAGAGCACCAGCAGCCCCACGCCGGCGTTGACCAGCAGCCCCGAGAGCATCGAGCCGATGCTGATGACTCCCGAGAGATACAGCTCGGTCAGCAGCACAGAGGAGGCGCAGTTCGGAATCAGCCCCACCAGCGCCGCCAGCAGATTTCCCAGCACCGGGCGGTCCAGCACCAGCGCGGCAATCCGTTCCTCCCCCACCAGGTGCACCGCCGCCTCCAGCACAAAGGTGACAATCAGCAGAAACGCCGCAATGCGCAGAGTATGCTTCAGGGCCGAGAGCACAAAGTGCTCGCCGCAGCGGCAGTGCTCGCGCTCGCAGATGGCCTCAATGCAGGGGGCTTCGGCCTCCCTCCGACGGCGGAACACGCGGAAGAGCGCATCCGCCGCAAAGCCGGCCAGCACACCGATGGCCAGCTTGCAGCCCAGCACGGCCAGCAGAAAGGGCAGCGGGACGCCGCTGGACAGGAGAATGGGCAGCATCTCGTCCGATGTGGAGAGATAGACCGCCAAGAGGGTCCCCGCCGTAATCAGCCGCCCGGCATACAGCCCGGAAGCCGCCGCCGAAAAGCCGCACTGCGGAACCACCCCCAGCGCGCCACCGATCAGGGGCCCGATTTTACCCGAGCGCCGGAGCAGGCGCCCGGCGGCGTCGCCGGACCGGTGCTCCAGGAACTCCATGAGCAGGTAGGTCAGAAACAGGAAGGGCAGCAGCTTTGCCGTATCCAGCAGGCTGTGCCGGAGCCACTCCAACACCATCAATTGCCGTTTCCTCCCCGTTTCCGCCGGCACTCGGCGCAAAGTCCGTAGAGCAGCGACTGCCCGCAGTCGATATCAAAGCCGTGCGCCGTGAGCAGGTGCCGCGCGAACTCCGAGGAGTCGTCGCATTCCAGGTGTTCCATCCGGCCGCACCCCACGCACTTGGCGTGAAAGTGATTGCGGCAGTCCCGCTCACCCCCCACAAACTGATACACGCTGCGTCCGGACTGCGTGCCGCCGGGAAAGCAGCGCACCGCGTCCTCCCGGCACAGCCCCGAAAGCTGACGGTAAACGCTGCTTTTCCCCTGCTCTCCCCCGTTGACCGCGCGGCAGATTTCCTCCGCCGTGAACTGCCGGTCCGGGTTTTGTGCCAGAAAGCGCAGCAGGCGCTCCCGGCCCTCGGTCCGATAATTGCTTCGCTTCAAGCCGTCACCCCCGAATTTGAGATTCATTCTCAGATTATAGCACGCAAAGGGCGATTTGTCAAGAGCTTGCGCAGATTTTTTTTGCAGCCGCGGCGTTTTTTTCCGGCCGGCGGCCGCGGCGGGAGCCAGGCGGCCGGGGACGGCGCCCGAAAGATGTAAATTTTTTGTTTTCCTTGACATTCCGCATCATCTGTGCTACAATATAAGATAATATCTGATGAAATGAAGGACAGAGCCTTTGAAAAAACATTGGTTATACAGTCTGTTCCACACCCGGCGGGACGACCTGCCGGACCTGGAAGAGGAGGACACCCGCCCCACGCTCAAGCGCTTTTTCAAGCTGCTGGGGCGCAAGTTCTGGAAGCTGATTTCGCTGAATATTATGATGTGGCCGATGCTGGCGCCCATCCTGCTGGCGGCATTCTTTTATATCGGCATTGACAAAACGCCGTCGGGCAACAGCGTCATCTTCCCGCAGCTGTACGGCGCGTATCTGATTGAACAGAGCACCGATACGGCCTTTCTGCTGGATCTGTTCGGCGCGCAGTTTCTCATCCCCGCCTATCACAGCACCGGCACCTATGTCGCCATCGGCGCCTGCGTTCTGTTCCTGTTCGTCACCTTCGGCTGGCAGAACATCGGCACCACCTATATCCTGCGCTCGCTGGTGCGGGGCGACCCGGTCTTTCTGTTCTCGGATTATACCTATGCCGTCAGGCGGAACTGGAAGCAGGGGCTGTTTCTCGGAATGCTGGATTTTGTCATCCTGTTTCTGCTGGGATTTGACTTCATGTTTTTCTGGGGCAACCCCAGCAGCTTCTGGAACGACTGTATGCTGTTTGCCATCGCGGGCCTGGGCATCCTTTACTTTTTCATGCGGTTTTATATCTACCTGCTGCAAATCACCTTCCAGCTCTCCATCCGCAAAATTCTCAAAAACGCGCTGATTTTCACCACGCTGGGGGTCAGGCGGAACCTCATGGCCGTGCTGGGGATTCTGCTGCTGAGCGCCATTGCCATTGCCTTCGTCGCGCTGTTCGCGTCGATTTCGGCAAGCCTCATCGGCATACCGCTGATCTTCCCGGTGCTGTACTATCAGGCCTTTACGGCCTTTATGTGTGCCTATGCGGCCTGGCCCATCATCGACCGCTATATGATTGCCCCGTTCCAGCACGGGGAGGAGGAAGAGGACGAGGCGGACGAAGCAGAAAACGGGGGTGAGGGGACCGCGCTCCCCTCACCCGATGCCAAGTAATTCGCTGACCGTAACCGGCTCATATCCCAGCGCCAGAAGCTTTGGAAGCATCAGCTCCAGAGCTTCGGGCGTTTTGCTGTCGGCGACATAGTCATGCATCAGCACGATATCACCGGGCCGGATCCGCGAGAGCACGCGCTCGGCAATGACCCCGGCCTGCCGGGTTTCCCAGTCGCGGGTGTCCACGCTCCACAGAATCACGGTATAATCGCCGCGTTCCGCGCAATGCCGCACATGGGCGTTGACCACGCCCTCGGGCGGGCGGAAGAGATGCGGACGGTATTCGCACAGGTTCTCCAGCGTATCCTCGCAGCGGTCCAGCTCGGCGGCCAGCGCCGATTCGCTGAGATTGCGGGGGCAGACATGCGAATCGGTGTGATTGCCGACCTCGTGCCCCCGCGCGATGACCTCCCGCGCCGCGTCCGGATAATTGCGGATGTTGACGCCGATCATAAAGAAGGTGGCGCGCACGCCGTAGCGCTCCAGAACCTCCAGAATGCGGTGGGTCTGCCCGGGGTGCGGGCCGTCGTCAAAGGTCAGGGCAATGCGGCAGCCGTCGGTGGGAACCGATCGGTACACCGTGTCCTGCGCGCCGCAGCGCAGCCCCATTGTCCCCCCGCAGGCAAGACATGCCAGCAGCGCGCAGAGCCAGCGGCGGCAGCGGCCTTTACCCGGCCGCATGGCCGGAGGCAGTCAGCTCGTCCAGCGTACCAAAGCGGTAGCCCTGCTCCTTCAGCTCGCGAATGACGTCGCCCAGAATCTGTGCGTTGACCTCCGAGGTGGGGTGCAGCAGCAGAACCTCCCCGTTGTGCAGATTATCCAGGATGATTTGCTTGGCCTTTTCGGGAGGCATCTGCCGGTTGTTGTCCCAGTCCGGGTAGGCAAAGCTCCAGAAAACGGTTTTGTAGCCATTTGCCTGCGCACAGGCCAGATTCTGCCGGCTGAAGCTGCCCTCGGGCGGGCGGTAGTAGCGGCTCAGTTCACCGCCGGTCTGCTGCCGGTACAGCTCCTCCAGCTCGCGCAGCTCGGCCAGAAAATCCTCGTCCGAGGCCCGGCTCATATCCTTGTGCCGCACCGTATGGTTGCACACGGTGTGCCCCTCGGCCGCCATGCGCCGGACCAGGTCGGTGTCATGCCGGATCAGATTGCCCAGAATGAAAAACGCGGCCGGGACCTCCTCCTGCTTCAGCACATCCAGCACGCGGGCAACGTTTCCGTTCTCGTATCCCGCGTCAAAGGTCAGGTAAACCACCCGGTCCGGGTCGTCCTGCGCGGTGTGGTTGTGGTCGATATAATAACCGTCCAGCTCCTCGACAAACTGCAGCTCGGCCGCCGCGCGGGGCTGGACATGCCCCCTGACATGCACGCAGTACCAATGATACCCTGCGTCCGCGGCAGCGGCCCGCAGTGACAGCAGACCGCTCAGGGCCGCCAGACAGAGCGCCAGGGCCGCCGCACAGGCGGCAGCGGAATGCTTCGGTTTTGGTTTCAGTTTCATTTTCAATTCCTTTCCTTTCATCAGCGATTCCGCAAACAGTATGGCCGGGCTGCCGCCGGTTCAGCCGGTGAAAAATCTGTCAGGCAGCCCTGTCCCGCGGACAGACGATCACGGCCGGCGTGCGGACGCCCGGCGGCAATTTCATTTCATGTATCCGGAGGAACGATATGCAAACAAAAGCGCTGATTGCCATGAGCGGCGGCGTGGATTCCGGCGTGGCGGCTCTTCTGATGCAGCGGCTGGGCTACGACTGTGTGGGCGCCACCATGCTGCTGCGCCCCGGAAATCTGCCCGGGGAGGCGCGCGGCGCCTGCGGCTCGGAGACCGAGGCCAAGGCGGCCCGCGCGGTGGCCTCGCAGCTGGGCATCCCGCACCGGGTATTCGGTTTTGCCGACCGTTTTGAGCAGGAGGTCATCCGCCGCTTTGTGCAGGCCTACGAAGCCGGCCGCACCCCCAACCCCTGTGTGGACTGCAACCGCTGCCTGAAATTCGGCGCGCTGTTTGAGGCCGCGCGTGAGCTGGGCTGCGCCTGCATTGCCACCGGGCACTACGCGCGGGTGGAAAAGGGCGAAAACGGCCGCTTTCTGCTCCGTCGGGGCGCCGACCCGCAAAAGGACCAGAGCTATGTGCTCTGGTCACTCTCGCAGGAGCAGCTTGCCCGCGTCCGCTTTCCGCTGGGGGACCTGACCAAGGCCGAGGTCCGGGAGCTGGCCGCAGCCAGGGGACTTGTCAACGCCGGCCGCCGCGACAGCCAGGACATCTGCTTTGTTCCGGACGGAAAATACGCCGATTTTTTGCTGCGCTACACCGGCCGCAGCTACCCGGAGGGGGATTTTGTGGACCGGCAGGGACGGGTGCTTGGCCGTCACCGCGGCATCATCCGCTATACCGTCGGGCAGAAAAAAGGGTTGGGGCTCTCCCTGCCCGAGCCGCTGTATGTCTGCGCGGTGGACCCGACCGCCAACACCGTGACCCTGGGAAAAGAGGAGGAACTCTACTCCCGCGAGCTGACCGCGCATGAGGTCAACCTCATTTCCCTGCCCGCCATCCATGCGCCAATGCGCCTGTCGGCCAAAATCCGATATCGCCAGTCTGCTGAGCCGGCTACGGTATCACAGCCCGACGCCGATACCCTGCGCGTGGTGTTCGATTCCCCCCAGCGCGCCATCACCAAAGGTCAATCGGTTGTCCTGTACGACGGCGACACCGTAGTCGCCGGCGGGGTTATCGCTTAGGGATGAAGACCTTGGAGGGGCCGCCTCTTTCGGAGAGGCAGTCCCCTCCAAGCCTCCCCTTGCGAGAACTTCCCCAGCCGCCGCCCGCCTCTTTGGTATAAACGCAAATGACAGTGTTCCGCCGGCGGGCGGCAGCCGGGGAAGTCCTTTTTCAGAGGGAGGTAAGCAAAAAATAAGAGCATATCGCCATCCAATGCGATTTGCCCTGCATATCAGAAAACCGGACAGCCGCCATGGGTTGCCCGGCTTTTGATGGTAGGATGTACATGTCAGCTGTTGCCTTTGCTTTTCGCTGGCCACTGCATTCTATTCACTGCTCATTGCACATTGCCAATTGCCCATCCGCCCCCAAAAGAAATTCCCCGGCGCAGGCCCCCGGGCATACCGTGTTTTGCAATACCGTATGCAATGATAGGGGCCTGCGCCGGGGAAGGTCTCGCCGGGGGAGGCTTGGAGGGACCGGCCTCTCCTTAAGAGGCGGGTCTCTCCAAGGTCTTCTCCATCGGTGTGAAATTTAAGAGGCGGGACTCTCCGAGGTCTTTCAAAACGGTGGGAATCAAACAGGAACGTCGAAGCGGGTTTCGATCAGCTTGCGGGAGCCTGGGGGAGAATAAATCCAGTCCGAGAGATGCGGGGTTGCCTCGGGATCCACATAGTAGGCCAGGCGCCGCGGGGTGGGAGCGCAGTTGCCGGCGTCAATGAGCACCAGCTTGATTTTCATGCGTTCGGGAACGATATTTTTGATGTAGACCGCGGCCCCCTTGCCAATCATGCCGCGCAGCTCGGCGGCGTGCTCCTCCGAGCGGACCTCGGCAAGCCCGGCCAGGTTCGGCGTCAGCTCCACGAACACGCCGTAGCTTTCCACGCTCCGGATGACGCCGGTCACCGTCTGCCCGACCTCAAACAGGGCGGCGTTTTCCTCCCAGGTACCCAGCAGTTCCCGCAGGGTAGCATAAATCCGGCCGCTCTCACGGTCAACCGAACGCACCGCAACGGTCAGCGACATGCCGCAGCTGAGGCGATCGCGCGGATGCGAAATGCGGGAGACCGAAATGCAGTCCACCGACAGCAGAGAAGACAGCCCGCAGCCGATATCCAGAAACGCCCCGAAGCTTTCCAGATGCGTGACCCGGGCCGGAATCAGGTCGCCCGGGCGCAGCGACGCAAGGTACCGCCGCATGCAATCCTCCTGCGCCATGCGGCGGGAGAGCCGGGCAACCAGTCCTCCCTCCCGTTTTTCCAGCGCCAGGATGCGCACGGCCACCGGCTTGCCCACGCGCGAGACAATGGCGATGTCCTTTCGGCTTTCCCCGGCCCGGCAGAGCAGCGCCTCCTGCGGCTCGAGGATTCCCTGTGCGCATTGCAGGTCCACATGCAGCCGCAGGCTGCTGTCGCATACCGTGGCAATCCCTTCTACAATACTGCCCGAGAGCATGGCGCGCTCCAGACCGGCGGGGGAGGAAAGAAAATCCCGGTTTTCCTGCGTGTTGTAAAGCTCGCCCTCCGGCTTGAACAAGGTTTTCATTTTTGGTTCAGTCCTTTCTTTTTCCCATAGGCAGAGTCGCCTTGCTTCCATAGTATGCCGGGGCGCCGGGAAATATGCCGGGACGGCGCAGGTTTTCGCGGCAGGGCGCCCGCCACCGGACAGGGGACCGGACGGAGGCCGCGCAGCGGCGCGCCGCCGATGGCTCCGGGAATGGCTTGAAGAGTACTTTTTTCAAAAAAAATTGAAAAAATTTGAAAAAGCCCTTGCATTTTGGACCGGAATATGATACAATAGATAGGTATATGGATGAAAATCGTGCGCACCCTCTCAGGCGCCGCTTTTCAGGCATAGTCTGCTGAAATTTCAGAGGGAGGTGAAACATCGTGCCGAATATCAAATCTGCCAAGAAACGGGTGAAAATCATCCGGACCAAGACCCTGCAGAACAAGATGTACCGTTCTGCTCTCAAAACCGAGATCAAGAAGTATGACGCTGCGCTGGCTTCCGGCGATATGGCGGCCGCACAGGCTGCTTACCGGACGGCGGTGAAAAAGATTGATCAGGCAGCCGCTTACGGAATCATCCATAAGAACGCCGCCGCGCGGAAAAAGAGCCAGTTCACGAAAAAGCTCAACGCTCTTGCCTGACCTCGCCTGAAGCGGACGGACCAACCCAACCGCCCGTTGTGGAAAATATGGCCTGCTCCCCTGTGGATCAGGCCGATTTTCTTTATCTCCCCTGCCCCGCGCCCCTGTTTTTTGCGCGGCCTGCCATATCCGGCGGCCCGGCCGCATACAATCAAAAGGGGTCTTGTCCCGCCGGCAAGGGGTACTGCCGGACGTCCGGACGTACCCGGATACACACATGCGCGGCCCACCGGCCGCTCCGGAAAGGAGTTTTTGATGCTGTACCGCAATCTTGCCGAGCTCATCGGCAACACCCCGCTGTTTTTGCCCGCCAACTGGAACCGCAGGCGCGGACATTCGGCGCAGATCCTTTGCAAGCTGGAGGGGCAGAACCCGGCCGGCAGCGCCAAGGACCGCATTGCCCTGGCCATGCTGGACGAGGCCGAGCAGGAGGGCCGTCTGGCCCCCGGCGCCACCGTGATTGAGCCCACCAGCGGCAACACCGGCATCGGCCTGGCCGCGCTGGCGGCCGCACGGGGCTACCGTATGATTCTCACCATGCCCGACACCATGAGCCGGGAGCGCATCCGGCTGCTGCGCGCCTACGGCGCGGAGGTTGTCCTGACCCCCGGAGCCGAAGGAATGCAGGGCGCGGTGCGGCGCGCCCGGGAGCTGGCCGCCTCCATCCCGGGCAGCCTGATCCCGTCCCAGTTCGACAATCCCGCCAATCCGCAGGCCCATTACCGCACCACCGGCCCCGAGATCTGGCGGGATACCGAGGGACGGGTAGACTGCTTTGTGGCCGGCGTGGGAACCGGAGGAACCCTGAGCGGCGCCGGACGGTATCTGCGGGAGAAAAACCCGGACTGCGAGGTCATCGCGGTGGAGCCCGCCTCCTCGCCGCTGCTCTCAAAGGGATACGCGGGCAGCCACGGGCTGCAGGGCATTGGCGCCAATTTTGTACCCGCCAATTTTGACCGCGCGGTATGCACCCGCATTACGCCGGTATCCGAGCAGGAGGCCTGCGCCGCCGCCCGCGAGCTGGCGCGCTGCGAGGGGCTGCTGGTGGGTATTTCGGCCGGTGCGGCGCTGCACGCCGCGTCGCTGTGGGCAGCCGAGCCGGGCAACCGCGGCAAAACCGCCGTGGTACTGATTCCGGACGGCGGCGAGCGCTACCTTTCCACCGGTCTGTTCGGCGAGGACTGAGCGCCGCCCGGCCCACACCCATTTCACGAAAGGATTTCCGTCAATGAAACACAACAAACCTGCCGCGCGGGAGCGCCGCCCCAATCTGTTCCGCCGGATGTTCCAGACCATCCGCGAAAACCGCGTTGCCTTTGCGGTTTACTGCGTGCTATGCGCAATTACCGTTGCCGTGATTGTCGTCTCCGCCATTCAGAAAAACCGCACCGGGTGCTTCAATGGCTTCCTGACCCTGCTGCTCTTTTTCCTGCCCGCCTTTCTGGAGGAAAAGCTGCGGATCCGGCTTTCCACCGCGCTGGAAATCATCACCATGCTGTTTGTCTTCGCCGCCGAAATTCTGGGCGAGGTGGGGAAATTCTATGCGCGCTTCCCGTTCTGGGACGACCTGCTGCACTGCCTCAACGGCTTCCTGTTTGCAGCCTTCGGCTTTGCGCTGGTGGAAATCTGCAACCGCAGCAAAAAAGTGGCGTTTGAGCTCTCCCCCTTCTTCCTGGCGCTGGTGGCCTGCTGCTTTTCGCTCTCCATCGGCGTTGTCTGGGAATTTTTCGAGTACTTCACCGACCTGCTGACCCGCAGCGATATGCAGAAGGACACCATCCTGACCCTGATTTCCAGCGGCAAGTTCAGCCCTGACGGGCAGACGCCGGTGGTCATCCGGGATATCACCGAAACCCTGATTACCACCGCGGACGGCCAGACCTATACCATCAACGGCTACCTGGATACCGGACTGACCGATACCATGAAGGACCTGATGGTGGACCTGGCCGGTGCGCTGATTTTTTCCACAATCGGATACCTCCATCTGAAATTCAGCGGCCGCTACCGCCTGGCCAAAGCCCTCATCCCGGAGGTTCAGCATGAGTAAGTTCCCGCAGGAAAAGACCTTGGAGAGACCCGCCTCTTAAGGAGAGGCCGGTCCCTCCAAGCCTCCCCCGGCGAGACCTTCCCCGGCGCAGGCCCCCAGTATTGCATACTGTATTGCATATACGGTATGCCCGGGGGCCTGCGCCGGGGAATTTCTTTTGGGGGCGGATGAATTTTTGGGAGACTGCGGATGGGCGCGGCTGGGTAGTGGAACTCCGGAATACCGGCTCTTTTGCGCATTTGGCGAAACGCTTTGAATGGAACAATTGGCAATGAACGTTGAGCAATTGGCAAAGGCCAGTGGTCAGGAAAAAGCAAGAAAAAAACGGATATGTTACATATAGATACACCCATATTATCAAAAACCGGGCAACCCATGGCGGCTGTCCGGTTTTCTGATATGCAGGGCAAATCGCTTTGCATGGCAATATGCTCTT
>CALWQR010000062.1 GCA_944383705.1 uncultured Clostridia bacterium
GCTGCCGGCCTCCGCGGCGTCCGCTGCCGGTCTCCGCGGTATTCGCGCGCCTGCGCTCTTTTTGCGGTTTGCATTTTGTTCATGAAATCGGGGCGATGGGATTGCTGTTTGCAGGGAGTTGTCAGGAATATCAGTTTTGCCGCCCGCAGGGGCCCGAGTTTGGGCAGTTTTGGGCTTGTCTCGCGCGGGAAAATGTGATATAATATTTACCAAAATACAGGGAAGGTTGAAACAAAGATGAAAGAAACCCTCAGGCGCCTGGCCCGGCGCTATCTGATTGACGCCATGAGTGCCATGGCCTTCGGGCTGTTTGCCTCGCTGCTGATTGGAACCATTTTCAAGGCGCTGGGAATGATCCCCGGCCTGCAGATTCTGGATACCATTGGCGCGGGCGCTTCGGCGGTGGCCGGCCCGGCCATGGCGGTTGCCATTGCCTATTCGCTCAAGGCCTCGCCGCTGGTGGTGTATTCCTGTGCCGCCGTCGGCTGGCTGGCCAACTCCAACGGCGGGGCAGGGGGACCGCTTGCCGTGCTGATTATCGCCATCATCGCGGCCGAGGTGGGGATGCTGGTTTCCAAAAAAACCAAGGTGGACATTCTGGTTACGCCCTTCGTCACGCTTCTGGTCGGGGGACTGCTGAGCGTCTGGTGTGCCTCCTACATCGGCAAGGCGGTGGATCTGGTCAGCGGACTGATTTCGTTCGCCATGACCTGCCAGCCGTTTGTGATGGGCATTGTGGTGTCGGTGGTGGTTGGCATTGCGCTGACCCTGCCCATCAGCAGCGCCGCAATTTGTGCCGCGCTGGGGCTTTCGGGCATCGGCAGCGGCGACCCCGGGCTGGCGCTGGCCGGCGGGGCGGCGGTGGCGGGCTGCTGCGCGCAGATGGTTGGCTTTGCCGTGATGAGCTTCCGGGAGAACCGCTGGGGCGGTCTGGTCTCGCAGGGGCTTGGCACCAGTATGCTGCAAATGCCCAACATCATCCGCAATCCCCGCATCTGGCTGCCCACCATTCTGGCCTCGGCCATTACCGGCCCGCTGGCCTCCTGCGTGTTTGAGCTGCGCATGTACGGCGCGGCCATCAATTCGGGCATGGGCACCTGCGGGCTGCTGGGGCCCATCGGCATCATTCTCGGCTGGCTGGACCCCGCCTATCCGGACCCCGTCACCGCGTGGGACTGGTTGGGGCTGGCGCTGATCTGCTTTGTCCTGCCGGCGGTCCTGTCGGTGCTCTTCACGATTCCGCTGCGCAAAATCGGCTGGATCCGCGAGGGGGACATGACCCTGCCCGAGTGAGCGTCCGCGCGCCCCGGAGCCCGGGCTTCTGCGGCCGCCATAGCGCACCGAACACCCTGCTGCCTGTTCGGTGCGCTGCTTTTTGTGCCGGAATGGCGTCCGGAGAGGCGCTTTTGCGGGCCGGCACACACCGAAAACCCGGAAAAACATTGACAAACAGCCGGAAAAGTGGTATACTAATACCAACCATGCCATATTGTCACAGTCCCGGGCCGCCCCGCGCGGAGCGGCCCGGGCTGTTTCGGGGGTGTCTGACGGATTGTATAACGGGAGTGATTGCATAGATGATCAAACGAAAAACATTGATACTGGTCGGCACGGCTATTGTCTGCCTGCTGTTCAGCCTGTGGCTGTCGGTCTGGCAGTTCAGTCAGGAAAACATCCGGAATCTGCTGCAGGACCTGCCCACTGTCAGCTTTACGGGGGAGCAGATTTCCACAATCGGTTGGGATGCGACCGAGTTCGGCCTGCTTTCAGTAGAGGAAAATCCAGCCATTGAGGTGCGCTGCGACGAGCCGATATATGTGCAGAACCTGTTGATTGACGGCTCAATCGACCGGGAGCTGACCGAGGTCACGGTGGCGTACACCGAAACGCCGGACGAGCCGTTCACGGCGGAAAACCGCTTTTCCGCGCCGGTGGAGGTCAAGAACAAGGACACCTACCTGCGGCTGGAGCGCAGCGTATCCGCCCTGCGGCTGGAGCTGTGCGAGGATGTTGGCTGCGAGCTGGAGCTGGAGCAGATTGTGCTCAATCCCCGCCGGCTGAATGTCAATTATCAGACGCTGGTGCTGACCTTCCTGCTGCCCTTTGTTGTGGTGCTGTTTTTGCTGGAGCTCTTCGGCGACCGCGGAGGCTTCCGCAAAACCCTTTCCTCGGTGTGGAAATACCGGCCGCTGCTGTGCGACCTGGTCACCCGGGACGTCAAAACCAAATACCGCCGCTCGATTCTGGGCATTCTCTGGAGCATCCTCAACCCGCTGCTGATGATGCTGGTGCTCACCGCGGTGTTCGCCAACATCTTCCGGTACGAGATTGACGATTTTCCGGTTTACTACCTGACCGGCTATATCCTGTTCAACTTTGTATCCGAGGCCACCAACTTCTCCATGTCCTCCATCATCGGGGCCTCCGGGCTGATTAAAAAGGTGTATATTCCCAAAATCATCTTCCCGCTGGAAAAATGCCTGTACGCGCTGGTCAATCTGCTGTTTTCGCTGATTGCGGCGGTGATTGTGTTCCTGATTGTGGGGGTTACGCCGCAGTGGACCCTGCTCTTGTTTGTGGTGCCCATCATTTATCTGTTCATTTTCAACTTCGGCCTGAGTCTGATTCTGGCAACGCTGAATACCTTTTTCCGGGACGTGGGATATCTGTACAGCGTATTCATTACGCTGTGGATGTACCTGACCCCCATCATTTACCCCATCAGCATCCTGCCGGGCTGGATGCAGAGCATTGTGCGCCTCAACCCGCTGTATCACTATGTGGAGTATTTCCGCGCGGTGACCCTATACGGCACGGTGCCCTCGCTCTCCGAAAACCTGATCTGCCTGGCCTATTCCCTGATCTTTCTGCTTGCAGGGCTGCTGGTGTTCCAGAAGAAGCAGAACAAATTCATCTT
This sequence comes from uncultured Clostridia bacterium, assembly GCA_944383705.1. GTDB lineage: Bacteria > Bacillota > Clostridia > Oscillospirales > CAG-272 > UMGS1865. The sequence continues at coordinate 2,918 of CALWQR010000062.1, forward strand.
TTATGTCTGAGGAATCAACGGAGGTGATATGCTTGCAGAACCAGACGGTTGTGGACGTCAGCCACGTCACCATGCGCTTCAATATGCCCAAGGAAAAGGTGGACAACGTCAAGGAGTACCTGATCAAGGCGCTCAAAAAGCAGATCCGGTTTGAGGAATTTGTGGCGCTCTCCGACATCACGCTGCAGATCGAGCGCGGCGAGGTGGTGGGCATTGTGGGGCTCAACGGCTCGGGCAAGAGCACGCTGCTTAAAATCATCTCGGGCATTCTGGAGCCCAGCGAGGGCAGCGTGCGCACCTATGGCACCATCTCGCCGCTGATTGAGCTGGGCGCGGGCTTTGATATGGAGCTGACCACGCGGGAGAACATCTATCTCAACGGCTCGGTGCTGGGCTTCGGCCGGGATTTTGTGCGCAACAAGTACAGCGAAATCCTGGATTTTGCCGAGCTGTGGGATTTTGAAAACGTTGCGGTCAAAAATTTTTCCTCCGGCATGATTGCCCGGCTGGGCTTTGCCATTGCCACGCTGGTCAAGCCAGACATTCTGATTGTGGATGAAATTCTTGCGGTGGGGGACTTCCTCTTCCAGCAGAAGTGCGAAAAGCGCATCAACGAGCTGATGAGCGGGGGAACAACCGTGCTGATTGTTTCGCACGCCATCGAGCAGATCGAGCGGCTGTGCAGCCGTGTGGTCTGGCTGGAGCACGGCCGCGTCCGCATGACGGGAGAGACACGGGAGGTGTGCGACCTGTACAAAAACTCCGAGCGCTGAGCCTGTATGTATGCAATCCTGGGAAATGAGGACATGAAGTGAGAAACAAGAAAAACGCGCAAGAGGTGTCTGAGGCCGGCATGACCGAGGCCGGCGACCTGAGAAAACTGCGCCGCGAGCTGCAACGGGCGCAGAAGCGGCTGAAGAAATACGAAAAGCTGTATGCCGAAACCGCCGCGGAGCGGGACGAGCTGCGGGCGGAGCGCGACCGGCTGCAGGAGCAATACGACTGCATTGCCAACTCGGCGTCCTGGAAAATCACCAAGCCGGTGCGGGGAACGCTGGACTTTTTCAAGCGTCTCTCGCCGCTGCGCACCGCGGCAAAGGTGCTGCGCAGCCTGCGTTGGGACGGTCTGCGGGCCACCGCGCGCAAAATCCGGCAGAAACTGGCCGAGCGCCGTCGCCGCCGCAAACGGCGGCATGTGGACCTGAGCAAAATTCCGATGGAGCAGCGGGTGCGTGAGGAGTGCACCTGCTTTGACCGCAGCATCAAGTTCAGCATTCTGGTGCCCCTGTACAACACGCCGGTGCCCTTTCTGGACGAGATGATTGCCTCGGTTGTGGGGCAGACCTACTCCCACTGGGAGCTCTGCCTGGCCGACGGCAGCGACGACGCGCACGGGGAGGTCTGCCGGGCGGTGACGCGCTGGCGCGAGAAGGACCCGCGCATCCTGTACCGCAAGCTGGACCGGAACCTGGGCATCTCCGAGAACACCAACGCCTGCCTGGATATGGCCACCGGCGAATATATCGCGCTGTTCGACCACGACGATATCCTGCACCCCTCGGCGCTGTTTGAGATGATGCAGGCCATCTGCGGGCAGGGGGCGGACTATGTTTACACCGATGAGGCCACGTTTGAAAGCCCCGACATCCGCAAGCTGATTACCTGTCATTTCAAGCCGGATTTTGCCCCGGACAATCTGCGGGCCAACAACTATATCTGCCATTTTTCAGCCTTCAGCCGCGAGGTGCTGGAGAAGACCGGGCGCTTCCGCCGGGAGTATGACGGGAGCCAGGACCACGACATGATCCTGCGCCTGACCGCAAACGCCCGGAATGTGGTGCACATCCCCAAGCTGCTGTATTTCTGGCGCTCGCACCCCAAATCGGTGGCCATGGACATCAGCTCCAAAACCTATGCCATTGAGGCCGGCAAGCACGCCGTGCAGGACAACATCCGGGCCAGCGGCTATCAGGCAAAGGTGGAGAGCTCCCGGGCGTTTCCCACCATTTACCGCATCCGCTATCGGCTGCGGGAGGAGGAGCCGGAAAAGGTCAGCATCCTGATTCCGAACAAAAACCATGTCCGCACGCTGCGACGGTGCATTCAGTCGGTGCTGCAAAAAACCACCTATCCGAACTACGAGATTCTGATTGTGGATAACGGGTCGGATGAGCCGGCCCTGTCGGAGTATTACCGGGAGCTGCAGGAGCACGAAAACATCCGGGTGCTGCACTACGACCGGCCGTTCAACTTTTCCGCCATCAACAATTACGCGGCAGGGCAGGCAACCGGCCGCTATCTGGTCCTGCTGAACAACGACATTCAGATTATCACCCCCGGCTGGATGGAGGAGATGATGATGTATGTGCAGCGGGAGGACGTCGGGGCGGCGGGCGCCATGCTGTATTACCCGGACCGCACCATTCAGCACGCGGGCATTGTGCTGGGGCTGGGGGCCGACCGGATTGCCGGCCATGCGTTTTACCGGTATCCGAAGGGGACAATCGGGTATATGGGCCGCGCCTGCTATGCGCAGGATATGAGCGCTGTGACGGCCGCCTGCATGATGGTGCGGGCGGAGGTCTACCGGGAGGTTGGCGGCATGGACGAATCCTATCCCGTGGCCTTCAACGATGTGGATTTCTGCCTGCGCATCCGCCGGACCGGGCGGCTGATTGTATGGACCCCGTTTGCCGAGGCCTATCATTACGAATCCCGGACCCGCGGGCGGGATGACGGCACCGAGGCGCGCAAAGCCCGCTTCCGCGAGGACTGCCGCCGGTTTGCCGAGCAGTGGAAGGATGTGCTGGAGCAGGGGGACCCCTACTACAATCCCAATTTTTCACTGGACGCTTCGTTTGAACCGAAATAACCGCGGGGCCGGTATCCGGCCCCGCGTGCGGCACAGCCCAACCCATTCCATACAGATCCGGAGGATATTTTATGTACCGGCTGGGACTTTTTCTGAAACGATACCGACGTGTCTGGTACGGCATACTGACGGTATTCCTTGCCCTGCTTCTGACGGCCGTCTGCTCGGCGCACGGAACAGAGACACAGCTCTCCGCCCAGGTGGTGGGGCAGGACGACGTGCTTTCCTGCCAGCAAAGCGGCTACGAGGTGCAGCTGCTACCAGACGGCGCCCCCGAATTCCTGCCGGTTGGCGAGGACCCGCAGCTGCTGATTCCGGTCTCCGGGGCGCCGGTCAACAAGCTGACCGTCCGGTTTGCGCAGCCCCTGCCGCAGGACACCGAGCTGCAGCTGTTTTATGCGGCGGAGGGGGAGGCGCTGACCGAGGGGCACTCCCTGTGCATTGAGTTTGCGCAGGGGACGTCTGAGGCCACCTTTTATCTGCCCGGGGGCAGCTACAGCCTGCTTTGTCTGGACGTCAACGGGCGCTTTGGGTTCGGCGAGCTGGTGGCCGAGGAAATTTCGTTTGGCGTGACCTATGCGTTTGAGCCGGTCCCACTGATTGTGTTTGCGCTGCTGGCGGTGCTGCTGGCGGTGTTCGATTCCCGGGTCGGGTATTTCTCGGCCGTCCGCGGGGCGGTTCGCCGCATATGGGCCTGCGGGCGCGAGGAATACGGGCGCGGGCGGTGGCGCCTGCTGCTTTACCTGCTCATGTGGGGCACGGCGCTCCTTTACGCGCTGGCGCTGTTCGGCCTGTTGCTGTTCAGCTATGTCAGCCGGTGGTCGATTCTGCTGATGGTGGTGCTGACCGTGCTGGCGGTTGCGGCGCGGCTGCTCTGGCACGCGGTCGGCGGCAGGGGAGGGAGCCCTGCCAGGCTGTTCTTCCTTGTCACGGTGCTGATTGGCTTTCTGTTTGCCTATATCCTGCCCGTCACCACCATGCTGGCCTGGGATGACCAGATTCATTATTACCGGAGCGAGCTGATCAGCCGGACGCTGCTGTTCCACGAGCGGAGCTTTGCCGATTACGGGCAGGCTATGATTTTCTATCCGGCAGCGGAATACGGGCAGGCAATTGAGCCGACCAATGCCGCGCTGCTGAGCATGAGCCAGTCCTCCTTCCGGGAAAACGGGCATCCGTTCAACCCCTATACCTATATCGCCTATCTGCATCAGGCCTTCCTGATTGCGCTCTCGGACTGGCTCTCGATTGACTTTATTCTGCAGATGTTTGTGCTGAAGATGGCCAATGTCCTGATATACGCGTTTGTCATTGCCGCCGGCATCCGCCGCCTGAAGAGCGGGGCTTACCTGTTCTCGGCCATCTGCCTGATGCCCACCTGCATGTTTCTGGCCTCCGGCATCAACTACGATTACTGGGTCACCGCTTTTCTGACCTATGCGCTGGCGGTGTTCCTCTCGGAAATGCAGCGGCCGGAGCAGCCGCTGACCCGCTCCAGCGTCATTTCCATGCTGTCGGCGCTGGTGCTTGGCTGCGGGCCGAAGGCTGTTTACGTGGTGCTGGGGATCCCGTTTCTGTGGATGCACAAGTCCAAATTCCGCGACCGTGCGCAGCGCAGGCGCTATCTGCGCGCCTGTCTGATTGTCATGGCGGTTGTTGTCCTTTCCTTCCTGCTGCCCTTTTTCATTGATATGGAGGGGGCAAGCGACCTGCGCGGCGGGGCGGACGTCAACGGGGCGGAGCAGGTCAAGGGAATCCTGCGGCATCCGCTTCGCTACGCGGGCATTCTGCTGCGCTTTCTGGGCGAGTATCTTTCCCTGGGGCAGGCAACCGTTTCCTGTGCTTCGTTCGCTTATCTGAATGCCTCTGCCTGGTTTGCCACGGTTGCGCTGTTCCTGATTGCCTTTTGCGCCTTTACGGACAAAAGCGAGGCCGATGCGTTTGAAGGGGTGGGCTCCTTCAAGGCCGTCTCCCTCCTGACCTGCTTTGTGCAGCTGTGCCTGGTTGCCAGCGCGCTGTATATCACGTTTACGCCGGTCGGACACGAGACCATCAACGGCTGCCAGTGGAGATATCTGGTTCCCGTATTGCCCCTGCTGCTGTACTGCTTCGGGAGCTGCCGTGTGGTCAACCGGATGCGGGAGCGGGTTATGAGCACGCTGGTGTTCGGTACCCTGTCGGCGGTATTGCTCGGCTCGGTGGTGACGCTGTATGTGGCGCAGCTGTAACCCGGCAGAGCAGAGGGAGTACCCGATGCGGCGGCAGCTCCTGTGGAACGCCGCCGGCAATATCCTCTATCTTGGCGCGCAGTGGGCCGTGACCGTGCTGGTTACGGTGCTTGGCGGGCTGAGCGACGCAGGTGTCCTGTCGGTGGCCATGTCGGTCAGCGCCACCTTCCAGACGGTTGCCATGTTCGGCATCCGCAGCTTTCAGGTGTCGGATGCCGAGGGCAAATACAGCAATACCACCTATGTCGGGCTGCGGACCCTGACCTGCGCCGCGGCGCTGGCCGCCTGCCTGCTGTTCTCGCCGGTCAGCGGGTATCTGGGGGGGCAGCTGCTTGCCGTGTTCCTGTTTATGCTGTTCCGGCTGGCCGAGTGCTTCTCGGACGTTCTGCACGGCATTGCGCAGCGGCAGGGGCGGCTGGACATTGCCGGCAAGTCCTTTGCCGTCAAGGGCGCAGGGCTGCTGGTCTGCTTTCTGGCTGTCTATTGGCCCTGGGGCAGCCTGAACGCCGCTCTGCTGTCCATGTCGCTGTTCTCCTGCGCCTCCACGCTGCTGTATGACCTGCCGGCCGTCCGGAGGCTTGCCGCCTTTGGGCTGCTGGATGCTCTGCCGCGCTGCCTGCGCCTGGCGCGCGAGACCCTGCCACTGTGCGTGTACCTGTTTCTGTACGCGGCGCTGACCACCGTGCCCAAGCTGATTCTGGAAAAGCAGAGCGGCGGCGATGTGCTGGGGGCCTACTCCTCCATTTTTGCGCCGGCCATGCTGGTGCAGGCCGCGGCGGGGTATCTGTACAACCCGTTTGCTCCGGCCTTTGCCCGGCTGCGGCTGGCAGGCGACCGGCGGGGCTTTGGCCGGCTGCTGCTGAAGCTTTCGCTGGTGATTCTCGCGGCTTTTGCCGCGGTGCTGCTGCTGGCCCTTCCGTTCGGGGAGCCTGTGCTGATACTGGTGTTTGGCGAACAGATCCGGCCGTTCTGCTTTCTGCTGATGCCGATTCTGTGGGTCAATGCCGCCGTCTCTTATCTGGGCTTTCTGAGCATGGTTGTCATTGTTCTGCGCGGCTTCCGCTGGCTGCTGGCCGGGTATGCTGCCGGTTTTCTGATTTGTCTGCTGGCCACCGCTCCGGCCATTGGCTGGCTTGGCCCCAACGGCGCCAGCTACAGCATCATTGCCGCCTGCGCCGTGGCAATTCTGGTTCTGGCGGCCGGTGTGATCTGCGGTCTGCGCGGGGCGCGGCGGCCGGACGGGACACATAAGGAGGACGTATGAAGCTTTCGGTATTGATGTCGGTGTACGAAAAGGATTCCCCGGAGCATCTGCGGCTGGCTTTGCGGAGCATTTACGAGGACCAGACCCGAAAACCGGATGAAATTGTTGTGGTGTTTGACGGTCCGCTGCCCCAGGCACTGCTGGATGTGCTGCATGAATTTTCCAGCGCGGGGAGGAAGAAGGAAATTGTCCGCTACCTGCCCCAGGAGAAGAACGCCGGTCTCGGCCGCGCGCTGCAGATTGGCCAGGAGTACTGCACGGGCGATTATATTTTCCGGATGGACGCGGACGACATCAGCGCTCCCACCCGCTTTGAGCGGCAGCTTGCGTTCCTGTCCTCCAATCCCGTGGACGTGCTCGGCACGGATACGGCGGAGTTCCGGGAGTCGCCGGAGGAAGAAAAGCGGATCTGCCGTTTTCCCGCCACGCATGAGGAGATCCTCCGCCTTGCCAGGCGGCGCAATCCCATCAATCACATGTCGGTGTGCATCCGGCGGCAGGCCCTGCTGCAATGCGGCGGATATCAGCCGCTGCCGCTGCTGGAGGACTATTACCTGTGGCTGCGGATGATGCAGGCCGGGTGCCGGTTTGCCAACCTCAACGAGCCGCTTGTCTACGTTCGGGTCGGCAACGGGTTTTATCAAAGGCGCAGCGCCGCGCGGCAGGTGCAGGGCTGGCGCTTTTTGCAGGATTATATGCTGAGCCATGGGATGATTACCCGCACCCGCCGGCGGCTGAACATGATCACCGTCCGGGTGTTTGTCAGCATTCCCCCGTGGCTCAAGCGCTGGGTGTATGCGGTTTTCCTGCGCAGAAAGAAATAAGAATCAGTTTGATATCAGACCGCCGTCCGGCGGTCGGGAAAGGTGTCGCACGGAACATGCAAGAAAAACAGGAGATTCTGATTGTGATTCCCGCCTACAACGAGGCGGAAAACATTGAGCGCGTGGTGGACGATCTGATTGCCAACTACCCGCAGTACGACTATGTGGTCATCAACGACGGCTCGCGGGACGATACGCTGCAAATCTGCCGCCGCCGCGGGTATCACTGCATCGACATGCCCATCAACGTCGGGCTGGCCGACGGCGTGCAGACCGGCATGATGTACGCCTACACCCATGGCTATCGCTATGCCGTGCAGTTTGACGGGGACGGGCAGCACGACCCCCGCTACATTGCCGATATGGCCGAGGCCATGCGGGAGTGCGACATCTGCATCGGCTCGCGGTTTGTCAGCCGTAAAAAGCCCCACGGGCTGCGGATGCTGGGCAGCAACGTCATTCAGCTGACCCTGAAGCTGACCACCGGCAAAACCATCCGCGATCCCACCTCCGGAATGCGCATGTTCGGCCGCGCGGCGATGAAGGCCATGGCCGAGCAGGTGGACTACGGCCCCGAGCCCGATACCGTGGCGCACCTGATTCGCAGCGGCGCGCGGGTGTGCGAGGTGCAGGTGGAAATGCACGAGCGCATTGCCGGCGAGAGCTATCTCAGCTTTTCGCGCTCGATCCGCTACATGCTGCACATGTGCTTTTCCATCATGTTCATTCAGTGGTGCCGCAAAAAAATCCGCCTGACTGGAGGTGACAACGCATGAGTCTTGCCCTGCGCGTGGTGCTGATAGCCGTGTCGGTGCTGGTCACGGTATTCGTGCTCTTCAAAATCCGCAAAGCACAGCTGAACATCGACGATTCGCTCTACTGGATTTTCTTTGCCTTTTTCCTGGTGCTGCTCAGCCTGTTCCCGGGCATTGCCATCTGGGCCTCCGAGCTGCTGGGCATCCTCTCTCCGGCCAATTTCGTCTTTCTGTTCATCATATTTGTGGTGCTGATTAAGCTGTTTGATCTTTCCATCGACCTGTCGGTGCAAAAGCACCGGCTGAACCACCTGGTGCAAAAGCTGGCGCTGATGCAGTACCGGGCCGGGGGCGATGCGCCCGGCCCTGCGGACCTGCCGGCCGGAACCGGGCCTGCGGCGGCCGATGGCTCCGCGGCGAATGCGAAGCCATCGGCGGATGCGAAGCCGTCGGCGGACGCGAACCCATCGCCGGACGCGCAGCCCGGCTCCCCGGACGCCCCCGGCAACGCCTGAGGGCGGGGCGGGGAAGCGCTGCCTGATTTGATATTCTGCAAAACCCTGACGGGAGGTCGCCATGAAGTACAGTGAATCCGAAGAAATGTATCTCGAAACCATTTTGCTGCTCAAAAACCGGGGGGCGTCCGCCCGCTCGGTGGACGTGGCCGAGGAGCTCGGCTACTCCCGCCCCAGCGTCTCGCGCGCGGTCAGCCTGCTGCAAAAAAAAGGATACCTGACCGTGGGCGCCGGGGGCGAGCTCGCCCTGACCGATGCCGGCGCGCAGCGCGCCGCTGCTGTCTATGAGCGGCACCGCGTCATTACCCGCCTGCTGGTCAGCCTGGGCGCCGACCCCGACCTGGCCGAGGACAACGCCTGCCGCATCGAGCACGTCATCACCGATGACCTTTTCGACGTCCTGAAAAAACACCTCGCTGATGAAAACAAAGCCTTGGAGAAGACCTTGGAGGGCCCCGCCTCTTAAGATTCCCACCGATGAAAAAGACCTTGGAGGGGCCGCCTCTTTCGGAGAGGCAGTCCCCTCCAAGCCTCCCCTTGCGAGAACTTCCCCGGCACAGGCCCCCGACTTTCGCATACTGTATTGCAAATACGGTACCCCGGGGGCCTGTGCCGGGGAATTTTTCTTGTGGGCGGATGGCTTTTTGAGGCTTTCGGCTGGGCGCGGCGAGGCAGCGTAGCGCCGGGGCGTTTTGTATTTGCCCGGGGTGTCCGTTGGTTGCGGCCGGGCGCGGGTGGGCAACGGAGCGCCGGGGCATTTTGCACTTGCGCGGGCGGTTGCGGCCGGGCACGGACGGGCGGCGAGAAGACCTTGGAGAGCCCCAAATTCTAATTTGTTGAAAACATTGGCGAACCGCTCGTTAAAAGCCTCCCTTGTGC
>CALWQR010000063.1 GCA_944383705.1 uncultured Clostridia bacterium
GGAGAGGCCGGTCCCTCGGGGGAGGTATGCAAAAGAATATGAGCATATCGCCATCCAATGCGATTTGCCCTGCATACCAAAATACCGGACAGCCGCCATAGGTTGCCCGGTTTTTGATGATATAGGTGTATTCCTATGTAACATACCAACTGTTGCCCTTGCTTTTGACTGTCCACTGTCCACTGTTCACTGCTCATTGCTAATTGCACATTGCCATCATCCGCCCCAAAAAGAAATTCCCCGGCGCAGACCCCCGGGCATACCGTATTTGCAATACAGTATGCAAAACTGGGGGCCTTGCGCCGGGGAAGGTCTCGCCGGGGGAGGCTTGGAGGGACCGGCCTCTCCTTAAGAGGCGGGTCTCTCCAAGGTCTTTTCCTACGGCGAGATTTTCTCAGGCGGGTCTCTCCAAGGTCTTTTCCTGCGGCGAGATTTTCTCAGGCGGGTCTCTCCAAGGTCTTTCCCAGCGCAAGAATTACTCCTCAGCTCCGCGGTCACGGCGGCGGAAATAGCGGACAATCAGAACGATGGCAACGACAATCAGCACCACTGCCAGAATCAGCACCAGGATCGATTCGGTGGTCAGGGTTCTGGAGAAGACGCTGTCCAGGGTATCCACCACCACAACCACTGGAATACCGGTGGCATCGGTAAAGGCGGTCAGCGCATTGTTGACGGTTGCCTCGGTCAGGGAGAGCTCGCTCTTTCCGGCGGTGTAGTCAATCAGCCGGGATGCGGCGTGCTCTCCGGCCGGTTCGGTTTTGAAGGAGCTGTCGCCGCCCAGAGACAGCACCTCATCGGTCATTGTCTCCATCACCTGTGCGATGTTGGAATCCAGCGAATATTTGTAGTTGGAGGCGATTGAGCGGTTCACCGTCCGCCCGAACACGGTGTACTCGTCCCCGAACAGGTTGTTGATATCAGTGCGAACATTGTCTCCCACCCATGCGATGCAGGAATACCCCTCGTAATCCTCTTCGGTCAGGAACACCAGCAGCAGGTTGTCCTCATAGCCCGCGCTGTTGGCGCCGAACGCGGCGGCATACTGCTCGTTGGCGTAATCCTGAAAGCGCTCCTCGTTGTAGCGCAGCTCACCGCCGGCCAGCAGCGTGGCAAAGCCGGAGGTCAGGGTGCCGGCCACCAGCACCACGGCCAGAATGATCATCAAAAAGGGCGCCATCAGCGCACCGAGAAAGCCGGAGCAGCAGCCCCCGCCGAAAAATCCTCTGCGCGGATAGAATCCGCCGTAATAGCGCGGTCCGCGTGGGCCGCGGAAGCCACCGCCGCCGCGGAAGCCTCCGCCTCCGCCAAAGCCACCGCCGCCGAAGCCTCCTCCGTGTCCTCCTCCACCGGGTCCTGGCATATTGTGTTCTCCTTTCACGGGTAAAATGATGTTGATTCTATTATTATAACACATTTTACCGGCAATTCTGCATAAACGTGTAACATTTATAAAAACAGAACGTGAAAGAATGTTTCGCGGATTTCAGAGAACGGCGGCCGGCGCGGCGTCAGCGGATGCGGGCGCCGTTGAGGAATGCGGCAGTCAGGCGTTCGCCGCGGTAAACCAGCTTGAGCGAAAAAAAGGGCCGGTTTTGCTCCAGCAGATCCAGGAAAATCCGGTCCCCCTCCCACATCGGTAGGGCAGCCAGCTCGCGCTTGGGGAGCCAGGCCAGCTCACCCTCGGCGCAGTCGTGCGGGCTGCCGCTCCAGCGGTCGGCGGTAAACAGATGCATGTATTCGCAGGGGTAGGCGTCCGAGGCAAAGGTGACAATGCCGCGGAAGCGGTAGCGCTCCAGACGCAGGCCGGTTTCCTCGTACACCTCGCGCAGCAGGCAGTCCTCGGGGCTTTCCCCTTCCTCAAATTTGCCGCCCACGCCAATCCATTTGTCCCGGTTTTCGTCGTGTACCTTTTTGGTACGGTGCAGCAGCAGGTATTCGTCTCCGCGTTCAAGATAGCAGAGGGTGGTCAGCTTCGGCATCGGTTGTCTCCTTTCGCACGTACAGATTGATGTCCCAGGCCGGCAGCCCGCCAAAGCGCCGCAGATAAAAGCCGCGGTAGGCGGGGAAGAGACGGTGAATCAGAAGGGGCAGCGCAAAGAGGTCGCCGCTCCGGTGATAAAGCGACACCTGCAGGGTGGGCAGGCAGCGGCGGATGCACCCGGCCGAGCCGGCCAGCGCCTGCGCCTCGGCCCCTTCCACATCGAATTTGATATAGTCCACCTGCCGCCCCTGCAGCAGACTGTCGGGCGGCAGGGCAGGGGTGGGGACACGCCGGTGCGTCCGCCCGGCCGGCAGCTCCTCCGGCCGCACGGCGGCGCCCCGGCCGCCGGCGGCAAAGTCCAGCGTTTCCTCCCGGTCCCAGGCGGCAGCCTGCGCCGGCAGCACCCGGGTGCGGGATTCGGCTGCCGCCCAGGCGGCAAGCCTGCGGAAGCTGTGCGCGTCGGGCTCCATGGCGAGGAGGAACTCCGGCCGCGCTCCGGCGTCCAGCAGCCCACGCGCGGTATCCCCGGTGTAGGCGCCAAGGTCTGCGGCCCCCCGCAGCCCGGCCGGGCACACCAGCTCCCGCATGGCGGCGGCAGGGTCGCTGCGCGCCGCCAGCAGCAGCTCGGGGTCGCCGGTCAGCCGCCCCTGTACCACCCGGTCAAATATCCGGCGGGATTCGCCGTCGCACAGCAGCGCCCGCGCCGCCGCCAGCTCTTCGCGGTGGGCCTGTACAAAGGCCGCGTCAAACAGCTCTTCGCCGCATACCGGAACGTCCGGCACATAGAGCGGCGCCGCGGCGGCCACCGCGCGGATGTCCCGCAGCACCCCGGGCAGGGAGGTGGCAAAGGCCAGCAGCACGGTCAGGCGGCCGGGGTCGTAGCGTTGGCACACCTCGGCCCAGCGCAGCACCCGCCGGCCGTGAAAGTGCTGCCCGCGCACAAAGGCATCGCTGGCAAAGACGTCCCGCACCGGGATGCCCAGCCCGGCGCAGACCCGCAGAATCTTGTCCGCGCCGTCCCCCATGCCGTACAGGACCACGTCCCGCCCCTCGCATTGCAGCCGGGTCCAGAGGTCGGGGAAGGGATTTTTCATGCTCTTTTGCCTCCTTTCTGCGGCAACCCGGTTGACAAGCCGGGCTTTTTGTTGTATACTGATGCTGTATGAAAAAATCCCCCAACGGGGCAACCGAAAGGAGACTGTAATGGACTGCCTGTTCTGCAAAATCATAGCCGGGGAAATCCCCTCCGCCAAAGTGTACGAGGATGCGCACGTCTACGCCTTCCGTGACATTCACCCGATGGCGCCGGTGCATGTGCTGGTGGTGCCCCGGCGGCACATTGCCAGCGCCGATGAGGTGAACGCCGGAAACAGCGCGGAGGTAGCCGCGATTTTCGAGGCCATCCCGAAAATTGCGGCGGACGAGGGCCTGACCAACGGCTACCGCGTGATTACCAACTGCGGCGAGGACGCCTGCCAGTCGGTGCACCACCTGCACTTTCACATTCTGGGCGGGCGGAAGCTGCCCGATCAGATGGCCTGAGGGTCGCCGGGCGGAGGAGGGAAGGCCTCCTCCGCCTTGGTTCAGTGGACGAATTCGCTGTAAATGGCGCGGAGCGCCTTTTCCAGATCCTTTTCGTCCACGCCCACAATGATGCTCAGCTCGCTGGAGCCCTGGTCGATCATGCGGATGTTGATGCCGGCCTCCGAGATGGCCGAGAAGATGCGCGCCGCGGTGCCCTTGGCCTTGACCATACCGCGGCCCACCACGGCCAGCAGGGCCAGGCCGTCCTCGCTGACAATGCTGTCTGGCCGGGCCCGGCGGTTGATGCCGGCAATCACCCGCTCGCGGCGGGGCTCCAGGCTCCGGGTGGAGACCACCACGCTCATGGTGTCCACGCCGGAGGGCAGGTGCTCAAACGAAATTTCGTTGTCCTCCAGCACGTCCAGCACCTTGCGGCCAAAGCCGATCTCGGCGTTCATCATATCCTTTTCGATGGCGATGACCGACAGCCCCTTTTTGCCGGCAATGCCGGTGATGACGGTGTCGCTGTCGTAGTCGGGCGCATTGGCCACAATCATGGTGCCGGGGGCCTCCGGGTCGTTGGTGTTGCGGATGTTGATGGGAATGCCGGCAAAGCGCACCGGGAAAATGGCGTCCTCATGCAGCACGGTGGCGCCCATGTAGGAGAGCTCGCGCAGCTCGCGGTAGGTTACGGTGCGGATGGGCCGGGGATCGGGAACGATGCGCGGGTCGGCCATCAGGCAGCCCGAGACATCGGTCCAGTTTTCGTACAGCGCGGCCTCGCAGGCCCGGGCAACAATCGAGCCGGTGATGTCCGAGCCGCCGCGGCTGAAGGTTTTGATGGTGCCGTTCGGCATCACGCCGTAAAAGCCCGGGATCACGGCGCGGGTGTGCTTTTTCAGCTCCTCCCGCATCATCTCGTTGGTCTTTTCGTCGTCAAAAAGCCCGTTGTCCTTGAAAAAGATGACAGATTCCGCGTCGATGAAATCAAAGCCGAGATATTTGGCAAGAATGATGGCGTTGAGGTATTCCCCGCGGCTGGCGGCAAAATCCCGTCCGGTGTGGTGCTGAATGCTGTCGCGCACGTAGTCCAGCTCGCCGCTCATGTCAAACGACATGCCCAGCTCGCGGATGATGGCCTGGTAGCGGTCGGCAATCTGCCGGAAGTACGCGGTGATGTCCTCGCGGTTGTGCGCCATTTCGTAGCAGTGATACAGCATGTCGGTCACCTTGGTGTCCTGTGCGTGTCGCTTGCCGGGAGCCGAGACCACCACATAGCGGCGGGTGGGGTCGGCGCGCACGATTGCGGCCACCTGACGGAAGTGCTCGGCGTCTGCCAGGGAGGAGCCGCCGAATTTCACGACTTTGATATCCATTGTTCTGATCCTTTCCGGTTCCCGCTGTCATTGTCATGCAAGGCTGTGCAGCCCGGGAATGCTGTGTGATATGGGAATATTAAATATTATATGAAATTCCGGGCGTTTTGTCAAGACGCCGGCGCGTGTTTTTTCCGGAAAAAACGGATTTTTGCCTGTTTTGGCCGGAAAAAACGCAAAAATTCCGCCGCGCAGCTGCCGCGGACGCCCGGAAGAGCAAAGGAGGAATGCGGAAATGAAACGCAGCAGCGGCGTGCTGATGCACGTCTCGTCCCTGTGGGGGGACTACTCGCAGGGCTCGTTCGGCGCCGGGGCGCGGGAGTGGGTGGACCTGCTGGCCGGCTCCGGCTTCGGCGTATGGCAGGTGCTGCCCTTCTGCCTGCCGGACGAATGCGCCTCGCCCTACAAATCGCACGGGGCGTTCAGCCTCAACCCGTATTTTGTGGATCTGCCCGATCTGGCCGAGCAGGGATTGCTGACCCCGGCCGAGCTTTCCGGCGCGCGGCAGCGCGTCCCCTATGCATGTGAGTTTGCGCGGCTGGAGCAGGAGCGGCTGCCCCTGCTGGCGCTGGCTGCCTCCCGGCTGCGGGACTGGAGCGGCGTGGAGGCGTTTCTGCATACCCACCCGCACACCGAGCACTTTTGCCGCTTTATGGCCTGCCGGGCGGCCAACGGCGGGCTGCCCTGGACAGAGTGGCGGACGCAGGAGCCCGACCGGGAGGCCCTGCGCCTGTGGCGCTTTACGCAGTACGAGGCGGCCCGGCAGTGGCTGGCCCTGCGCGCCTATGCCAACGCAAAGGGCGTGCGCGTCATCGGGGATATGCCGATTTACGTGGCCTATGACAGCGCAGACGTGTGGGCCGACCCGGCGCTCTTCCGGCTGGGAGCGGACGGCGCCCCCGAGGCGGTGGCCGGCGTCCCGCCCGACTATTTCAGCGCCGAGGGGCAGCTTTGGGGCAATCCGCTTTACCGCTGGGACGCCATGCGGGAGGACGGCTACCTGTGGTGGCGGGAGCGCATGGGCTTTTTGATGGAGCTGTTCGACGGTGTGCGCATCGACCACTTCCGGGGGCTGGAATCCTACTATGCGGTTCCGGCCGGCCAGACGTCCGCCCGCAGCGGGAGCTGGGAGCCCGGCCCCGGTATGGAGCTCATCCGTGCGCTGCGCCCGCTCTGTCACGGCAAAACCGTAATTGCCGAGGACCTGGGCGACATTACCCCCGCCGTGCGGCGGCTGGTGCGGGAGAGCGGCTTTCCCGGTATGCGGGTGCTGCAATTTGCCTTCCTTGGGGAAGGGGAAAGCCCGCACATGCCGCACACCTATCCCGAGGACTGCGTGGCCTATACCGGTACGCACGATAACAATACCCTGCTGGGGCACGTATGGGAGCTGGAGCCCGCGGCCCGGCGCCGACTGCTGGCCTATTTCGGCTGTGAAGGAGAGGACTGGGACGCGGCCTGCCGGGGGATCCTGCGCGGAATGCTGGCCAGCCATGCGGGGCTGGTGATTTTCCCGGCGCAGGATCTTCTGGGGTTTGGCAGCGATACCCGCCTCAACATTCCCGGCCGCAGCGAGGGCAACTGGGGCTGGCGGCTGCTCCGGCAGCAGGCGGACGCCATCGACCGCGGGCGCTTCCTGCAATGGAACCGGATGTACGGGCGGCGGATATGAGCCGCCCGGTACCTCTTTCACTCAAGGCAAGTCGCCCGATCCCTGAAAAACGGAGGATGAGAACATATGAAAAACGGAATCCGATTGCCCGAAAAATGGGCAAACGCGCTGACCTATGTGGCGGCATATCTGGGGGCGCTGCCGTTTCTGCTGCTCGGGGGATACCTGTTCCTGAAGAGCCGGCATGAGGGCGTGCAGAAAAATCTGCGCCGCGCGCTGTTCCTGTTCCTGATTGTGCTGGCCTGCAAAACCGGCGTCTCTTTGCTGAACTACCTGCTGCTGACCGTGTTCGGCGATGTGTTCTACGGCGCGGCCGATGCGCTGCATATCCTGGGCGGCGTGGTCAGCGTCGGGGAGATCGCGGCCTACCTTGCCGCATTCCTCTGTGCCCTGCACGACGGCAGCAACGACGAAGCGCTCCCCCGCAGCCGCAGCGGATGACCTTTGCCGGATAGGAAGACCTTGGAGGGACCCGCCTGATAAGAGTCCCACCGTTGGGAAAGACCTTGGAGAGACCCGCCTCTTGAGGAGAGGCCGGTCCCTCCAAGCCTCCCCCGGCGAGACCTTTCCCCGACACAGGCCCCCATCAATGCATACGGTATTGCAAATACGGTATGCCCGGGGGCCTGCGCCGGGGAATTTCTTTTGGGGGCGGATGGAACAATTTGCAATGTGCAATTAGCAATGAGCAGTGGCCAGTGGTCAGTGGCCCGTCAAAAGCAAGAGCAAAAGTTGATATGTTGCATAGGAATACACCCATACCATAGACAACCGGGCAGCCAATGATGGCTGTCCGGTTGTCTGATATGCAGGGCAAATCGCTTTGTATGGCGATATGCCCTTATTTTTTGCCTCCCCTGAAAAAGGGCTTCCCCGGCTGCCGCCCGCCGGCGTGGCGTTTTCATTGGCAATTCACCAAACAGGCGGGCGGTGGCTGGGGAAGTTCTCGCAAGGGGAGGTTTGGAGGGGACTGCCTCTCCGAAAGAGGCGGCCCCTCCAAGGTCTTTCTCCAGCGGCATCTATCTCCCACCGGGGGGAGCCTTCCAAGGCGGGTCTCTCCAAGGTCTTTTCCGGCGGCATCTATCTCCCGGCAAGGCGGGTGAAGCGGAGGAGGGCGGGGAGATGGCGGAGCTTGGAGGGGGCATGAGCCATTCGCCAGGCCCATTCCAGGCCGTGCTCGCGCAGGAAGCGGGGTGCCCGGGTGCACCGGCCGGACCAGACATCCAGACTGCCGCCCAGCCCAGCGGCGACGCGCACCGAGGGCAGGAAGGGCAGGTTCTCCCGCATCCACAGCTCCTGCGCGGGGAAGCCCAGGCAAACCAGCAGGATATCCGGCCGGCAGGCGCGGATCATGCCCAGCACCCGCCGGTTTTCCTCGCCTGCCTGTTCAAAATACCCCCAATAGCAGCCGCAGATATGCAGCCCGGGGTAAGCGGCGCACAGGCGGGCGGCGGCCTCTTCGGCCACTCCCTCGCGGCCTCCCAGCAAAAAAACGCGCTCGCCGCCGGCTGCTGCTGCGGCCATCAGCGCTTCGCCAAAATCGATGCCGGCGGTGCGCCCCCCCAGCGGGGTACCCTGCCGCCTGGCAGCCATCACCACGCCGGCGCCGTCCGGCAGCACCAGAGAGGCCGAATTGAGCAGATCCCGCATCCCGGGATTCCGCGTGCAGTGCTCCAGTATGACCGCGTTGGGGGTAACAACCCAGCAGGGCTCCTCTGCGGGCAGCAGGGCGGCGCGCACGGCTTCGGGGACACTCAGGTCGTCAAACGCCACGCCGCAGATTTGTATTTTCATGCTGTTTTCCTCCGTTTTTTACCCGCGCAGTACGCGGCGCCGCCGTCAGACGTCCGTCCTCGCCGGAAAAATGCGTTACTTTGCCGCAGTCACACAAAAAACACTTGACATTTCCGGCTTTGCGGGGTATAATAAAGTATCATGTAGAATTGCGGAACTATACGGGAATTGCGGGATTGTCGGAATTTCCCTGTGCGCCGCCGAGAAAGGATCGATTGAGACTGTCATGGCTAAGAACAATGCAAAAATGGTGGAGCAGATTACGTCCATGGACGTGGACTTTGCCCAATGGTACACGGATGTGGTGAAAAAGGCCGAGCTGGTGGATTACTCCGGCGTGAAGGGCTGCATGATCATCCGGCCGTACGGATACGCCATCTGGGAGAATATCCAGAAGGATCTGGACGCCCGCTTCAAGGAGCTGGGGCATGAAAATGTGTATATGCCGCTCTTCATCCCCGAGAGCCTGCTGCAAAAGGAAAAGGACCACGTGGCCGGCTTTGCCCCCGAGTGCGCGTGGGTGACCATGGGGGGAGAGAACCAGCTGACCGAGCGCCTGTGCGTGCGCCCGACCTCCGAGACCCTGTTCTGCGAGCATTTCCGGAATGTGATTCAGTCCTACCGCGACCTGCCCAAGCTCTACAACCAGTGGTGCAATGTGGTGCGGTGGGAAAAGACCACCCGCCCCTTCCTGCGCACCTCCGAGTTTCTCTGGCAGGAGGGGCACACCATGCACGAGACCGAGGAGGAGGCCCGGCAGGAGACCCTGCGGATGCTGGAGGTATACCGCAGCTTTTACGCCGACACGCTTGCCATTCCGGCCTACACCGGCCGCAAAACCGAAAAGGAAAAGTTTGCGGGCGCCGAGGAAACCTATACCATTGAACCCATGATGCACAACGGCGTGGCACTGCAGGGGGGAACCTCGCACTATTTCGGCAACGGGTTTGCCAAGGCCTTTGACATCACATTCACCGGCCGGGACAACACACAGCGCTACCCCTATCAGACCTCCTGGGGGCTTTCCACCCGTTCCATCGGAGCCATCATCATGACGCACGGGGACGACAACGGCCTGATTCTGCCCCCCCGCATCGCGCCGATTCAGCTGGTCATCATCCCGGTGGCGCAGCACAAAGAGGGTGTGCTGGAAAAGGCGGAGGAGCTGCGCCGGGTGCTTGCCGGCCGCTTCCGCGTCAGGCTGGACGACAGCGACAACTCGACCGGCTGGAAGTTCAGCCAATACGAGATGAAGGGCGTGCCGCTGCGGCTGGAACTGGGGCCGCGGGATATGGAGAACAACTCCTGCGTGCTGGTCAGCCGTGTGACGCGCGAAAAAACGGTGGTAAGCCTGGACAACCTGCCCGACGCGGTGGAGCAGGCCTTGCAGAAGGTGCACGACGAGCTGTACCAGCGCGCGCTGGAGAACCGCGACCGCCGCACCTACGAGGCCCGCTCGCTGGACGAATTCCTGGATCTGGCGGCCAATCAGTCGGGCTATATCAAGGCCATGTGGTGCGGCGACGCTGCCTGCGAGGAGCAGCTCAAGGATCAGACCGGCGGTGTCAAATCCCGCTGCATCCCGTTCGTGGAGGATCACCTTTCCGATGTGTGCGTCTGCTGCGGCAAGCCGGCAAAGCATATGGTCATCTGGGGGCGGCAGTATTAAAATGCGGGAACACCGGTTTGTGCCATCATAGGAGCGTGGAAATCACACCGGAACATATGAATTGAATCAATTTCTGTGGCAACGCGGGAATTGGCATTCATTCGGATGTGGGCGGCGCTTCCGGCAATGCGGCCCCGCCCGCATCCGCAAATACAGAAAGACAAAAAGGCAGCAGCGCGAGCACCCCGACATCCGGCCGTCCACTGCTGCCGTTTTCACCTGCCGGATTTCATCATTCTCGGGGAAAGGAGCAGCCGATGCAACAAATCAGACGCTACATCGCCGGCGCGGTCCGGTGCGTGGACCCCGTGCTGTTTTTCTGCGTGATGGCGCTGTGCGTCATCAGCATTGTCACGGTGTACGGCGCGGTAGATAATTTTGGGCAGTCCAAGCTGAAAATGCAGGTAGCCATGTTTCTGGTTGGCAGCGTGGTAACGGTTGTCATTGCCTCGGTTGACTTCCGGCTGATTGTGGACAGGCTGTGGCTGCCGATGCTCATTGCCTCGGCGCTGATTCTCATCATCACCCTGATTTGGGGGAAGAGCGGCGTGAATATGGAAACCGGGAACAAAAGCTGGCTGACCATCCCGTTTGTCGGCATTATGATTCAGCCGTCGGAATTTGTCAAATTCGCGTTCGTGTGCAGCTTTTCCAAGCATCTGTTTACGCTGCAGGATCGCATCAACAGGCCGCTTTCGGTGCTGATGCTGGCCGGCCATGCCGCCCTGATTGTGGGGCTGATCCTGCTCTCGGGCGACCTGGGCGTGGCGCTGGTGTACCTGGCCATCATTGCCATCATGCTGTTTTGCGCGGGGCTGCATCTCGGATATTTCGGCGGGGCCGCCGTGGTGCTGGTGCTGCTTTCCCCCTATCTGTGGGAAAAGCTGGAGCCCTACCAGCGGCGCCGGATTATCGTCGGCTTCAATCCCGAGCTGGACCCGATGGGCAAGGGCTACCAGCCCCTGCTCAGCCGGCAGGCCATCGCCAACGGCGGCTTTTTCGGCAACGGGATTTTCGGCGGGCATTATTACGAAGTTCTCGACGCCTCCCATACCGATTTCATCTTTGCCACCATCTGCGAAAAGTTCGGTTTTCTCGGCGGACTGGTGGTGGTCATCCTGTTTATGGTGATTGTGGTGCGGATTTTCATGATTGCGCGGCTGGCCATTCACTCCGACTACGGCGGGCTGATCTGCGTGGGGGTGGGAGCCATGTTCGTGGTGCAGATTCTGGAGAACATCGGCATGAACCTTGCCATGCTGCCTGTGGTGGGCATTACGCTCCCGTTCCTCTCGTGCGGCGGCTCCTCCATGCTGGCTACCTTTATGATGGTGGGCCTGGTGCACAGCGTCTGGTCGCATTCCTCTGCGGTCCGCACGGCCGAGACTCCCGAACGGCTGGACCTGGACAGCTCGCTGCTGGATTGAATTTTTCGGCTGTTTTTCCGATTCGTTCATAAAATCCCTCCCGGTTTCATATAGTGTACCAGAAATACACCGAAAGCCGGGAGGGTTCGTTATGTTCATCTATTCTTTGCGCGCAAGCACCATCAAGCTGGTAGGCGTGGCCTGCGTGGCGCTGACCGTCCTGATTACGCTCATCGCCTTTGTCCCCACCTATGCCGACAACAATTCCACCACGGCCGGAGCCGGGGATTCGGCCGTCAGCTATTCCTATGACAAAATCAAAACCAAGGATGACGTCATCAATTTCCTGTCGCAGTTCGGCTGGCAGGTGGAGGCCGAGCCGGTGGAGGTGAAAACCGTCACCATTCCCGCCGAATTCGACAAGGTGTTCGCTGCCTACAATGAAATGCAGAAGGAACAGGGCCTCAATCTGCTCAAGTTCAAAAACAAAGAGGTGACCCGCTATACCTTTTCGGTCACCAATTACGCCGGCTATGACGGTACGGTCTATGCCAATGTGCTGGTCTATCGCAATAAGGTCATCGGAGGCGATATCTGCTCCGCCGATGTCTCCGGCTTCATCCACGGCTTTGAAAATAACCAGGAATGAAAGACCTTGGAGGGCCCCGCCT
>CALWQR010000064.1 GCA_944383705.1 uncultured Clostridia bacterium
CCCCGGGCATACCGTAATTGCAATACAGTGCGCGAAAATCGGGGGTCTGCGCCGGGGAAGGTCTCGCCGGGGGAGGCCCCCGAGGGACCGGCCTCTCCTTAAGAGGCGGGTCCCTCCAAGGTCTTCTTCCTCGGCAAGAGATTATTGTCCCTTAAGCTCTCTGCGGCGGCGCATCATTTCTTTCATGCGCAGCTCGGTGTTCAGGATTTTTTTGCGCAGGCGGATGGATTTGGGGGTGACCTCAATCAGGTCGTCATCCGAGATATACTCAATGGCCTCCTCGAGGGTGAAAATGCGGGGCGGGGTAAGCAGCAGCTTTTCATCGGCGCCGGAGGAGCGGATGGCGGTGAGCTGTTTTTTCTTGCAGGGGTTGACGGCGATATCGTCGTACTTTGGGTTCTCTCCCACAATCATGCCCTCATACACCTGGGTCTGCGGGCCGACAAAGAGCTGTCCGCGGTCCTGCGTATTGTACAGGCCGTAGCGCGTGGTTTCTCCGGCCTCGGAGGCAATCAACGAGCCGGTAAAGCGCATCTGAATCTCGCCGCGATAGGGCGCGTAGCCGTCAAAAATCGTGTTCATCACGCCCTCGCCGTGTGTGGCGGTCAGGAACTCCGAGCGGTAGCCGAACAGGCAGCGGGCGGGGATGGAATACTCGATGCGGGTACGGGAGCCGATGGGGGACATGCTGAGCAGATCGCCCTTGCGCTGGCCCAGCTTTTCAACCACCACACCGACCATTTCGGTGGGGACGTCCAGCGTTACGCGTTCCATCGGCTCATATTTTTCGCCGTTGACGGTTTTGTAGAGCACGCGGGGGTTGGAGCAGGCCAGCTCAAAGCCCTCGCGGCGCATGGTTTCCAGCAGGATGGAAAGGTGCATCTCGCCGCGTCCGGCCACGCGGAACTCATCGGTGGTGTCGCCGTCGGTCACGCGCAGCGAGACGTCGCGCAGCAGCTCGCGGTAGAGCCGGTCGCGCAGCTGGCGGGAGGTGACGTATTTGCCCTCCTTACCGGCCAGGGGGCTGTCGTTGACCATAAAGGTCATTTCCATGGTCGGTTCGGATACCCGCACAAACTCCAGCGGCTCGGGGTTGCTCACGGCGGTCAGGGTATCGCCGATGGTAATGTTTCCCGCGCCGGAGAAGCAAACAATGTCACCAACGGTGGCGCTTTCCACCGGCTGGCGGGCCAGGCCGTCGATCTGATAGAGCGAGACCACCTTGCTCTTTTTCACCTCGCCGGGATTGTGGTAGTTGCAGATGGCCACCTCCTGCCCCACGCGCACCGAGCCGCGGTCAATGCGCCCGATGCCGATGCGGCCGACATAGTCGTTGTAGTCAATCGAGCTGACCAGCAGCTGCAGGGGCGCGTCCGGGTCTCCGCCGGGCGCCGGGATATATTCCAGAATCTTTTCAAACAGGGGCTTCAGATCCGTGCCCGGGAGCGACGGGTCTGCCGATGCGGTGCCGTCTCGCCCCGAGCAGTAGAGCATCGGGCTGTCCAGCTGCTCGTCGTTCGCTCCCAGGTCCATCAACAGCTCCAGGATCTCGTCCTCCACCTCTCCCAGGCGCGCGTCGGGTTTGTCAATCTTGTTGATGCAGACAATGACGCGGTGGTTCAGCTCCAGCGCCTTTTGCAGCACAAAGCGGGTCTGGGGCATCGGGCCCTCGGCGGCGTCCACCAGCAGCAGCACACCGTTGACCATTTTGAGAATCCGCTCCACCTCGCCCCCGAAATCGGCGTGGCCGGGGGTATCGATGATGTTGATTTTGACGCCCTTGTAGTGCACCGCGGTGTTCTTGGCCAGAATGGTGATGCCGCGCTCACGCTCCAGGTCGCCCGAATCCATCACGCAGGTTACGGTCTCCTGGTTTTCGCGGAAGACGCCGCCCTGGCGGAGCAGCCCGTCCACCAGCGTGGTTTTGCCGTGGTCTACGTGCGCAATGATGGCAATGTTTCGCAAATCTTCTCTGATCACTGTTCAATCCTCTTTTTCTCATGAATCCAACATATTATTATATCACATCCGACCGGTGAAATGAAAGCCGGAGAATGACGTTTTTGCACGAAATTTAAGCATTGATTTTGTGCAGAACGTCAAATTTGCGGGAACGGTTGACTTTTCGGGCGCGCAATGGTATACTGTATGGGAAACAGAAGGGAAGGGGACGACAGAATGCTTGCAGCAGTGATATTTGATTTTGACGGCACCATTGCGGATACGGTACCCGCCATCCGTGAGGGCGTCAACCGCACCATGCGGCTGTTCGGCTACCCCGAGCACAGCCGGGAGGACATCCTCCGCTTCATCAACAACGGGGCGCGGGAGCTGATTCGCCGCGCCATGCCGGAGGAGGACAGGGGAGACGCCGGGCAGGTGGACCGGGTGCTGGCGGAGTATGACCGGCAGTACGGGGAGGTGTGCCTGCACACCCGCCATGCCTATGCCGGCGTCCCGGAGCTGATTGCCGGGCTGCATGAGGCCGGTATGCGGGTAGGGGTGCTCTCAAACAAGCAGGACTCCCTGGTGCGGCGGCTGACAGCGCAGGTGCTGCGTCCGGGCAGCTATGACGCGGCGCAGGGCGTGTACCCTGGCGCACCGGCCAAGCCCGACCCCTTTCTGCCGCACCGGCAGGCGGACGCGCTGGGCGTTCCGCCTGCTGCCTGCGCATTGGTGGGGGACAGCGATGTGGATATCGCTACGGCGGCCAATTCCGGAATGCTGCACATCGGCGTGACCTGGGGCTACCGCGACGAGACCTTCCTCCGGGACCACGGCGCTCGCCTCCTTGCCCATACCCCCCACGAGCTTGCCGCTCTGTTGAAGACCTTGGAGGGACCCGCCTCTTAAGAGTCACGCCATTGGAAAAGACCTTGAAGGGACCCGCCTCTTAAGGAGAGGCCGGTCCCTCCAAGCCTCCCCCGGCGAGACCTTCCCCAGCCGCCGCCCGCCTATTGAGAGAATCGCCAATGAAAACGCCACGCTGGCGGGCGGCAGCCGGGGAAATCCTTTTTTCAGGGGGAAGTAAGCGAAAAATAAGAGCGTATCGCCGTACAAAGCGATTTGCCCTGCATATCAGAAAACCGGACAGCTGCCATTGGCTGCCCGGTTTTTGATGATGTGAGTGTATTCATACGTAATATGTAATATTCATATAACATATCAGCCGTTGTTATTGCCTTTTTACTGGCCACTGGCCACTGTTCACTACCCATTGCTCATTGCGCATTGCAAATTGTTCCATCCGCCCCCAAAAGAGATTCCCCGGCGCAGGCCCCCGGGCATACCGCATTTGCAATACCGTATGCAATGATGGGGGCCTGCGCCGGGGAAGGTCTCGCCGGGGGAGGCTTGGAGGGACCGGCCTCTCCTTAAGAGGCGGGTCCCTCCAAGGTCTTTCCTTGCGACAGACTATACGCCGAAGTTCAGGCGACGGGGACGACGTTAACGGCTCTGAGCTTTGCGCTGTTCTTGGGATCCGGCTCGGTGTCGAAGGTCACCTTCTGGCCCTCGTTGAGGGTTTTGAAGCCATCGACCTGGATCGCGGAGAAGTGCACAAACACATCATCGCCGCCGTTGTCGTTGGAAATAAAGCCGTAGCCTTTTTCCGCATTGAACCACTTGACTGTACCGGTATTCATATCGGGTACCTCCATTCTAAAATCTGTACCCGAAGACAAAGCAAAACCCGGGACCGTGATAGGCGGTCGTTGCAGGATCAAAGTTCGATCTCGAATACATGGGATAAGTATAGCACGAAACATTCACAAAGTCAATACTTTTCGGAAAAATTTTTGCCGCATTTGCAAAAAAATTTTCTATAACGCACAAAATCCTTTTTCGGAATGCGCCGGAGGTGCGAAAAAGTGCGAAAACCGTCACATCCGCCGACCCAAGCCGGGCCCCGGCGGCCGATTCCGAAGGGAGGGCACGCGCCGGCCGGGCTGCCGCGCGGCATTTTCGGGCGGGAAAACGGGCGGGGAAGCAGGCGGGGAAGCAGGCGGGGAAGCGGGCGGCGGGGTCAGAGCAGATTCAGGGCCTTCATCATTTCCCCGGCCGACAGACGCTTGGCAATGGCCTTGGCAGAGCCGACGCCGTAAACGGTTTTGCCGGCATACGTGCAGGAAACCGTAAAGCGGTGGGTGTGATCCGGCAGGGGCTCGTCCTTGACGTCCACATACACCGGCAGCGGGAGATGCCGTGCCTGCGCGTGCTCCTGTAGCCGGCCGATGTAGTTGGGGTAGCGTTGAATGGGGGCATGGATGCTGTCGGCCTGGTTGTCGGCCGACTTCAGCTTGTGCAGCAGGGCGCGCGCCGCGGCCTCGCAGGCCTTTTTGGTGCTGCGGTCCTCCGCGGTGGCCGAGAGGTCGGAATTGGGCAGATGCACCCGGACAAAAAAGTTTCCGTTGGGCAGAGCCTCTTCCTCGTAAACCGGCATTCCGTAGTAGTGCGCTTTGTCCTGGCTCCACTCCTGCAGGTCGTTGCGGTAGCTGATATGAATCATTTCCTGCTTCTCGTCAATGATTTCGGCCAGGTTCATCAGCTGCTGGACCGCCTCGGAGGTCGCGAGAAAATCCATTCCGGTGTCCACGTAAATGGCGCCGGCAATGCTTTCCATCAGGTCCTCCAGCACCGAATCCTCGCGGATGATGCCGGTGCCCAGGTCTCCGCGGCTCATCAGCAGGTATTTTTGCAGTCCCAGCTGTTTCATACGGTAGGAAAGGTATTTTTTGCCCACCACCGAGCTCTTCAGGGCGCTCAGCTTGCCCTCGCTCCAGCTGGTGGTCATGCCGTTCTGGCCGATTCTGGTGTATCTCTTTTTGAAATACGAGAGAACCGTCAGCGCAAGCACGCTGTCGCCCAGCAGCTCCAGTACCTCGTTGTCGGGCTGCGAGGGGTGCTCGTTGTGGTAAGATGCGCGGGTGAAGGCCTGCGTCAGCAGCCCTTTGTTCCGGAAGGTGTATCCGATGATTTTTTCAATGGCCTTACAGGTGTTCTGGTCAAACATGTCTTTCTCCTTTCGGTTGGTGGAATGGAGGGAGCGGCTCCGGTTGCCTGTCCCGTTTCCGGTAGGTGGATTATGTTTATTATACCATAAAACGGAAATTTGTCAAGATGTTTTTTCAAAAAACCATACAAGAAATGTAAATCTCGGTCGAATAGGAAAAAAATACCGTACTAAAGGTTGTTTTTTTGCTGTAAATAACGAAAAAGAACGGGATCATGGCAAAGCATAGGCGCGGGAGCGCGCAGGGACGGGAAGCGGCAGCGGGCGGCGAACCGGTTGGTTGTTCGCTTTGCCCGGCGTCTGCCCGGGCGCCTCTGCGGGGAGCCCGGCCGGCGTGGGAGCGCGCTCCGCCCAAGGCGCAAAAAGCCGGGGCCCGGGCAGACGGTTGGCGTCTGCCGCAGGCCCCGGCCTCCGGCCCCGGGGATGGGGCTCAGAAGAATTTTTTGCGCAGCAGCCGGGTAACGGCTACATCGGCGGCCGCCACCAGCAGGGTGGTAATGGCCATGGCGCGCAGGGAGTACCCCGAGCTCCGCTGAAATTCAAACACATCCACCGGCTCGGCATCTCCGGATTTTTTCAGGATTTCGTACCGGTAAGTGGTGGTGGAGCGGATATAGGGGTTGTAGTTGGTCTGCTCCAGGTCGTAGGAGATCCGGTCCATCAGGTTCTTGCAGGCGCTGCGCGCCTCGGCGTATTTTTCCTGCAGGCCGTTTTTGACCTGCTGCACCGCGCCGCCGATGCCGCCCGGGGCAACCGCGGTCTCCCCGTCGTCGGGCTCCGCGGCCTCAAAATCGATCGGAATTTCCTCGTCCGCCTCTCCCGCGCGGTCGGCTTCGTCTTCCTCTACGGGAATGCTGCCGTCCTCAGCGGGCAGCACGCCGGCGTCCTGCTGCGGGAGGTCTGCCGCGGCGTCCTCCTCCTGCACGGCGGCCGCATCGGGCGTCTGGGGGGCCTGTGCGTCCTGCTGCGGGGCGGCTTGCGGAGGAATCTCTCCTCCGGCCTCCTCCGGCAGAGGCATTGCGGCTTCCTCCTCGGTTCGGTTCCGGAGCTCCTCGGCTTCCGGATTCAGATTATATTCGTATGCCATTGGTTCCTTCCTCCATTCTTTATAATGATAGCATATGTCATCCGCGGCCGAATTATGCAGCGGCTGTGGGCGTGTTGAGGTCAACTGTGACGATAAAGCCTCCGATGTTGTCGCCGGACACCGTATAGGCGAAGTTGGTGGGCAGCGGCAGGGTGGTCAGCACCCCGGGCTGATTGTTGGCGGGGACGTAGTAGACCTCGTAGTCGGCGCTGCCGTCGCCGTTGGTGTCAATTTTCAGATGCGCGCCATCGCTGCCGGTTGTCGAGGTGTGGTTGGTGCGCAGCAGCTCCACATACTCCTCCAGGCACAGCTGGTTGGCGGTGATATAGACGGCGTGCGGGAGGCCGACATAGCGGAAGGCCTCGGTGTAGTTGCTCACGCCGGTCAGCGCGGCCTTGGCGGCAGGGTAGCGCGGGATGTAGCCGTAGCTCTGGCAGTTGGAGTAAATCCAGCTGTAGGCGGCGGCGTCCAGCTCCGAGCTGGTGGTGCTGCCCGAAAGGGCGGCCAGAAGGCCGGTGTGGTGCTCCGAATAGCCGGGCTTGACCGAGTAGTTGCCGTCTGCCTGCTCCTCCTGGGTGCGGTAGGCGTCGTACACCACCAGGCTGTCGTCGCCCGAGAGGCGGTAGAACTGCGTCAGCATGGCGTTGAGCTGCTCGGCGGCCTCGGCCTGCATCCTTGGCGGATGGTTGATGTTGGGAATGACATAGGGGAGAACGCCGTCCACCCGCTCGCGGTAGGCGGTCACCTCGGTCAGGCTGACCGAGGGGAAGGTGCAGATGTGGTCGTTGTTGACCACCACCAGGTTGCCCAGATAAATGTCGTCATACGGACGGGTGACCAGCTCGTACACCACCTGGGAGGAGCTGCCGTCCGGCGGGGTATTTCCCCCGGGGTCGGACTGGCCGCGCACCGAGACCGCGATGTGGCAGATCAGGAAGATCAGCCCGGTCAGGGCCAGCAGAAGCACCACGGCGCACAGGGCCAGCAGGGTCATCCGCCCCTGCTGCATCCGCCGCATCCGGTCCTTGCGGTGGCTCTGCTTGCGCGTGTTGAAGCTCAGGGGCGCATTGTTACGGTGTGACAATGTTGAAAAGACCTCCTTTCAGGGGACACAGTCAGTGCGTCCGGCCCTGCCGCGGGCTTACAGCGCATCCTTGATGGAGAAGTCCATGCGTCCCTTCTTATCCAAGCCGATATACTTGACCTTGACCACATCTCCGATTTTCAGCACGTCCTCCACCCGTTCGATGCGGCGGGGAGCAATCCGGGAGATATGCACCATGCCCTCCTTGCCGGGGGCGTATTCCACAAAGCAGCCGAATTCCTTGATGCCGGTTACCGTGCCGGTATACACCGTGCCCACGGTCGGCTCAAAGACAATCGCGTCAATGCAGGCCTTGGCGGCCTCGGCCTGGTCGGCGTTGACCGCGGCGATGTGGATGGTGCCGTCGTCGTCAATGTCAATCTTGGCGCCGGTATCGGCCACAATCTTCTGGATGACGGCGCCGCCCTTGCCGATGACCTCGCGGATTTTGTCGGGGTCGATTTTCATAATGGTCATCTTGGGCGCGTATCTCGAGACCTCGGGGCGGGGAGCCGGGATGGCCTTGAGCAGCACCTCGTCAATGATATAGTCCCGCCCGATGTGGGTCATCTCCAGGGCTTTTCTGATGATTTCGGGGGTCAGGCCGTCGATTTTCAGGTCCATCTGAATCGAGGTGATGCCCTTGTGTGTGCCGGCCACCTTGAAATCCATGTCACCGTAAAAGTCCTCCAGCCCCTGGATGTCCAGCATGGTATCCCACGAGCCGTCCTCGGCGGTGATCAGACCGCAGGAAATGCCGGCCACGGGGGCCTTGATGGGCACGCCGGCGTCCATCAGTGCCAGCGTGGAGCCGCAGACCGAGCCCTGCGAGGTCGAGCCGTTGGAGGAAACCACATCCGACACCAGACGGATGGCGTAGGGGAATTCCTCCTCCGAGGGCAGTACCGGAATCAGCGAGCGCTCGGCCAGCGCGCCGTGTCCGATTTCGCGGCGGCCGGGGCTGCGCACCGGCTTGGCCTCTCCGGTGGAAAAGCCGGGCATGTTGTAGTGGTGAATATATCTCTTGGAGGTCTCGGGGTCAATGCCGTCCAGCATCTGGGCCTCCGAAAGGGTTCCCAGCGTGGCGGCGGTCAGCACCTGTGTCTGGCCTCTGGTAAACAGGCCCGAGCCGTGCGCGCGGGGCAGCAGGCCCACCTCGGCGCCCAGGGGACGGATCTGATCCATGCGGCGGCCGTCCACCCGCTTTTTGTCCACCAGCAGCCAGCGGCGCACAATCTTTTTCTGAATCTTGTAGACCAGCTCGTCCATCATGCCGGGCAGGTCGGGGTATTTTTCGGTAAAGCGCTCCAGGATGGCGTCCTTGACCGGCACCATTCTGGCGTCGCGCACGTTTTTGTCGTCGGTATCCAGCGCCGCCATCACGTCCTTTTCGCAGAAGGCGAAAATTTCATCGAACATGTCGTGGTCCAGCTCGCCCGAGGGGTAGGAGAACTTCGGCTTGCCGATTTCATCGACAATGCCCTTGATGAACTCCAGCAGGTCCTTGATTTCGGCGTGGGCGGTCATGATGGCGTTGTACATGGTGTCGTCGTCCACCTCGTTGGCGCCGGCCTCAATCATCACCACCTTTTCCGAGGTGGCGGCAACCGTCAGCTGCAAATCGCTCTTTTTTTGCTGCTCGTAGGTGGGGTTGACCACCGGCTTGCCGTCAACCAGGCCCATTGATACGCCGCCGATGGGGCCGTTCCAGGGGATGTCCGAGATGGCCAGTGCCACCGAGGCGCCGATCATCGCGGTGATCTCGGGCAGGCAGTCGTTGTCCACCGACATCACAATCAGGGTCAGGGCAATGTCGTTGCGCAGGTCCTTGGGGAAGAGCGGACGGATGGGGCGGTCGATGACGCGGGAGGTGAGCACGGCCTTTTCGGAGGGCTTGCCCTCGCGCTTGAGATATCCGCCGGGAATTTTGCCGGCGGCGTACATCCGCTCGTCAAAATCCACCGACAGGGGCAGGAAATCAATGCCCTCGCGGGGCTTTTCGGAGGCGGTTGCGCAGCAGAGCACTGCGGTGTCGCCGTAGCGGCAGAGCACCGAGCCGTTTGCCAGGCCCGCCATTTTGCCGGTTTCAATCACCAGGGGCCGTCCGGCCAGCGTGTAGCGAAAGACTTTGTAATTTTTGAACACCATGGGGGTGCTGATGGGGTTGGACATGAAAGGGTTCCTCCGTTTGCTAATGAAAATAATGAACGATCTGCGGTCCGGAGGTTTAGCACTTAACCTTATACCCGAACCTGTCCGCGCAGTGCTCGGACACATGGTTAACTGCTAAATCATCCGGCCGGATCGGGACCGGAAACATTCCGGGCGCGCCCTGTCCCCGCGGGAAAGCTCCGGCGGGAGCGGGCGGCCGCCTGTGCCGCGCGGGCACAGACAAACAAACGGGAGTGAGAGCAGTGACCGATGCCGCTGCCCTCGCCCCCGATGGCGGTTATCTTCTCAGACCGAGCTTGCTGACAATTGCGCGGTAGCGCTCAATATCCGTTTTTTGCAGATAGTTGAGAAGGTTTCTTCTGTGGCCGATCATCTTCTGCAGGCCGCGGCGGCTGTGATAGTCGTTCTTGTTGGCCTTCAGATGCTCGGTCAGGTTGGCAATCCGGGAGGAGAGAATGGCAATCTGCACCTCCGGGGAGCCGGTGTCGCCCTCGTGCGTGGCGTACTGTTCAATGATGGTCTGCTTTTCGAGTTTCTGCATGTCTGCTTCACCTTTCCTGGTTTGGATTTGTATTGATGCGTCTGACTCAGCAACCGGCGGGTGAAGAACCGCGGGAACCAGCCCTGGCGGTCGGTATCCGGAAACCGAGTGAACGTCATACATCCTTATTATACCACGTTTCGTTTGATTTGTAAAGGGATTTTTGAAAATTCAGGGGCGGAATTTCCGCTTTTTTCCGCATTTTCGTCCGGAGCGGCCCCGGGCGGGGCAGGGAAGGCCGCTCAGGCCTCGCCCTCGCCGCCGCTTTCCCCGGAGCCGCTCCCGCTGTTGTTGTCCAGATACCGCTCCATGAACTGCTCGGTTGTGATGAGAATGGCGCGCGGCTTGTTGGTCCCGTCGGATTTGGAGACCAGCCCCTCCTCCTCCATGCGGTCAATCAGCTTGGCGGCCTTGCCGTAGCCAATGCCCAGCTTGCGCTGGAGCAGCGAGGTGGAAACCCGCTTTTCGTTGAGGAAAATGCGGATGGCCTCCACATATTTGGCGTCGTCGTCGGCCCCGACAGGCAGGGGCAGGTCGGGCCCGCCTCCGCCCTTGCCCTTCTTCTGGCCGCATTGTGCTGCGTATTCCTTCATCTTGCCCGTAAAGTTCTCGTCATATTCGGCGGTTCCGTTTGTGGCGCGGATGAATTCGCAGATCTTCTCAACCTCGTCATCCGAAACAAAGGCGCCCTGCACGCGGGTGGGCATCATCGAGCCGATCGGAGCAAAAAGCATATCGCCGCGCCCGAGCAGCTTTTCGGCCCCGGCGAAGTCGAGAATGGTGCGGGAATCGATCTGCGAGCGCACGGTGCAGGCAATGCGGGAGGGGATGTTGGACTTGATCAGACCCGTCACCACGTCCACCGAGGGGCGCTGGGTACCCACAATCACGTGCATACTGGCGGCACGGGCCTTCTGGGCCAGACGGCAGATCGATTCCTCCACCTCGTCCCCCGCGGTCATCATCAGGTCGGCCAGCTCGTCGATGATGATGATGATCATGGGTTTGGGGGTCAGCTCGGGGTCCTTGGCGGCCAGCCTGTTGTAGCTGGGAATGTCCCGCACCCCGATCTCCTGAATCAGGGCAAAGCGCTCCTCCATTTCGTTCACGGCTGCCTGCAGGGCGCCCGCGGCGTCCTTTGGGGTGGTGATGATGGGCGCCAGCAGGTGCGGGATGCCCTTGTAGGGGGTGAACTCGACCTTTTTCGGGTCGATCATAATCAGCTTGATCTCGTCCGGACGCGCCCGGAACAGGATGCTCATGATGATGCTGTTGATGCAGATGGATTTGCCCGAGCCGGTGGTACCGCCGATGAGCAGGTGGGGCATTTTGGCAATGTTGAAATAAATCGGCTGTCCGGTGACCCCCTTGCCCAGGCCCGCCGTCAGCTTGCTTTCGCTCTCGGTGAACTTGGGAGACTCCAGCAGCTCGCGCAGGTATACGGTCTGCCGGGTTTTGTTCGGTACCTCCACACCGATGGCGCTCTTGCCCTCGATGGTCTCCATCCGCACGTTCTGCACGGCAAAGGAAAGGGCAATGTCGTCGGCGGTGTTCATAATGTTGCGCACGCGTGTGCCGGCCGACGGGAAGATCTCATACCGCGTCACGGTCGGGCCGCAGGAATAGGTGATTTCCCGGATGCTGATTTTCAGGTCGGCCAGCGTGGCGGCCAGCTTTTCCATATTCTCGGCAATTTCGCTCTGGTTTTCCTCGGTCATGGGCTCGCCGGGGTGCAGGTAGGAGATGGGGGGGAAGATATAGCGCTTGGGCTTTTCGGCCATGGCCTGCGCCTTTTTGGGAGAGGGCTTTGTCCCGGTCGTCGGCCGCGCGGCCGGACGGGGGGTGGGAATGGCCGCCTCCCGCTCCTCAAACGCCTCCTCGCTCAGACCGAACTCCTGTTTGCCGTTCTTGTCGGCCGGGCGGAAGATGGGCTTTTGCGCCGGCGCGCCGCCTGCCGGCCGGGCGCCGGCAGGGCCCCCGGCCGCCTGCCGGCCGGGCACAGCACCCGGCCGTGCACCCGGAGTACCCGGAGCGCCCGGAGTACCCGGCGCGCC
>CALWQR010000065.1 GCA_944383705.1 uncultured Clostridia bacterium
AGGAGGCGGGCCCTCCCTCCAAGCCTCCCACCCCCGGGACCTTCCCCGGCTGCCGCCCGCCTGTTTGGTGAATTGCCAATGAAAGCGCCACGCCGGCGGGCGGCAGCCGGGGAAGTCTTTTTAGGGAGGCAAGCATCCATACGCCCATATTGCCATGAAATGCGATCGACCACGCCCGTCCGCAATCTTCCAAAAACTCATCCGCCCCCAAAAGAAATTCCCCGGCGCAGGTCCCCGGGCATACCGTATTTGCGATACCGTATGCATGGATGGGGGCCTGTGCCGGGGAAAGGTCTCGCCGGGGGAGGCTTGGAGGGACTGGCCTCTCCTTAAGAGGCGGGTCCCTCCAAGGTCTTCTCCTCCAAGGCCTTCTCCTCTGGTGGAATAAATTTTTTGACAAAAATGAATTATTTACAAAATAGGTGTTTACAAAACAGGGTGTTTGTAGTAAAATATAGGTTGGAAATGCGGGCATGGCCGCTGTGGCGGCTGAGCCTGACAGTCAACGAGGAGTAAACCGATTATGAAGCAGCCGAAATACCGTCGTGTGTTGTTGAAGCTATCCGGCGAGGCACTGTCGCCCGGGGCCGGAGGCATTCTGGATTTTGATTTTCTCACCCGGGTAGCCGGGCAGATCCGCCGCTGTACCGAATCGGGGGTACAGGTTGCGGTGATTGTAGGCGCCGGCAACATCTGGCGTGGCAGGCAGGGCACGGGCATGGATCACTGCCGGGCGGATCATATGGGAATGTTGGCCACGGTCATCAACTCCATTGCCCTGCAGGATGTGTTCCTGCGCGAGAGGCTGGACGCGGTGGTGCTTTCCGCCGTAGAGATGAAGGCCTTTGCCGACACCTACACCGCACGGGGGGCCATCCGGGCGCTGGAGGAAGGGAAGGTGGTGATTCTGGGTGCCGGACTTGGCACGCCGTATTTTTCCACCGACACCGCCGCGGTGCTGCGTGCGGCCGAGATCCGGGCCGATTGTGTGCTGATGGCCAAGAACATTGACGCCATTTACAGCGCCGACCCCAAGCTGGAGCCCGGCGCGGTGCGCTACTCCGAGCTGACCTACCGGCAGATCATCGAAAAGAATCTGCGCGCGCTGGACATGACGGCCACCATCTTTTGCATGGACAACCGCATCCGCTGCCACGCATTCGGTCTGGCGGACCCCGAAAACATTTACCGTGCCGCCATGGGAGAGCCGGTCGGCACCGTCATCCGCTGCGACGGGGAGGTTCCGGCGGCAACCTGAACCCGGACGCCCGGACAGAGAGGATCCCCATCCGGCAGAGGCCGCGCGCTTCGCCGTGAATATCAGGAGCATACAGAAAGGAATGGAGAAAGCCATGAAACTGAACACCAAACCCACCGAGGAAAAAATGCAGAAAAGCGTTGCTGCCTATGAGAGCAACCTTTCCACAATCCGTGCCAGCCAGGCAAACAGCGCCGTGATTTCCAAGGTTACCTTCGAGTATTACGGCTCGCCCACACGCATTGTGGATATGGCGTCGGTGACGGTGACCGACCCCAAGACCCTGACCATTTCTCCCTACGACCGTTCCACGCTCAAGGCCATGGTCAAGGCCATTCTGGCATCCGACATCGGCATTACGCCGACCGATGACGGCTCGGTGATCCGTCTGGTCTTCCCGCAGCTGACCGAGGAGCACCGCAAAACTCTGGCCAAGCAGATTCAGAAGATGTCGGAGGATGCCCGCGTGGCGGTGCGCAACATCCGCCGCGAGGCCAACGACGAGGTCAAAAAGCTGAAAAAGGACGGCGAGATGACCGAGGACGAGCAAAAAGCCAGCGAAAAATCGGTGCAGGAGCTGACCGACCGCTACATCAAGCAGATTGATGAAATCACCGCCGCAAAAGAAAAGGAAATCATGCAGATCTGATTCTGCCACTCCCCCGGGCCGCCGTGCAGCGGTCCGGGGAAGTGCTACGGAGGGACCCGATGTTTTGGAGCAAACCGAAAAAGAAGCAGGAGACCGCGGCCGTCCGGGTGGACGAGCGGCTGCAGCACATCGCCTTCATTATGGACGGCAACGGCCGGTGGGCCAAAAAGCGGGGAATGCCCCGCGAGTACGGCCATACGCACGGCGCCGCCACCTTCAAGAAGATCGGCCGGTACTGTGAGAAAATCGGCCTGAAATACATGACCGTGTACGCCTTTTCCACCGAGAACTGGAAGCGCCCGCAAAAAGAGGTGGACGCCATTATGAAGCTGTTTGACGACTATATCGAGGAATGCTTTCAGGAGATGGAGGAGGACAATGTGCACTTCCGCTTCATCGGCAACCTTACGGCCTTCCCCGAGACCACGCAGAGCAAGATGGAGCGGATTGACCGCGAGACCGCGCACAAGCCCTTTCTGCTCAACATTGCGGTCAATTACGGCGGCCGCGAGGAAATTGCCCATGCCTGCAACGCCCTGATCCGGGAAGGGAAGCGCGAGGTGAGCGAGACCGACATCGGCCGGCACCTGTACACACTGGAATGCCCCGACCCGGACCTGATTGTGCGCACGGGCGGGGACTACCGCGTTTCCAACTTCCTGCTCTGGCAGTCAGCCTACGCGGAGTATTACTTTACGCCCACGCTCTGGCCGGACTATTCGCCGCGGGATGTGGACGAGGCGGTGGCGGCCTTTTACGGCCGCAAGCGCCGCTTTGGCGGACTGTAAAGAGAGACCCTTGCCGACCCGGAGACCATCGAAAGGAAGCGAACCGTATGAAGAAACGCATCATTACGTCTGTTGTGGCACTCTGCATCCTGCTGCCGGTGCTGATTTTTGCCGACACGCCGGCTCTGCCTGCGGGTCTGGCTTTGTGCGCACTGCTGGCGGTGTACGAAATGCTGCACTGCCTGGGGCTTGGCCGTTCGCTGGCGATAGGCATTCCTTTCTGTCTCGCGGCGGCGGCCTTTCCGTTTCTGGTGCGCTATCTGCCCCGGGAGAGCGGGCTGCTGTTTCCGATTGTGGGGAGCGCGGCGGTGCTGGGGGTGCTTTACCTGTTCGCGGTGCTGATTTTTACGCACGGCAGGTACCGGCTGCAGGATCTGGGCGTCTGCTATATGAGCCTGCTTTACATTCTGACGGGCTTTGGCGGCATCATTTATATCCACGACTATGAAATCGGGGGGCAGTACCTTTATCTGGTCGTCTTTCTCGGCGCATGGGTGACCGATATTTTCGCCTATTTCTGCGGCCTGCTGCTGGGCCGGGGAGGCAAGCACAAGCTGGTTCCGGATGTCAGCCCCAAAAAAACGGTTGAGGGCAGCATCGGCGGCATTGTGTTCTGCGCGCTGGCCATGCTGCTGTTCGGGGTGATTGTCGAGCGCATCGAGCCCGGCATTCAGGCAAACCTGTGGCTGTTTGTTCCGGCCGGGATTGTGATTTCGGTGGTGGCGCAGCTGGGGGATCTGAGCATGTCGGTGATCAAGCGCAGCTACGGCATCAAGGATTACGGCAAAATTTTTCCGGGGCACGGAGGCGTGCTGGACCGCTTCGATTCGGTGCTGGCCGTGTCGGTCGTGCTGCTGGTATTCACATCATTTTTCAGCTTTTTTGAGGGGATGGCACTATGAAGCAAAAGGGGTATCCGACGGTTACCGTGCTGGGCTCCACCGGCTCGGTGGGGGAGCAGGCGCTGGACGTCGCCCGGCAGACCGGGGCAGCGGTGCGCGCTCTGTGCGCCAACCGCAACGTGCGGCGCGTGGAGGAGCAGGCAAGGGAATTCCGCACACAGGCCTGCGCCATGGCAGACGAGCGGGCCGCAGCCGACCTGCGCGTCCGGCTGGCAGATACCGGCGTCCGGGTCTATGCCGGGACAGAGGGCATCTGTGAAATGCTCGCCGCGTCGGGCGGCGGAGACGGGGTGGTGCTCAACGCCATCATCGGGGAGGCAGGCCTGCGCCCCACGCTGGCCGCGCTGGAGGCCGGAGCCAGGCTGGCGCTGGCCAACAAGGAGTCGCTTGTCTGCGCGGGAGAGGCAGTAATGGCGCTGGCAGCCGAAAAGGGGATCGAGATCCTGCCGGTGGACAGCGAGCACTGCGCCATTTTCCAGTGTCTGCGGGCCGGGGCGCGCGGGGAAATCCGCCGCATTCTGCTCACGGCCTCGGGCGGCCCCTTTTACGGGTATACCGCAGAGCAGCTGAAGGAGATTACCGTGGAGCGCGCGCTGGCGCACCCCACTTGGCGCATGGGAGCCAAAATTACGGTGGACAGCGCCACGCTGATGAACAAGGGCTTTGAGGTAATCGAGGCGGTGCACCTGTTCGGGGTGCGTCCGGAGCAGATCGAGGTGCTGGTCCACCGCGAAAGCATAATGCATTCTGCGGTCGAATATACTGA
Organism: uncultured Clostridia bacterium; assembly: GCA_944383705.1. Classification (GTDB taxonomy): domain Bacteria; phylum Bacillota; class Clostridia; order Oscillospirales; family CAG-272; genus UMGS1865. Next base: position 4,364 of record CALWQR010000065.1, read on the forward strand.
TAACAGCATCATTGCCCAGCTCTCGGTGCCGGATATGCGGCTGTGCGTGCAGTATGCGCTGACGCACCCGGCACGGGCCGGGGCGGTGATTCCGCAGCTGGATCTGACGGCCCTGGGGCGGCTGAGCTTTGCCCGGCCGGACACGGCCACCTTCCCGCTGCTGCGGGTGGCGCTGGAAGCCATCGCGGCCGGGGGCGCGGTGCCCGCCGTGCTCAACGCGGCCAACGAGGTGGCGGTGGCGGCCTTCCTTGACCGGCGCCTGAGCTTCTGCGGCATTTCCGAGCTGGTAGAGGAGGCGGTTTCCCGCCTGCGGGCGTCGGCCGCCGGCGTCCGGAGCGTACCGGGAATTTTGGAGTGCGACGCGCAGGCGCGCGAGCTGGCAGAGGAGCTTCTGGCAAAGCGCGCGTGACGCGGAGCCGGAACGGAAAGAGAGGAATCCGATTTGTCGATACTGTATATTCTGTTGGCCCTGCTGTTTTTCGGCCTGCTGATTTTCATCCATGAGCTGGGCCATTTCCTGGTGGCGCGCGCGTGCGGCGTGAAAATTCTGGAGTTTGCCATCGGTATGGGGCCGAAAATCGTTTCGGTGCGTTCCAAAAAAAGCGGCACGGCCTATTCGCTGCGGCTGATTCCCATCGGCGGCTTTGTGAGCATGCTGGGCGAGAACGGCATGGAGCTGGCCCAGGGAGACAACGGGCAGGGCGCGGCGCCGCCCCCCGATGGGCAGGGCTCGCAGACCCGGGAAGAGCAGGAGGGGGACGGAGATTCCTTTTTTGTCAATTCCGGGGAGCCCGAGCCGGCGTCCGAACCCGCGCCGGCGTCCGAACCCGCGCCGGCGTCCGAGCCCGCGCCCGAGCCGGTCCGCGATCCCGGGGCCTACTGCAACCAGAAGCTGTGGAAGCGGATTCTGATTTCGTTTGCCGGCCCCCTGATGAACATTGTGCTGGGCTTTGTGCTGATGGCCGTGCTGGTGCTGTGCGCCGGGCCGAGCGCGGTCGGCACCACGCAGATCGCCGGCTTTTTTGTGGAATACACGGCCGACGAACCCCACAGCGGGATACAGAAGGGCGACAGCCTTGTGGGGCTGGACGGGGCGGAGATTCTGTCGATGGCGCAGCTGCGCGAGCGGGTGGCAGCCGGGGGCGACAGCCTGTTTGACGTAACGGTCCGGCGGCTGAGCGAGGACCGGACCGAGGTGCTCGAGCTGACGCTGGAGGACGTCCCGCTGACGCCGGAGCTGCTGGAGAGCAGCTTTGCCTCCTCTCTGAGCGAGGGGTCGGGGCTGAAGATCAACGATATTGTCAAAAAGGTCAACGGCACGTCGGTACACACCTTCAACGAGCTGTACTATGAGATGTCCAACCAGGGCTACCGGCCCCTGACCCTGACCGTGGAGCGGGAAGGGGAAACGCTGGTGCTGGAGAATGTCATTCTGCCGAACTATGTGGCCAGCGGCGTGACCTTCGGGGATCCGGATTTTCAGGTTTACCGCGAGGCATCCTTCAACTTTCCAACGATTCTCAAGCATACCTTCTGGCGCTCCTGCTCCGCCGTGAAAATGGTGTTGGATTCGATTGTCGGGCTGGCCAGCGGCCGCTACGGCATCGAGGCGGTCTCGGGCCCCGTCGGCATCACCGAGGTGATTACCGACGCCGCGCGCAGCAGCGGGCTGGATGTGCTCAACCTGCTCATTGTCATCTCCATCAATCTCGGTGTGATGAACCTGCTGCCCCTGCCGGCGCTGGACGGCGGGCATATCCTGCTTTATCTGGTCGAGGCCGTCCGCCGCAAGCCCCTGAAGCCGGAGGTGGAGGGAATCATCAATTTTGTCGGCCTGGCGCTGTTGCTGGGGCTGGCCGTTATCATTACAATCAAGGACGTGATTGCACTATGAATTACAACCGCATTCGCCGCAAGACCAAAGAAATTGCGGTCGGGCCCTGCCGCATCGGCGGGCAGGCGCCGATTGCCATACAGTCCATGACCAATACCGACACCGCCGATGCGCCCGCCACCGTGGCGCAGATCCGCGAGCTGGAGCGCCGGGGCTGCGACATTGTGCGCATCTCGGTCCCCAGCCTCGGGGCGGCCGACACCATCCTTGCCATCCGGCAGGCCGGGGTCCGCATCCCGGTGGTGGCCGACATCCATTTCGATTACCGCATCGCGCTGCGCTGCGCCGAGCTGGGCTTTGACAAAATCCGCATCAATCCCGGCAACATCGGGGACGATGACCGTGTGCGCGCGGTATGCGACGCCTGCCGGGCCAGAAACATTCCCATCCGCATCGGCGTAAACAGCGGCTCGCTCGAAAAATACATTCTGGAGCGGCATGGCGCGCCAACGCCCGAGGCGCTTTGTGAAAGCGCCCTCTATCACATTTCCCTTTTGGAAAAGTTTGATTTTGACCGGATTGTCGTCTCCATCAAAGCATCCAATGTGCCGGATATGATCCGCGCCAACCGGCTGCTGGCAGAGGCCTGCCCCTATCCGCTGCACCTTGGCGTGACCGAGGCCGGCGGAGGCGGGCGGGGGCTGCTCAAAAGCGCGGTCGGCATCGGCTCGCTGCTGTGCGACGGCATCGGTGACACCGTCCGGGTTTCCCTGACCGATGACCCGGTGGAGGAAATCGACGCGGCCAAGCGGATTCTGCAGGCCGTGGGGGTAGAGGGGCAGTGCGGCATGGACATTGTTAGCTGCCCCACCTGCGCCCGTACAAAAATCGATCTCATCCCGCTGGTGCGCCGGTTTGAAGAGGCTGTCCGGGAGGCAGGGCTGGATCGCGTGCCGGTCAAGGTGGCGCTGATGGGCTGTGTGGTCAACGGCCCGGGCGAGGCGCGCGAGGCCGACGTCGGCATTGCCGGCGGGCAGGGCGAGGCGGTGCTGTTCCGGCACGGCGAAATTGTGGACAGGCTCCCGGAGAGTGACATCATCGGGCGGCTGCTCCGGGAAATCCGCAGCATTGCGGACAGCAGGAAGCCGTCATGAGCAAAACCTTAATTGACATTTTTTCCAAATATCACCCGGCCGAGCCCGACAGGCAGTGGCTGCTGTCCGCGCCTCCCGAGAGCATCCGGCTGCGGTTTGACAGGGAGCAGAAATTCGTCGAAATCTCTGCTTCCTTTCCGCATATCATCCGCCGCGCGGCGCTCTGTCGGGTCGAGCAGGAAATTCAAAAGGCCTATACGCTGAATTTTGTGCATATCTGCCCGCGCTATCCCGGCGAGCTCTTCTCCGAGAGCTATGTCCCCGAGCTGCTGACCGAGACCAACCGCATGGGCATTGTGGCCAACGGCTTTTTCAACAACTGCCATTACCGGCTGGAGGGCAGCCGCCTGGAGCTGGAAATCCCCTTTACCGAGAGCGGCATCGGCCTGATTTACGATGCCAAAACGCCGGGGCTGATGGAGGACATCATCCGCCGGGAGTTCGGCCTGGAGATCCGTGTGGAGATCCGCCGGCAGGAGGACTACGACCCCGCGCTCTCGGCCCGCAGCGTCAGCGACCGCATTCATGAGATGGAGCTGAACGCCGCGCAGGCCGAGCGCCAGTACCGCCAGATGCAGCAGTCGCAGGCACATGTTCCGGCCGGAGCCCGGCCCGAGGAGCCCGAGCGCGAAATGCTGCCCAGGGCTTCCAGCATCTATGCGGGGGAGGATCCTACGCCCGAGCTGCGGGAGGACGGCACCTGCCGCATCGGGCACAGCATCTTCGATATCTCCAACCCGGAGGTGGTGCTGGGCAGCCGGTTTGACATTCTGCCGGTTGCCATCGCCTCCATCAACCACCCGCAGCGCAACATTGTTCTGCTGGGCGAGGTCTTCGGCTATACCGCCGAGGAAAACCGCAGCGGCGACAAAATCGACGTCACCTTCAATCTCTTTGACGGCAACGCCTCGATCGAGCACCGGACCTTCGGCATGGAGGTCGCGCAGGCAAAGGAGCTGGGCGACATCGTGAAAAACGGCGGCGTTTACGCGATGAAGGGCTATGTCAAGCAGATGACCCGCAAGGGCAGGACCGACACCGATTACACCTTTTTTTACACCGACATTGCCCGCATCTCCAAAATCAGGCGGCAGGACCGCGCGCCCGAAAAGCGGGTAGAGCTGCACCTGCACACCACCATGTCCACAATGGACGCGCTGATTCCGCCCGACGTCGCGGTCCGGACCGCGCTGGAATGGGGGCAGCCGGCCGTGGCCATCACCGACCACGGCAACGTGCAGGGCTTTCCCGACGCCATGCTGGCGCTGGAAAAGTACGCCGGGGCCGATTCCTCCTTCAAGGTGCTGTACGGAATCGAGAGCTATTTTGTCAACGATACGGCCGGCGCGATCTCGGGGGCCTGCGACCCGAGCTTTGAGGCCGAGTGCATCGTGTTCGACATCGAAACCACCGGCCTTTCGGTCCGCAACTGCAAAATCACCGAAATCGGCGCCGTCAGAATCCGGGACGGGCAGGTGCTGGACCGCTTCAATACCTTTGTCAACCCGGAGGTGCCGATTCCGCCCGAGATTGTGGAGCTGACCGGCATTACCGACGAGATGGTGGCCGACGCGCCGCCGGTGGCCGATGCGCTGCGCGACTTTTTTGCCTTCATTGGCAACGACCGCGTGGAGCAGGGCCGGCCGCTGCCCCTGCTGATTGCGCACAACGCCAATTTTGACATCGGCTTCATCCGCTATTTTGCCCAGCAGTCCGGCCTGCCATTTGCCAACCCGTATCTTGACACGGTGGCGCTTTCCAAATTCATCAACCCCGAGCTGAAGTCGCACAAGCTGGACGTCATTGCCAACCTGTATCAGCTGGGGGAGTTCAACCATCACCGTGCCTGCGACGATGCCGAGATGCTGGCCATGATTTATTTCCAGATGACCGAGCGTCTGCATAAGACCGAGCTGCACAATTTTGCCGACCTGCGCCGGGAAATGACCGACCGGGCCGACCCGCTCAAGCTCAATACCTATCACCAGATTATCCTGGTACAGAACCAGACCGGCCTGAAGAACCTGTACAAGCTGGTGTCCTACAGCTATCTCAATTATTTCCACCGTACCCCCCGTATCCCCAAAACCGTGCTGGAAAAGCACCGCGAGGGACTGATTATCGGTTCGGCCTGCGAAGCGGGCGAGCTGATCCGGGCGATTCTCGAAAACCGCCCCGAATCCGAGCTGGAGGAGATTGTCGGCTTTTACGATTATCTCGAAATCCAGCCCATCTGCAACAACCGCTTTCTGATTGCCGAGGGGAAGATTGCCGACGACGAGGGTCTGCGCAGCCTCAACCGCCGCGTGGTGGAGCTGGGAGAGCAGTACAGCAAGCCGGTCTGCGCCACCTGCGACGCGCATTTCCTCAACCGGGAGGACGAGCTGTTCCGCAAAATTCTGCTGGCCGGGATGAAATTCCGGGATTATGACAAGGACGTCGGGCTCTATTTCCGTACCACCGAGGAGATGCTCGAGGAATTTTCCTACCTCGGCCCCGAGAAGGCCTATGAGGTGGTGGTGACCAACCCCCGGCGCATTGCCGACCGCATCGAACGCATCCGCCCGATCCCCAAGGGCTCCTACACGCCCGAGATGGAGGGGGCCGAGCAGGAGCTGCAGGACATGTGCTGGGCGCGCGCCAAGCAGATGTACGGCGACCCGCTGCCCGAGCTGGTTTCGGCGCGGCTGGAGAAGGAGCTCAGCTCCATCATCAAAAACGGCTTTGCGGTGCTGTATCTGATTGCGCAGCGCCTGGTGCATTTCAGCGAGGAGCAGGGGTATCTGGTCGGCTCGCGGGGGTCGGTCGGCTCCTCGTTTGTCGCCACCATGGCCGGCATTTCCGAGGTCAACCCGCTGCCGCCGCACTACTATTGCCCCAATCCGGCCTGCCGGCACAGCGAGTTCTTCACGCACGGCGAGGTCGGCTCGGGCTTTGACCTGCCGGACAAGGACTGCCCCAAGTGCGGTACGCGCTACCGGGCGGACGGGCACGACATCATGTTTGAGACCTTCCTCGGCTTTTACGGGGACAAATCCCCCGACATCGACCTGAACTTTTCGGGAGATGTGCAGGGCAGGGTGCATAAGTACACCGAGGAGCTGTTCGGCGAGGGGCATGTGTTCCGCGCCGGAACCATCGGGACGCTGGCCGACAAGACGGCATACGGCTACGTCGTCAAATATCTCGAGCAAAAGGGCATCAGCCTGCCCCGCGCCGAGGTCAACCGGCTGGTTTACGGCTGTACCGGCGTCAAAAAGCTGACCGGGCAGCACCCGGGCGGCATCATCGTGGTTCCGCAGAAATACGAGGTGTACGACTTTACGCCGGTACAGCACCCGGCCGACGACCCCAAATCGGATATCGTCACCACGCATTTTGCCTTTTCCTATCTGCACGATACCATCCTCAAGCTGGACGAGCTGGGGCACGATATTCCTACCAAATACAAGTGGCTTGAGACCTTTACCAACACCTCGGTCAACGATGTGGCCATGAACGACCGTTCGGTATACGAGCTGTTTGAATCCACCGAGCCGCTGGGCATCCGTCCCGAGGACATCGAGGGTTGCCCCATCGGCACTTACGGCCTGCCCGAGCTGGGCACCCCCTTTATCCAGCAGGTGCTGCTGGACGCCAAACCCCGCAATTTTGCCGACCTGCTGCAGATTTCCGGTCTGACTCACGGCACCAACGTGTGGCTGGGCAATGCGCAGGACCTGATCAAGCAGGGAATTTGCGACATCTCCCGCGTCATCGGAACCCGGGACGGCATTATGCTTGACCTGATCCGGTACGGGCTGGAAAATGCAACCGCCTTCAAAATCATGGAGGCGGTCCGGAAAGGGAAGGGCCTGACCCCCGAATGGGAGCAGGAAATGCGCAGCCACGGCGTGCCGGACTGGTACATCACATCCTGCAAAAAAATCAAATACCTGTTTCCCAAGGCACATGCCGCCGCTTATGTCATGTCGGCCATCCGGCTGGCCTGGTACAAGGTGCACAAGCCGGTGGAGTTTTACTGCACCATGTTCACGGTTGCGCCCGTCGGGTTTGACGCCACCGTGGTGGCCGGCGGAAAGCCGCAGGTGGTGGCCGTGATGCGGGATATCCAGAAGCGGGGCAAGGAGGCCTCGCCCAAGGAGCAGGCCAGCATCCCGGTGCTGCAGCTGGTCAACGAGGCCATGGCACGAGGCATCCGCTTTTTGCCGGTTGACCTGCAAAAATCCCAGTCCTTCATCTTCCAGCCCGAAAACGGCGGCATCCGGATGCCTTTTTCGGCCCTGCCCGGGCTGGGGGAAACCGCGGCCGACAGCATTGTGCGGGCGCGGGAGCAGGAGGAGTTTTTCTCGGTGGAGGATCTGCGCCTGCGCGCCAAGCTTTCCAGTGCGGTCATCGACAATCTGCGCAAAAACGGCGTGCTGGACAATGTAGAGGAAACCGACCAGCTGACCTTCAAGTTCTGAACTGCGTAGTAATAGGGAGGTTATAATATTAAAACAGCTATTTTTAGGCTCTTTGTCAATAGTTGGGGTAGAAAAAATCTGATGAAATTGTAAGGAGCCGTTGAAAAGCGTAGGGAAAGCGT
>CALWQR010000066.1 GCA_944383705.1 uncultured Clostridia bacterium
GGGCGCTCCCCGCGCGCCCGCGCATACTGCGCAACCAGGCAGAGCATTGCCCGGATGCAGAGCGAGGAGCCCTCGGCCGAATAGAAGGTCTCCGCCCCGAACAGGCTCCCCGCGTTCCGTTCGCTCTCCCGGATGATGCCGTCGGCCCCGTACAGGCTGTCGGCTCCTGCAATCTCGGTGATGTCATAGGCCTCGGCGCCCGTGCTCCAGACAGGAGCCGCGGCGGACGGACGGCCCGCGCTGCCGCCAGCGCTGCCTCCCCCGCACGGAGCCCTGCCCTTGTGCCCCGGCATGTGCAGCCGCACGGTGTCCGACGCGGCATAGCGCCGGAGAAAATCGCAGATCGGGGTATTCATGCCAGGGTCCCGCCGGGCGTTCCGTCCTGCGTCCCGGATGCCCCGTCCTGCGTCCCGCTGTGCGTTCCGCCGGGTGCGCCGGCCCCGGCGCTCTCCCCGACGTTCTCCCCACCGGGGAGGTCATCCCCGGCCGAGGCGGCCAGCATAATGGCGCACTCCATCCGTTTTTTGAACAGCTCGCAGCCCTGGCGGTAAACGCCACGGACCGAGCCGGTGGCGTGATAGGCATTGGCCGCACAGCCGCCGGAGCAATACAGCCGGGCCCAGCAGTTGCGGCATTCCTCCCGCGCGTAGACGTTGCAGGCGGCAAACTCGGCCTGCGCGGCGGGGTTGGTCACCCCCTCGGTCACGCTGCCCAGGCGGTACCTCTCCTCCCCCACAAACTGGTGGCAGGGGTACAGATCCCCCCACGGGGTCACGGCCATATACTCGGTGCCCGAGCCGCAGCCCGAGATGCGCTTGTAGATACAGGGCCCGCCCTTCAGGTCGATCATATAGTGGTAAAAGGTAAAGGGCCTGCCCTCCCGGCGGCGCTGCCGCATCAGCCCGGCCAGCTGCTCGTACTGCTGCTTGACCACCGCAATGTCATCGTCGGTCAGGGCGGCCGGGTCGCCCGGCGCGCAGACCACCGGCTCCATGCTCAGCTCGGTAAAGCCGAGGTCCAGCATGGCCCGGATATCCTGGAGGAAGTCGGGGTTGGCGTGCGTAAAGGTGCCGCGGATGTAGTAGTTTTTGCCCCCGCGGGCCTCCACCAGGCGCTGGAATTTCGGCACCACCCGGTCATAGCTCCCCCGCCCGGCATAGTCCACGCGGTAGCGGTCGTGTATCTCGCGCCGGCCGTCCAGGCTCAGCACCACGTTGCTCATTTCGCGGTTGGCAAACTCAATCCCGTCATCGTCACTCAGCATCCCGTTGGTGGTAAGCGTGACGCGGAAGCGCTTGCCGGCCGGCCCCTCGATGCTGCGGGCATAGGCCACCAGGCGCTTGACCACATCCCAATTCATCAGCGGCTCGCCGCCGAAAAAGTCCACCTCCAGGTTGCGCCGCGTGCCCGAGTGCGCCACCAGAAAATTCAGCGCCTGCCGGCCCACCTCAAAGCTCATCACGGCCCGCTCGCCGTGATATTTGCCCTGGCTGGCAAAGCAGTAGGCGCAGTTGAGGTTGCAGGTGTGGGCGACGTGCAGGCAGAGCGCCTTGACCACGCCGGCGGTTTTGCGCTTGAGCTGGCCGGCGGCCGGCTCGTAGGCGTCGGGGGAGAACAGCCGGCCGGCGTCGCGCAGGGCGCAGACCTGGTCATAGCATTCGGCAATGTCGGCCTCGCGGATGCGCTCGCCGTCCTCCGCGCGCTGCCCCGCGTACCGGCGGGCAAGCTCCCGCAGCAGCTCCTCCCGGCCGTACTCCTCAAACATGCCAATCAGGTCGTATGCCAGCCGGTCCACCAGATGGACCGAGCCCGAGCAGACGTCCAGCACAATGTTGTACCCGCCAAGCTGATAACGATGAATCATTTCGCGTTCCTTTCTTTCACACAGAGCTCATGAAAAAATGCCGTCATACAGGCGGCATTGGTTTGCGGCGGCTTATTTACCGGATGAATTTTCGCACTGCTGGTTGGCAATGCCGCAGCTGGTTTTGCAGGCCGACTGGCAGGAGGTCTGGCACTCGCCGCAGCCGCCGTTCTTTGCGCTGTCGCAAAGATTTCTGGTCTCAATGGTTCTGATGTGTTTCATGACTATCCTCCATACATATTGAAATCAATTTATTATATCACGTTTTCGCACAGGAATCAAGAGGATTCCCGAAAAAAATCCGGTTCCGCGGCGAATTTTTGCCGGCGTCAGCGGTCCCGCCGCCGGACCCGACCGGCAATCCTCTGCCCGATCCGGCAGCCCCAGATGAGAAGCGCCCCAGCAAACGCGCAATAAATGGCGGCGGAATCCAGCAGGCCGAACCAGGAGCCCGCATAAATCAGCAGGACAACCAGCCCCAGCCCGGCGCAGACCCAGCCGACCGCGCCGGAGCGCCGCCCGGCAGTGCCGACAGCCACAAGCAGGAAAAGGACCGACAGGACCGCCGGGACCAGGGGCAGCGTCAGGGCATACAGCAAAAGGGCGTCAAACCACAGCGGGAAAAAATCGCCGCCGGCAGCGGCCGCCCATAGGATACAGGCCGCCGCATGCAAAAGATAAGCGGCCAGCGTGACAATTCCCGTCCTCCTCATACAGCTCCCCCTGTTTGGCATGTGATGTGGAACGGCTCGGGCAGCGCCCGGGCCGGCAGCCGCGCTCAGAACCGGATCTCAACCGGCGGGGCGGTGAAGGAGCTGATGGTTGCGTGCGCGTTTTTCAGGTAGAAGACCTGCGTGTTCCCGTCGTTTTCGTCATACATGCGGCGCAGGTCGGGATACGCATCCAGCATGGCTTTCCTGGCCTCTGCGCGGTCGTCCTCCACCAGCTCACAGGCAATCCGGATCCACTCGCCGTCACAGAACGCGCAGATTTCGGCCTTCGGATTTGCCGCAAGCTGCCGGCTGACCGCCTTGACCCGCCCGGTCTGGATATACAGCCTCCCCTCAAATTCGTTCACCGTGCCGAAGGGACGGACACGGGGCTGGTCGCCCTCAACCGTTGCCAGGTAATAGGTCCCGGCCTTTTTCAAAAACGCACAGACTCGGTTCATGTGATGTGCTCCTTTCCTGTTCCCCGGCCGCGGCCGGAACGATGTTGTGCCGCCGTCCCCGGGACGGCCGCCCCGGCGGGAGAGCCAAGCGCCCGCCCGCAGGAATCCCCGGGGGATGTGCGAGCGCCGCCGGGTGCGCGGCGCGCCTTCCGCGGGCGGCTGGCCCGGAAGGCCCAAAACGCCGCCCGGGGCGGCGTTTTGGCGATGTATCGGCTCTGGGTCCCCGGGACGGCTCAGAAGAAGGTCGGCTCGGCGGGAATTTCCACCGGCACGGCGGCGGTGTACTGCCGCACCAGCCCCTCCTGCACCAGGGTAACGGTGTTCTGGTACGGCAGGGTGTAATCCTGCGCTTCAAAATCCTTCACGGGGGGCAGCGCGGCCTGCTCGCCGCACAGCTTTTCAATCAGCTCCAGCGCCTGCCGGAACTTGCGCTCCCCCTTGATTTTGAAGAGCACCGGCACCTCGGCATATTTTTTGATGTCCGAGACGTCCTCAAAGAAGTATTTGGAATCCTGCAGCTGTGCGGGGTCAAGCGCCAGATACAGGTACAGTGTCCGGGTTTTGGCGTTGATTTTAGCCAGCTTCATGCGCCCCCTGTTGAAGGACTCGTAGCTCCAGCTGACCCGGCCCTTGACGCCCTTGTAGGAGAGCAGCGCGTTTTTCAGCGCCGAGTAGTACTCCTGCACATTGCCCTGCGACTGGATCAGACGGGAACGGAAGCTGCGGCGGTAGCGGTTGATCAGTCGCACCTCGCCCCGGCGCTCCTGCTCCAGCATCTCGCGGTAGCGCTCGGGCTGCTCGGTCACGTCGATGAATTCCAGCGCCGAAAGGTCGCCGTCATAGGCCTCCTCTTCGTCCTCGTCCTCTTCCTCGCCCTCCTCTTCGCCGTCCACGGCGGGGGCGGCCTCGGCCATGGTCTGCACGGCGGGCTCCTCGGCGGGCGCGGCGGCCGGTTCCTCGGCTGCCGGCTCTTCGGCCGATTCTTCGGCCGGCTCCTCGGCTCCCGGCGCTTCGGTCAGCGGCTCTTCCTCCGCAGGGGCATCGGGCTCCTCCAGCAGCCGGTCAATGGCGCCGGCCAGGCCGGTCATCAGGCTCCAGCGCAGCTGCAGGCTGCCCAGCCGCAGCGGCACACCCAACAGCCGCGTGGCAAGCGACGCGGGATTCTTGGTTTTTTCACACAGGACGCGGTGCGCCACCGTGTGCGCTACCAGCTTTTCGGCTGCCGTGCAGACGTCGGACACCTCCTGCTCCTTGCCCGCGGTTTTTTCCTGTGCCGCCTGCACAGTCGCTCTGATTTTTTTCAAAGTGCTGTCGGTGATACCCATATGCTCCCTCTTTCTGATTGATCGGTCGGTTCTTCCTTCCTTTATATTGTACACTGTTTTTGCGGATTTGTCAAGCATTTTTTCAATAAAACGTCAAAATACGGCCGTGCGGGGCCGGAATTTTCCGCAGGGCCGCCCGGAAAGACCCCGCCGGCGCAAATTTTTTTATTTTTTTTGGAAATCCCCTTGACAAAACCGCTGTTCCGGAGTATAATATAGTCAACGATTGAACGAATGTTCAAATGTTTGCAGAAAGGAGGAACCGGAAGATGAAGGACGCCCCGCAATGCAGCGAACACCACCTGCACCCCGACCTGCTGAAAAAGGCGGAGCAGACCCTGCCGGACGATGGCTCGCTGTTTGCACTGGCAGACCTGTACAAAATCTTCGGGGACAGCACCCGGCTGCGCATCCTGTATGTGCTGTACGAAACCGAGCTCTGCGTCTGCGACATCGCGCAGATCTGCGGCATGACGGTCTCGGCCATCTCGCACCAGCTGCGCATTCTCAAGCAGGCCCGGCTGGTCCGCTGCCGGCGAACCGGCAAAAGCGCCTTTTACTCGCTGGCCGACAGCCATGTGCACACCATTCTTGCGCAGGGCATGGAGCACATTCACGAGCAAATGCCCTGACGCAGCCCCCGGGGACAGCCCGCCTGCCCCGCCGCACCGCAACCAAACAAACCGAACCCAAAGGAGAACACACCATGAAACAAACGTTTTCGCTGAACAACCTGGACTGCGCGAACTGCGCGGCAAAAATCGAAAAGGCCGTCCGGAAGATTGACGGCGTGCAGAACGCATCCGTCAGCTTTTTTGCCCAGAAGCTGATTCTGGAGGCCGATGACGCCCGCTGGGACGCCATTGTGGAAGAGGTCTGCCGCACGGTGCAGCGCGTGGACGCCGACTGCACGGTGCGGCGCTGACCGCACGGGCAACCCGACCGGAAAAGAGGCGATTTTGCAATGAACTGGTATCAAAGGCTATCCAAAAAGCACCGCCGGACGCTGTGGCGCATTCTTGCCTCGGCCGTCCTGCTGGCGCTGGCGCAGGGGCTGCGCGCGGGCGGCGTGCTGCCCGATGTGTGGTACCTGACGCTGCCTGTGTTCCTGATTCCCTACCTGCTGGTGGGCTGGGATGTGCTGCGCCGGGCCGCGCTGAACATTGCGCACGGGCAGCTGCTGGACGAAAATTTTCTGATGTGCATTGCCACCGTGGGGGCGCTGGCCATTGCCGAGTACCCCGAGGCGGTGTTCGTCATGCTGTTTTATCAGGTGGGCGAGCTCTTCCAGAGCATCGCGGTGGAGCGCAGCCGCCGCTCGATCGCCGCGCTGATGGACATCCGGCCGGATGAGGCGCGGGTGCTGCGCGGCGGCGCCGAAACGGTGGTCTCCCCCGACGAGGTGGCGGTGGGGGAAATCATCGTCATCCGCCCGGGCGAAAAGGTCCCGCTGGACGGCGTGGTAACCGAGGGCTCAAGCGAGCTGAACACCCTGTCCCTGACCGGCGAGGCCGCCCCGCGCGACGTATCGGTGGGGGAGGAAGTGATCAGCGGCTGCGTGAACATCAGCGGCCTGCTGCATGTCCGGGTGAGCAAGCCCTTCGGGGAATCCACGGTTGCAAAAATCCTGGAGCTGGTGGAAAATTCGACGCTGGTCAAATCCAGGACCGAGAACGCCATCACCAAATTCGCCCGGGTCTACACCCCAGCGGTGGTTGCCTGCGCCGCACTGCTGGCGCTGGTCCCCTCGCTGGTCACGGGGGACTGGCAGCGCTGGGTCTACACGGCGCTCATCTTTCTGGTGGTGTCCTGCCCCTGCGCGCTGGTCATCTCGGTGCCGCTCTCGTACTTCGGTGGTCTGGGCGCGGCCTCGAAAAACGGCATTCTGATTAAGGGCGCAAACTATCTGGAGGCGCTGGTCTCTCCCGATACCGTGGCCTTTGACAAAACCGGAACCCTGACGCAGGGCTGCTTCCGGGTCACCGCGGTGCGTCCGCAGGGGATTGCCGCGGATGAGCTGCTGACGCTGGCCGCAGCTGCCGAGCAGCACTCCAATCACCCGATTGCGCTGTCGCTGCGCGAGGCTGCCGCGGCAGCGGCCGCAGGGACGCCGGCCGGGGCTGCCAGGCCCGTCCCGGCTCCCCTGCCCTCCCCCGAGGCGGTGGAGGAGCTGCCCGGCCTGGGCGTGCGCGCCACGGTAGGCGGACGGCAGCTGCTGGTGGGCAACGCACGGCTGATGGAGAGCCAGGGGCTTGACTGCCCCGCGCCCGAGGGCATTGGCACCGTGGTATACGTGGCGCAGGACGGCCGGAGCCTTGGCTCCATCCTGATTTCCGACCAGCTCAAGCCCACCGCAAAGCAGGCGGTGGAGGGGCTGAAGACCTGCGGTGTGCGGCGGCTGGTGATGCTGACCGGTGACCGTGCAGAGGCGGCCGAGGCCATTGCCGGTGAGCTGGGGCTGACCGGATACCGCGCCGGGCTGCTGCCCGGGGACAAGGTAGCCGAAACCGAGGCGCTGCTGAAGGAAAAGCGCGGCACTCTGGTTTTTGTCGGGGACGGCGTGAACGATGCACCGGTGCTGGCGCGGGCCGATGTGGGCGTTGCCATGGGCGCGCTGGGCTCGGACGCCGCCATTGAGGCCGCCGATGTGGTGCTGATGGACGACAACCCGCAGGGGCTGGTGCGCGCCGTCCGGATTGCACGGCGGACCCGGACCATCGTCTGGCAGAACATCTGGTTCGCGCTGGGAGTCAAGCTGCTGTTCCTGGCCCTGAGCACCGTTGGCCTGACCAATATGTGGGCGGCAACCTTCGCCGACGTCGGCGTGGCCGTCCTCGCCATCCTCAACGCCATGCGCGCCGGCCAGGCGGGATAATCCTCACCGTTGGAGAAGACCTTGGAGGGGCCGCCTCTTTCGGAGAGGCAGTCCCCTCCAAGCCTCCCCCGGCGAGACCTTCCCCAGCTGCCGCCCGCCCCCGGTGGGAGATAGATACCGCAGGGGAAAGACCTTGGAGGGGCCGCCTCTTTCGGAGAGGCAGTCCCCTCCAAGCCTCCCCTTGCGAGAACTTCCCCAGCCGCCGCCCGCCTCTTTGGCATAAATGCGAATGACAGCGCCCCGCCGGCGGGCGGCAGCCGGGGAAGTCTTTTTTGGGAGGTGCGCAAAAAATAAGGGCTTATCGCCATACAAAACGACTTGCCTTGCCGGACAGCCGCCATGGGTTGCCCGGTTTTTGATGGTATAGATGTATTCCTATGTAACATATCAGCTTTTGCCCTTGCTTTTGACGGGCCACTGGCCACTGCTCATTGCTAATTGCTAATTGCTAATTGCACATTGCAAATTGTTCCATCCGCCCCAAAAGAAATTCCCCGGCGCAGGCCCCCGGGCATACCGCATTTGCAATACCGTATGCAAAACTGGGGGCCTGCGCTGGGGAAGGTCTCGCCGGGGGAGGCTTGGAGGGACCGGCCTCTCCTTAAGAGGCGGGTCCCTCCAAGGTCTTCTCCATCGGTGTGAACTTTATCAGGCGGGGCCCTCCAAGGTCTTCGGCAAAGCTCTTTCCCAGCAAAGATCAGTCCTTGCTCATTGCGCGTTGAATCATGATGCCAAGGCCGATGCAGAAAGCGCCGGTAGCCATCAGCAGATATTTATCCGCTTTTTTGAGGTTGGTCACACGCACCTTCACCTTCACGCGCTCAGCCGGCTGCACCGGCCGGGGCTGGTAGCAGACCACCTGCTGCCGGCAGGGCTGCTCGGCAACGGGGGCCGGAGCCTGGGCTACGGGTTCGGGCGCGGCCACGGGCACGGCCGTTGTCTCGGCCGCCGGTTCCGCAGCTGCCTCGCGCGCGGCGTTTTTACGCCGTCCGGAGGCCTTGGCGATGGAAACAATCAGCAAAATCACCGCCAGGATCGGAATCAGGATCAAGGCCCCCAGCATAGCCAGGTCGCCGGCATCGCAAGACTTGAAGAAATCCAGAATATTATCCCACCACTGCATAAACAACCTCCCGTTTGATTCAGAATGGACTCGGTAACCCCCGCAGCCCGCGCCGCTATGCGGACAGGTCCGGAGATATCTGTACACTATTATAACATCCCATGCGGCGGTTTGTCAATACATTTTCGGAAATTCCGGAAAATTTCCGCCAAAAATTCGGTTTCCTGCCCCGTGCATCCGGCCTTGGACGGCATGTGGGCCCCGATTTTTCGTGCGGGTTGACACGGAGAGGGGCGCCGGGGCGGGCTCCGGTGCAATTTTTCTCTGAATTTTCCGAAAAGGTCTTGATAAATTTCCCAATTTGTGATATATTATTAGGTGGCAATTCATTTTTTCTGAAAGGAAGCATACCAATGACGTACAACAAGAAATCGATTGAAGATATTGAAATCCGCCCCGGGCAAAAGGTATTCGTCCGCTGCGATTTCAACGTTCCCATGAAGGATGGGGTCATCACCTCGGACAAGCGGATTGTGGGCGCGCTCCCCACCATCAAATACCTGATGGACAAGGGCGCCAAGGTCATTCTCTCCTCGCACCTTGGCAAGCCGCACAGCATCTTTACCCCGGGCTTTAAGCTGGACAAGAAGGAGCTGGCCAAGATTGCCGAGCTGCCCGAGGCCGAGCAGGAGGCCGCGGCTGCCGAGCTGAAGGAAAAGGCCCTGAAGAACGACGCCAAAAAGTTCTCGCTCAAGCCGGTTGCCGACCGCCTGAACCAGGAGCTGGGCGGCAAGGTGGCCTTTGCCACCGACATCATCGGGGAGGATGCCAAGGCCAAAATTGCGGCCATGGAGAACGGCACCTGTGTGCTGATTGAAAACGTGCGCTTTGACGCGCGCGAAACCAAAAACGACCCGGCGTTTGCCAAGGCCCTGGCCGACCTGGCCGGCAAGGACGGCCTGTTTGTAAACGACGCGTTCGGCACCGCGCACCGCGCGCACGCCTCCACCGCCGGCGTGGCGGACTACCTGCCCGCCGTCTGCGGCTTCCTGATTCAGAAGGAGATCGGCGTGATGGGCAAGGCTCTGGCCGACCCCGCCCGCCCGTTCGTCGCCATTCTGGGCGGCGCCAAGGTTTCGGACAAAATCGGCGTCATCAACAACCTGATTGAAAAATGCGACACCCTGATCATCGGCGGCGGCATGGCCTACACCTTCTTCGCCGCGCTGGGCAACACGGTGGGCACCTCGATCTGCGAGACCGACAAGATTGACATGGCCAAGGAAATGATGGCCAAGGCAAAGGCCAAGGGCGTGAACTTCCTGCTGCCGGTGGACAATGTGATTGGCCGGGAGTACAAAGAGGACACCGCGTTTATGACCATCTATTCCGACGCGATTCCGGACGGCTGGATGGGCCTTGACATCGGCGAGAAGACCCGCGAACTCTACGCCAAGTCGATTGCCGGAGCGGGCACCGTGGTCTGGAACGGCCCGATGGGCGTTTCCGAATGGAAGAACTTTGCCGCCGGAACCGAGGCGGTTGCCGAGGCGGTTGCCAATTCTGGCGCGGTATCGATCATCGGCGGCGGCGACTCCGCGGAGGCCGTCGAGCGCCTGGGCTTTGGCCCCAAGATGACCCACATCTCCACCGGCGGCGGCGCTTCTCTCGAATTTCTCGAGGGTCTGGAGCTGCCCGGCATCGCCTGCCTGATGGATAAGGACTGACCTCCGCCTGGGCAAAACCGTGGGGGCGCCTCTGCAAGGGGGCTCCCACGCACAGCGCTGCCCCCTCCGGCGGCGTCCGTCCGCCCAGGGCGGACGGACGCCGTACATTCCGCGCGCAGCGGATTTCAGAAAGGAGTCCCGTCTGATGAGCATCATTGTAGAGGGGCACAGAGGCTACCGCGCCCGGTATCCGGAAAACACCCTGCTCTCCTTCCGCCAGGCCATTGCGCTTGGCGTGGACGCGGTGGAATTTGACGTCTGGCTCTCAAAGGACGGCGTGCCCGTCATCATTCACGACCCGGACACCCTGCGTGTGACCGGTGTGCCGGGGCCCGTCACCGGGCGGACGCTGGCCGAGCTCCAGGCGCTTGACGCCGGCTCGCACAAGGGAGCCGAATTTGCCGGCGAGCGCATCCCCACGCTGGAGGAGGTGCTGCGGCTGATACAGGGCCTGCGCCCGGCGCTGCGGCTGGGGGTGGAGATCAAGGACTTCCGCCGGGAGACGGTGGACCTGACCGTGCCCCTGCTGAAGCAGTACGGCTTTTTTGACGGATGCTGGTTTTACAGCTTCCACGCGGGCGTGCTCCGGTATATCAAAACCGCCTGGGGCGGACGCACCATGGGCTATCCGGATTTTCAGATGCAGGGCTTTGAGCCGGATTCCTATGAATTTTACGACGAAATCGGTCTGGAGATGAAGCTGGTGAAGAGCGAGCTTTTCCCGTTTTACCGGGAAAAGGGCCTGCCGATGCACATGTTCTGCGCCGACACCGAAGAGGACGCAGCGCTGTGCATTGCGCGCGGCGCCTCCCTGATTACCGCAAACGACCCGGTCCCGCTGCTGAAGCTGCTGGGGCGGCTGTGAACAGGAGGCAGGCGGCCGGGCTCCGCCCTCTGCCCGCACATACAGAAAGGAAAACCCAATATTATGAATACCGCAAAAAGAAGAACCGTGATTGCCGGCAACTGGAAGATGAACTTCACGCCGGCCGAGGCCACCGCATTCATCAACGCCGTCAAGCCGCTGGTCGCAGGCAAGAACAACTGCGACGTGGTGTTCTGCGCGCCCTATGTCACCATTGCGGCCGCGCAGGCAGCGGCTGCCGGCTCGAACATCAAAATCGGAGCCGAGAACGTGCATTTTGCCGAAAAGGGCGCCTACACCGGCGAGGTGTCGGCCCAGATGCTGACCGCCTGCGGCGTGGAATACGTCATCATCGGACACTCCGAGCGCCGCCAGTACTTCGGCGAGACCGACGAAACCGTCAATCTGCGCACCAAGGCCGCGCTGGCCGCCGGCATGAAGGTGATTCTGTGCCTGGGCGAGGTCAAGGAGCAGCGCCTCTCGGGTGTGACCGACGAGGTGGTTGCCATGCAGACCAAGCTCGACCTGAAGGACGTGAGCGCCGAGGAGCTGAAAAACGTGATCATCGCCTATGAGCCGGTCTGGGCCATCGGCACTGGGCTGACCGCCACGCCCGAACAGGCCGACGAGACCTGCGGGGTCATCCGCGCCACGCTGGCCAAGCTCTATGGAGCCGACGTTGCCGAGGGCGTGACCATTCAGTACGGCGGCTCGATGAACGAAAAGAACGCCGCCGAACTGCTCTCCAAGGTCAACGTGGACGGCGGCCTGATCGGCGGCGCCTCTCTGGTCCCCGAAAAATTCGCCGCCATCGTGAACGCCGCGCAGTGAACATTCGCCGGATTGGGAAAGACCTTGGAGGGGTTGGCCTCTTAAGGAGAGGCACACCCCTCCAAGCCTCCCCCTGCGAGACCTTCCCCGGCACA
>CALWQR010000067.1 GCA_944383705.1 uncultured Clostridia bacterium
AGGCGCCCCCTCCAAGGTCTTTCCGTGCGTCGGAAATGGAGCTGGTGATAAGACTTGAACTTACGACCTGCTGATTACGAATCAGCTGCACTACCGACTGTGCTACACCAGCGTTGGCACTGCAACAAACATTATATCCCAAAAAGCCGGATTTGTCAAGGGGTTTCTCAAAAAAAACGGCAGCCGGCCGGAATTTCCGCAAAAAAATGCAGCAGGGGCTTGATTTTGCCGGTCGGATATGATACAATGAAGGGGCATTGCGGGCGCAGCCCGCGCATTGATTCGGCCGGAAAGGAAGCTGCCATGATCGATTTGTGTGACCCCAGAACCATCCGCGGGCTGATGTCCGCCCATCACATCCGCCCCCACAAGGAGTACGGGCAGAATTTTCTGACCGACGCTGCGGTGGTGGAGCGGATTGCCGATGCGCCGGAGCTGCCGCCTTCGGCCGCGGTGCTGGAAATCGGTCCCGGCATTGGCACCCTGACCCGCGCGCTGGCCGCACGCTACCGCAGGGTCGTGGCGCTGGAGCTGGACAGCGGCCTGTTGCCGGTGCTGGCGCATACCCTGGGCGACTGCGGCAACGTGCAGGTGGTGCAGGGGGACGCGCTGAAGGCCGACCTTGCCGCCCTGCTTGCGCCGGAGTTTGCCGCCGGACCGGTGGGGGTGTGCGCCAACCTGCCGTATTACATTACCACGCCCATCCTGATGCGGCTGCTGGAGAGCCGGCTGCCGTTTTGCAGCCTGACCGTGATGGTGCAGGAGGAGGTGGCCGATCGCCTTTGCGCGCAGCCCGGCAGCCGCACGTATGGGGCCGTAACGGTTGCGGTGGCCTATTTTGGGGAGGCGGCCAAGCTGTTCCGGGTGCCGGCCGACCGGTTTCTGCCGGCGCCAAAGGTCCATTCGGCCGTGGTGCGCATTGCGCTGCGCCGGCAGCCCCTGTACCGGCCCCGTAGTGAGGCGCTTTTCTTCCGCACGGTCCGTGCGGCCTTCGGGCAGCGGCGCAAAACCCTGCCCAACGCGCTGTCGGCCGGCTTCCCGGAGCTGAGCCGTGCACAGATTCAGCAGGCCGTCTCGGACATCGGGCAGCCCCTGACCGTGCGGGGCGAGTGCCTGGGGCCGGCGGAGTTCTGCGTGCTGTCGGACGCGCTCTTTGCCTGCCTCCCGCCCCGGGGGGCCGGGGAGACCTGACACGTGCCGCAGGAGCCCGAACGAGCATGCCGCGGCCCCGCAGTGATTGCTGCGGGGCCGCGGCATGTCTGTGCACCGCTTTGCGTGCCGGGCGCTCAGCGCTCGGCAAGCGGCCGGTAGGGCACCTCGGGCTTGACGTTGATGTAGGCCGGGCGGATGATTTTGCCTGCGTTTTGCAGCTCCTCAATGCGGTGAGCCGACCAGCCGGCAATGCGGGCAATGGCAAAGAAGGGGGTAAACAGCTCGCACGGAATGTCCAGCATCCGGTAAATCAGCCCGGAGTAAAAGTCCACATTGGCGCTGACGCCCTTGTAAATGCGGCGCTTTTCGGCTATCACCTCGGGCGCAATGCGGGCAACGGTTTCGTACAGCTCGTACTCGTCGGTGCGGCCCTTCTCCTCGCACAACGCCTTGGCGCACTGCTTGAGAATGTCGGCGCGGGGGTCGGATATCGAGTAGACGGCGTGTCCCATCCCGTAAATCAGACCGGCGCGGTCAAAGGCCTGGCGGTCCAGCAGACGGCAGAGGTAATCGCGGATCTGCCCCTCATCGCGGATGTTCACACTGTGCTTCAGGTCATCAAACATTCCCACCACCTTGACGTTTGCCCCGCCGTGGCGCGGGCCCTTGAGCGAGCCGAGCGCGGCCGAGACGGCAGAGTAGGTGTCGGTGCCGGAGGAGGTGACCACGTGTGTGGTGAAGGTGGAGTTGTTTCCGCCGCCGTGCTCGGCGTGCAGCACCAGGGCCAGGTCCAGCAGCTTGGCCTCCAGCCGGGTGTATTCGCCGCTTTTGCGCAGCAGGCGCAGGATGTTCTCGGCCGTGGAGAGCTCGGGCTTGGGGTTGCGGATGTACAGCGTGCGTCCCAGGTGATAGTGCCGGTAGGCGTGGTAGCCGTATACCGCCAGCAGCGGGAACATGGCAATGAGCTGCAGGCATTGCCGCAGGACATTGGGAATGCTGATGTCATCGGGATTTTCGTCATAGGAATACAGCGCCAGCACACAGCGCGAGAGCACGTTCATCATGTCCTTGCTGGGCGCCTTCAGAATCATATCCCGCACAAAGGAGGGGGGCAGGCTGCAATAGCCCTCCATCTGCTTTTCAAATTCGGTCAGCTGCGCGGAGGTGGGGAGATCGGCAAACAGCAGCAGGTAAATGGCTTCCTCAAAGCCGAAGCGCTGCTCCTGCATAAAGCCGCGGGTAAAATCCTTGATGTCTACGCCGCGGTAGAACAGCCGGCCCTCGCAGGGGACGACGCTGCCGTCGGGCAGGGTTTTCTTGGACTCAATGCGCGAGATTTCGGTCAGGCCGGTGACCACACCGTTGCCGTCCACGTCGCGCAGGCCGCGCTTGACGTTGTATTTCTGGTACATTTCGGGCTGAATGTGGTTGTTCTTGCCCGAGAGCTCGGCCATCCTGCGGATGTATGGGGTGATTTCTGAATAGGATTTTTTCAATTGCGTACTCTCCTTTCCTGTTATCCGTTTTTCGTAATCCCTTATATTATACCACAAAATTGTCGATTTGTCAAATCCCGCTTTCCGCACACTGTTCCGCGGGCCCGCTGCTCACCGCAAGGACGGCTGCTCCGCTGCTCTTGCCGCTTCGCCGGACGCGGCTGCCCGATGCTGTCGGGCCTGCATCCGTCTCCAGCTGACAAAACCGTACAGGTCGTTGACCAGAAACATGCAAAAGCAGATGACCACCGAGAGATAGGTGACGTCCGCGGCTGTTGCCAGGCTCCACAGCACAATCAGCACGGCGTCGTTTGCGGCATAGGCCAGTGCAAAATAGGCGCTGCGGCGGAAGGTCAGGTATACGGCCAGAAAGCTGGTGGTTACCGATACGGTGCTGGGAATCAGGTTGGCCGTGTGGAATGCCCTGAGGATCCAGTAAAACGCGAAGGTCACGATGGCCGCCAGCACCGCCATAAACGCAAGCTCCCACGCCCCCAGCGTGTTGACCTGAACCTGCGCCCGGTTGCCCTGAAACGGGTGACGGAGCCATGACACCAGCGCGACCACAGCCATGGGCGCGGTCATGCCAAGGTAGGTTATCATCTCCCCATAATAGGCGAAGGACAGCGAAATGACGCCGTACAGGACGCTGAACACAATCATCAGCAGCTGCCCCAGCGGGTTGCCCTTGGCGTTGAGAATCAGGGAGGTGGCGCCAACCAGAGAGGCCGAGAGCGTCAGATAATTCTCCCTGTCGAACAGGCAGAAGGACACGGCAATGAGCGCCAGCGACGCCAGCCAGAGCGCCAACTCCCCCTTGGTAAAATAGTTCCGGACGGTGTGAACGGGCTTCATCAAATGCTTCCTCCCACAAAAAATAAGCACCCGTGTGCACATCTTCCAAGACCTAACGATGTGCAGACGAATGCGTTCCGCATTGCTCTACCCGGTGGCAGTTTGTTTATGTCACAGATTATATCACATCCAACGGCAAATGTCAAGTGCCGGGAGCAAATTTCCCAAAAATCCAAAGCAGTTTTTCGAGATGGGGTGCCATGCAGACGCAGAAGACCTTGGAGAGACCCGCCTCTTAAGATTCCCACCGGAGGAAAAGACCTTGGAGGGACCCGCCTCTTGAGGAGAGGCCGGTCCCTCCAAACCTCCCCCGGCGAGACCTTCCCCGGCACAGGCCCCCATCAATGCATACGGTATCGCAAATACGGTATGCCCGGGGGCCTGCACCGGGGAATTTCTTTTGGGGGCGGATGGACAATTGGCAATTGGCAATTAGCAGTAAACAGTGAACACTGGGCAGTGGCCGGTGACTCGTAAAAGCAAGGGAAAAAGCGGATATATTACATATAAACACCCCTATATTATCTTATCAAAAACCGGGCAACCCTATGGCGGCTGTCCGGTTTCCTGATATGCAGGACAAATCGCATTATGGCGGTATGCTCTTGTTTTTTGCGCACCTCCCCTAAAGAAGACTTCCCCGGCTGCCGCCCGCCGGCGTGGCGTTTTCATTTGCGATTCTCTCAATAGGCGGGCGGCAGCTGGGGAAGGTCTCGCCGGGGGAGGCTTGGAGGGACCGGCCTCTCCTTAAGAGGCGGGTCCCTCCAAGGTCTTCTTCTCTGGTCGAGCTTCTTCCAAAGCGGACCAATCGATCGGGCGGTTGCGGAAGTAGAATTCCCGGTCGCGGGGGCCGATCTGCCGCAGGACGCGGCATGGGTTGCCCACCGCCACCGTGTCGGCCGGGATGTCGCGCGTGACCACGCTCCCCGCGCCGATGACCGCGTTGTCCCCGATTGTCACGCCGGGCAGAATCACGGCGCCGGCTCCGATCCAGCAGTTCCGACCGATGCGCACCGGCATGTTGTACTGATAGGCCTGCTCGCGCAGCGCCGGCAGAATCGGGTGCCCGGCCGTTGCCACAATCACGTGGGGGCCGAACATGGTGCAGTCCCCGACCTCAATGGCGGTGTCGTCCACCAGGGTCAGGCCAAAGTTTGCGTACACATGGCTGCCAAAGCGCACAAACCGCCCGCCCCAGTTGGCATGGAGCGGGGGCTCGATGTAGCAACCCTCGCCGATTTCGGCGAACATCCCGCGCAGCAGCTCCGCGCGCCGGGCGGCCTCGGTGGGGCGGGTGTGGTTGTAGTCGTACAGCCGGTCCAGGCAGACCTGCTGCTCGGCGGCAATTTCGGGGTCGGTGGGCAGATACAGCGCGCCGGTGTGCATCTTTTCCTTCATGTTCATGGATGGATTCTCCTGTTTTCTGAAAGCTTTCGAATCGGCTATGGCAATCGGCTACAGCAGCCTTCGCTGCACCGCCCACACGGCCAGCCGGAACAGGGGGCGCGGCATCCGCAGGGCAAGCAGCTCAAACAGCGTGGTGGAGGGGTTCAGCCGGCGCAGCCGGAACAGCTCGCCAAAGCTCCCGCGCTCCCGGCGGTAGTTGCGCTCCCGCGCCGCGCACCAGGCGCGGATGTCGGGCAGCTCGGGCAGGCCGGGCGCGTACGGGGCAAACAGCTCCACCCGCCGGGCAAACGCGGCAATCCGCTCGCGGTAATAATCCTGCCGGGTGCGCACATGCGTCATCACGCCGGTCTGGTTTCCGCCGTACACGCGGTAGAGCAGCTGGGGCTCGGGCAGGTAATCCAGCGCCCCCTCGCAGGCGGCACGGAAGGCCAGATAGTGGTCGTGCACCACCCCTTCGGGGAAGGGCAGGCAGCGCAGCACCCGCGCCCGCTCGGCCACCACGGTACAGCCAATGACAAAGTTGCGGAAGAAGAGCGTCCCGGCCAGGCCCTCCCCGCGCAGGAAGACATGCCGGCGGCGGTGGTGCTCCATATCGGGAGCGATGACCCGCCCGCGCGCATCGATGACCCGCACGTCGGTGCAGACCAGCGTCGGGGAAAGCGGGCTGTGCTCCAGCAGCCAGAGGCTGTTTTTCAGCTTGTCCGGCAGCCAGACGTCGTCCTGGTCGCAAAAGGCCACATAGCGGCAGTCCTCGCCGCAATCCCGCACCAGCCCGGAGAAGGTGGCGTTGGAGCCGAGATTGCGGTCATTGCGGCTCAGGACATAGGGGAAGGCGGTTATCTGCCGGCGCAGCAGCGCCTCCAGCTGGGGCAGGGTAACGGTGGTCGAGGCGTCGTCCCGCACGTACAGGCGCAGCCCGGGCTGGGTCTGGGCGTTGAGAGAGGCCAGCAGCTCGGCCAGCCAGTCGGTGTTCGGATTGTAAACCGCCAGCAGAATGGCGGTGATGTTCTGGCTCATATCATCCCTCCGGTCCAAGGTCTGCTATTATTATACCAGATACTGCCGGCAAAATCAAGCCTCCCGGGCATTTTCGCGGCAAAGCGGGCCGGAGCGGACGGGAAAATCCCGCAGGCCGGGCCTGCCCGTTGCGCTGGCGCCGCCGCGCCGGATTCCGGCAATTTGTTCTTGCAATTTGCGGGCGGCTGTGCTATAATATTGCTGCAAAGACCGGAAACATCCGCAAAGGGGGAACGTTTGTATATGAAAAACCAGACCGAGCTGACGCTGCGCCTGCCGGAGGACCTGCTGCGCCGGCTGATTTACATTGCGCAGGCCGAGGGCCGGACGCCGAACAACCACCTGCTCCTGCTGCTGCGCAACAACGTGCAGTATTTCGAGCGCACCAAGGGGCGCATCCCGCAGGCGGCGCTGCAGGCGGTGGATTTGTCCCTGGCCGCGGGCAGCAAGCAGGCCGCCGGCAGGCCGACCGACGGAAAGCAGGCCGCCGGAGGGCCGGACGGCCCGGAGGCCGACGCATGAGCACGCCGTCTGCCGTGCTGTTCGACCTGGACGGCACCCTGCTGCCGATGGATCAGGACGAATTTGCCGGGCGATACTTTGCGCTGCTGGCGCAGAAGATGGCGGCCTACGGCTACGAGCCGCGGCAGCTGACAAAGGCCGTGTGGCAGGGGACCGCCGCCATGGTCGGCAACGACGGAACCCGGACAAACGAGGAGGCCTTCTGGGCCGTGCTCCGGGGCATATACGGGGAGCGGGTGAGCGGCGACCTGCCGGTGTTCGAGCGCTTTTACACCGAGGAGTTCGGCCAGGCGCAGCAGTGCTGCGGCTTTCAGCCGCTGGCGGCCGGGGCCGTGCGGCTGGCCCGGCGGCGCGGCTGCCGCGTGGCGCTGGCCACCAACCCCGTCTTTCCGGCCGTGGCCACACGCGCGCGCATCGGCTGGGCGGGGCTGACGCCGGAGGATTTTGACTGTGTCACCACCTATGAAACCGCGCGCTACTGCAAGCCCAATCCCGCCTATTTCCGCGAGGTGGCCGGGGCGCTTGGGGTCCGTCCGGAGGACTGTCTGATGATTGGGAACGACGCCACCGAGGATCTGGCCGCCGCAGGGCTGGGGATGCGGGTGTTTCTGGTCACCGACTGCCTGATCAACCGAGAGGAAAAGGACTTGTCGGCCTGTCCGCACGGCAGCTTTGCGGAGCTGAGGGAATGGATGGAGGCCACGCTGTGAACGAGAGGAGCACAACCCCACGCGCCTATGTCCACAGGGTCCAGTATTACGAGACCGACCGCATGGGCGTCACTCATCATTCCAACTACATCCGCTGGATGGAGGAGGCCCGGGTGGACCTGCTGGAGCAGATCGGCTGGGGATATGACCGCATGGAGCAGGAGGGCATCCTCTCGCCGGTCACCGGTGTGCAGTGCCGCTTCCGCGCCCCCACCACCTTTGGGGACAGCGTGGAAATTGAGGCGCGCGTCAGCGCCTACCGGGGGGTGAGCCTGGAGATGTCCTACCGGATGCGCCGGCAGGACGGCGAGCTTGTCTGCGAGGGGAGCTCCTCCCATTGCTTCCTGGACCGCGCGGGGGGCTTTCTCCGCCTGCGGCGGGATTTCCCGGACCTCCACGCGCGCCTGTTGTCCTTGGCCCAGGAGCAGCCGGAAGGGAAGGCCCCGGAGGGAACGGCCCCGACAGTGCCTGCCGATTGAGGTCCCGCCGGGCGGCAGCCTTCGCCGGGCGGCCGTCCCCCCGGCCGCGCCGCCTGCCATGCGGCCTGCGGATGGTTGCGGGGCAAAGACAGTCTCCCCGGCAGCGGATTTCCCGCTGCCGGGGAGACGTGTATCTGCGGGGTCTGCCGGGGGCCGGCGCTTACAGCCGCTTTTTATAATCCGTTCCCCATGATACATTGCAAAGGATTACTGCCTGATTCTGACCTCGCACTATACCCCAGAGGATCTCAAGGACGCCGAAACCAAAATCGCCTATCTGGAAGATCTGAAACTTCTTGCGGCGCAGAGCGGGGACGCGGAGACGTTCAAAGCGAAGGTTTCCGCCCGGTATCCGCAGTATTCGGGCCAGAACTACCTGGATATGACCGCCGGATTCTTCTTTGCCTGACATGACGCAGAGCGAGAGAAGGGCCGAGCTGATCGGCCGGCTCGCGCAGGAGCGCCGGGAGACCCTGACCGTCCCGGCCGGGGAGCAGGCGCAAAAGCGCCTGCTCCGGGCGCTGCTCAACGTCCGGCCCCCTCTGCCGGCCGACGAGGCGTTCCTGCGGGTGCAGGACGCGTACCTGCAGGAGGAAATCCGGCGGAAGGGAATGACCGATCCGCGGGACCTGACCCCGGCCGGGCCCGGTGCCTACCTCTGGCAGGGGGACATTACCACCCTGCGGTGCGACGCCATTGTCAATGCCGCCAACAGCGCTCTGCTTGGCTGCTTTTGTCCGAATCACGGCTGCATTGACAACGCCATTCATACCTTCGCGGGGGTGCAGCTCCGTCTTGCCTGCGCGGAGCTGATGCAACGACAGGGGCATGACGAGCCGCCGGGGCGGGCAAAAATCACGCCTGCGTTCAACCTGCCATGCCGCTATGTCATTCACACGGTCGGGCCGGTCGTGGACGGCGGACTGACCGGCAGGCACTGCGCGCTGCTGGCGTCCTGCTACCGTTCCTGCCTGGAGCTCGGGCTTTGATGTGTCGGGAACATCGATAGAAATGTCATGCTCCGCAACTGTGGCATCGGGGGCCGGCTGTTTTTCTTCCGTACCGGGTTTGCAGCCCATTGTCGTCATGGCAATACTGACGGTTATTACCATCCATAACATCATACGTATCTTTTGACGCATTTCTTTTGACCTCTTTTGTATCGTATTCTACTTCACCCGTGCCTGCGGACGGGTTCATATCCGGGCGATGGTCGCCAATGGAAAACTCCACATCCGCTTGTTCCGGTCCGGCCGGAGTTACGGAATCGTTTGGCTGGATCGGCGGTACAGGAAACTCCGACAATCCTGTAGAGTCGGATATCGGATCATCGGAATAATTGCCGTTGGTCTGCGGTGTGCTGTCAGCAGCCGGCGGTGTGGAATCCCATTTTTGCTTCAGTCCATGAATCGTTGCGCCGATCATCCATACAAGCACAATGGCGGTAGCAAGGACAGTTTTGATTGCTTTCGGATTGTATCGCATTTGCTTTCCTCATTTCATCCTGTAGTAGCTTGTCACTGTAACGGGGATTTCCAGCTCCGAGTAAACGGTACCGTTCCATTGAATCGGAAAGATCGCAAGATAGTCTACTTTCACGCCGAATCCGTTGCCTTTCAGAATGGTCACAGTTGGTCTGGTCATTCTGCAATTGCCGTTTTCGTAAATATAGACCGTATCCGATTCCACCGGGAAGCCGAGCGCCTCGTAGGTTTTGGATTCCAGGATACTCCATGCAAAATAATCTTCCATTTCCGCTCCCTGTTTCAGGGAATCGTATTCTTCTGCCGCATGGCTTGCCAGAAGGTTGTCCAGCTTTGACCGGATGTCTTTCTTCTGTATCTGTACCTGTGCTGTCAGGCTTATATAGAGAATGAGAACCGAGATCAGCATACAGACAAAAACGACGATGACGCACAGATAAAAGTACGCCTCGCCGTTTTGGGAGTTCAATTTCTTCTTGATTGCTTTCACTTCCCGGTCACCTCACTTCCAGTAGACCTGCGACAGACTGCTTGAGGACGCCTGGATGTCGATGGGATGAATGACATCCCCGAATCCGATCATGGAACTTTGGAACCGGACAGTACACACAATCCTCTCCCCGAGTTGTACCTTCCCGGAGGAATCCATGGTTGTGCTGCTTGCAAAGGAATAGGCAAAGTCAATCCCGGTCTTTTTCCGCAGCTCCTCTGCATAGGAGCTGATCTCTGTCGTTCCTTTCATTGAGGCGTATTCGGTGAGCTGATCGGCTATGATCTTGACATTCTGATGGAGCGCCACCAGAGAAACCAGATTGACCGCAAAAATCAAAACAAAAGCAACGATCATCACGGTGACGGCAACGTCAATATACCCCTCAGCACGCTTCTGCTTCAGAATGACTTTTGTGTTTTCCGTCATGTCATCAGACCTCCGAGGGAAGAAATCAGCACCTGACCGATGACAACGACATAGATCAGCATGAAGCAAATCAGCAGAACCATGGAAAGCCGCCGCACCCGCTTGGGGGCTTTGTTGGCTTCGGCTTTGAGGTTCTGACGCTGAAAATCCGAAAACTTCAGCACCAGCGTCCCCCAGTAAACCGCGGTATCGCTTCCGTTGATCACCGAGATCAAGCCCCTGACCACATCCGAGAGCATGGAGGAGCCGACACGGGATTCCAGACGGGTCAGAGCCACCTCATGGTTTCCGCTCCTCATATCCGCAACGGTTATTTCCAATTCACGCTTCAGCTCCGGTCCGGCGCCGTCCTTGTAGGCATCAAGAATGCCGAGAACATCCCGATTGTGGTGCAGTGTTTTCTCAACAGTTGCGACCAGCCGCGGCAGCTCGTACTCGATCTTTCTCCGTTTTTCCCGGATCTGATTGCTCACCTTGCGGGAGTTGATGTGATACAGAATCCCCGCAGAGAGCAGGATCAGTGCCGCAACCGGCTTAGACAAGAAAAAGACCGGAATGGCAAAAATGCCAACAAGCAGCGCTTTTACAAGGTTGTCTGCAACATAGGCTTCCGGAGTCAGGTTGATGTCCGCTGTCTGCAGGTCGGCTTTGAGCTGAAGGCGTTTGTACTCGTTGAGCCTCAGCCGTTCCGCGATCCGGTTGGAAAGGTCTTTCATCCAGATCTCCAGCGGATTTGTCTTTCTGTTCTGCCGTTTGCCAAGGTTGTGTGTGGCCTTGGATACCGCATAGGACGGCACCCGCAGGGCATCCGAAAGGATCAGCCCAAGGCCGATGGCTGCGATTACGGCGGTGCATATCACAAGCATCAATTTCATTTCCTCCTTTCCTCAAATAAAAAATGCACCGCCGATATGCGACGGTGCTTTTTAGGGTTGTTTATTTGTGATTTTGAATCCATTTCAGAATATCTTCATATCCGGATATTCCGGATGCTACCGAAAATCCAAGTTCAATCAGTTCTTTTTGTGTGTAGCTTAATGTAATCTGATTCAACTTTAATGTGGTCAGCATAACCAAGATTCCCGGAAAATCCCCTCTAAATCCGCCGCACAGGCCGGCGTGATTCTGAACTTATACTTTCTTTCCATATTTCTTTGTCAGTTCTTCAAATACGGCGTCTCCGTCCAGCAGCTCGCCTTTTTCCATCTGTTGCTCGGCCAGCTCCAGCTTTTCATACAGCTCTGCTTTCCGGATCAGCTCATCGTATTTGTCCATGCTCATCACCACCAGATCCCCATATCCGTTCTTCGTGATGAAAATCGGCTCCATTGACGAATGGCATAATTCGGATATGTCGTTGGTATTTCTCAAATCGGTAATCGGTCGGATTTGCGGCATTATTATCACCTTCTGATATACACTATTATATCACAATTGCGTACAAAATGCAAGAACTTTTTTATTTTTGATAAGCAATTGGCTTGGTAAACCGATTCATAAAAAGATAGGTCACAAGGATTGCCATTCCGCAAACGGCAAGGGCGAGCTTCCCGGGGACGGTATCCATCAGTGCGTGATACCAGTCCTTATTGAGAACATACAGCAGAGGAATATTGGCAACCACCATACCCGCCATCATGTAATATTCGGTCCTTGCCGCCGAAAGCGTCGCCTGAATCTCTCCATTGGCAAGGCGGACATCGGTCAGCTTGGCAACAATGGGCATCAGCGTTTCTTTCAGCGTCCG
>CALWQR010000068.1 GCA_944383705.1 uncultured Clostridia bacterium
CATCATGGCTGGGGTGGCCGGATTCGGACCGACGAATGCCAGAGTCAAAGTCTGGTGCCTTACCGCTTGGCTACACCCCAATATCGGGACAGCGGAACCGGGCGGCCGGGGCGCTCTTTTCCGTTGCCCAATCATTATATCATATTCCTCTGCGTCTGTCAAGGTGTACGGGCGTTTTTTTCATGCCGTCGGGCGGAAGAATGCCGAAAAGACGCGGTTGCCGGAAGGAACCGGTCGGCGGGCAAACCTGCATGACGGTGGGGAATCGCCCGGGGGAGCGTTCGCCAACGGCCCGGCGGACCGAGCGGAGGAACCCGGCAGGGAAGGGGGCAGTCGGGAAGCATCCGATGGCCGGGCTGCGGGCGGACGGGAGCATTAACCGTTGGCAAGCGGAAAGACCGGCTGCCAGACAACCGGGGCGGCAGAGTGGGACAAAAGACGGGGGGCTGCGAATGGCTGCCATGCGAAAAAATGGCCCGCCGGGCGGCGCGCCGGGGGCTCCGGCACGCCGTGCGGCGGGCAGCAGACAGGGAATCAAAGGTCGGCGGACTCGGACTCGGTTACCAGCTTCCGGACCAGATCCCGGAATTCGCTCCGGTCGGGCGCGGAAGAAAGATCCAGCGAGCTGAGCATATCCAGTACGTTGTCAAGATTGATATCATTGAGATATTGGCTGTTGTGCAGCACCATGGCGGTGAGAATCACGGCCGACTGAAAGCGGAAATCCTCGTCCGGCTCGGTGGTGACGTTGCTCTGTCCGATGGCGTATTCGTCGAGTTGGGATACGCTCTCACCGGGGCGCTTGTAGCGAACGGCCAGCTTCATCCACTCGTCGGCCTCGGCCGCCTTGGCAGTCAGGGTCAGCTCGTAGCAGACCGTTACCTGATGCCCGGCTCCCACCTCGCCGGCGTCCTTGGTGTCGTCCTCAAAATCCTCCTTGTCCAGGATGCGGTTTTCGTAGCCGATCAGGCGATAGGAGGCCACGCAGGCGGGGTCAAACGTGATTTGCAGCTTGACGTCGTTCGCCACGGTGTACAGGGTGGAGAGCAGCTCCGTGCCGAAAATGCGCTCGGCCTCGCTTTCTCCGTCGATATAGTAGTAAACGCCGTTGCCGTTGTCGGCCAGGGTCTCCATTTTGGAGTCGCGGTAATTGCCGGTACCAAAGCCCAGAACCGAGAGATAGGTCCCCTCTTCGCGTTTCTGTTCCACAAAGGCCTTGAGCTCCTCGTCATCGGAAATGCCGACGTTCAGGTCGCCGTCCGAGGCCATGATGATGCGGTTGTTGCCTCCCTCAATCCGGTTTTCCGCGGCCACGCGGTAGGCCTCCTGCAGGCCGGCCTCACCGTTGGTCGAGCCGTTGGCGACAAGCCGGTTGATGGCCTCCATAATCTTCTCGCCCTGGCTGCCCGGGCAGCCCGAGAGCACAACCTCCACCTTGCCGGAATAGGTCACAATCGAAACGCGGTCCTCGGCGCTCAGCTGCGCGACCAGGTAGGAAAAGGCTTTTTTGAGCAGCGGGAGCTTATCGCTCGAGCTCATCGAACCCGAAACGTCAATCAGGAACACCAGGTTGTTCCCACCCTCGGGAACGGCCTCTTCGGCCTGCAGCGTCAGGCTCATGAGCACGGTGTCCGGATTCCACGGGCAGTCGGCAATGGCCGCCTTTACGCCGAACAGCTCGCCGCCCTGCGGGGCGCTGGCCTGGTATTTGAAATAGTTGAGAAATTCCTCGGTGCGGAAGGAGGTGCCTTCCTGCATCAGCCCCCGCAGGCTGTAGCCGCTGTTCACCAGCTTGCGGAAGTAGGTGTAGGACGCGGTGTCCACGTCGGCCGAGAAGGTGGAAACCGCCTCCTCCTGCGTGGCAATGAAGGGATTTTCGGCAAAGGTCGGCGCGTCCGCGTCCTGTGCCGGCAGGCCGCCCTCCGCCGGGCTTTCGGCGTCCGGCGGCATGAGGAGGTCGTCTATGTTGTCACCACCCTTCAGGTTTCCTGAGGCGCTGCACCCCGACAGCAGCGTCAGCAGCATCGAAATCAGAATCACAACCGGCAGTACTTTTTTCATTTTTGTCTCCTTTCGTTGCACCGCAGCCCCCGGCGCTCATTGCATTCCGGTAAGCAGATCGGTGAAAATGTCGGATGGGAGGCGTTCGGGGCTGTAGTCAAACAGCACCGCGGCCCCGACGTTTCCCGCGGACGGATTCAGGCAGGGGGAGACGACGGTGCCGTCTCCCAGCAGCACCCAGACCAGACAGTCGGGCTCCGGCTCCCCGGCGTCAACCGGCGTTCCGGACACCGCGAACTCGGCCCGCAGCAGCCGCTGCTCCACGTCGGTCAGCGGACGGCTGACAAACCGCTCGCCGGTCTGCCGGTTTTCCACAACCAGGCGGACCGTACCGTCAAAGAAATCCGGCCCGGAGTCCCCCACCGGGGTAAAGGCGTCGCTCCCCGTGCAGGAGAGCAGCAGGGAATCCAGCGCGGCCTGCCCGTGGTTCCCGGCGCTCTGGCCGGGGGCGCTGTTGCTTGGCGCATCATCCTTGCGCTGCATGGTCAGCACGGCTGTGCCGGCAAGGGCCAGCACCAGCACCAGTGCGGCGGCGGCAGGCAGCAGGAGGTGGGCGCGGGGACGGCGGCGGACCGAAAGCGAGTTGCCCGCCCAGTGCATGGCCTCGTCCAGGTAGCGGTCGTCGATGCCGCCGATGGCGTCCGACAGCCGCTCGGCGCGCGCTTTGCGCTCTTTCCTGTTCACAGCAGCTCCTCCTTTTCCAGAAATGCGCGCAGCCCCTGCCGCACACGGTGCAGGCTGACCTTGACGTTGCTCTCGCTCAGCCCCATGCGCGCGGCGATGTCGGACACCGGCATGGCATAAAAGTAGCGCAGCACAAACATCACCCGCCGCTCGCGCGGGAGCCGGCCGAGATAGTTGTCCAGCGCCTCGCGCAGCCGTCCGGCCTCCAGCTCCTCGGCCGGCCCGGGGGAGGTGTCCGGGATGCATTCGGTCAGCTCCTCGGTTACGCTCCCAAACCCGCCCCGCCGCAGCCTGTGGTCGTGCCGGAAGCGGTCGATCGAGACCCGGCGGACAATTTTGGAAAGGAAGGCGCCAAGGTAGGTCGGGCGCTCGGTGGGCATGGCGTTCCATGCGTCCAGATAGGTGTCGTTCACGCATTCCTCCGCGTCCTCGTGCGAGGAAAGACAGGCGTAGGACAGCGCGTGCAGCATCCGCCCGTATTTGGCGTCGCTCTCGGAGATGGCACGCTCGTCCCGGGCCCAGTACAAATCCACAATCTGACGGTCTTCCATTGCGGCGTCCTCAGTCCTTTCTGCACCTGTCTCCTTCTGCCTGCTTCACCCATACAGTCGCCGTGTGGGGGGAAAAGGTTACAGGTTGCCCGAAAATTTTTTTGTCGCGCCCCGCCGGCAGGCGGGGTTTTCTATATTATAACACAAACGGCGGCGTTTGTCAAATTCCGGCTGCCGGGCGGGGCGGAAAGCCGCCGGAGAGCAAAGGGGAGACAAGGGGCGTGGCGCCGCGCTGCAAAACAATTGCCGGAAATGGCACGGGAGGGCACGCTCTGTCAGGGTATGGCACGGCGCGGGGTGGTATAATGACGGCGCAAGGAGGTGAGAACCATGCCACTGAACAAACCGGTTACCCTGCGGCAGGCGGCGCAAAGCGGCCGCCTGAAGACCTACCTGTCGCGCTATCTGGCGGACTGCCGCCCCGACCCGGACGGCGATTCCCGGCGGCAGAGCGGGAGCTTCCCCAACCCGGCGGGCTTTTGCCGCTGGCTGGGCTGCGGCCTTTCGGAGGTCGAGGCCCTGAGACAGGCCGACCCGGACGCGGCCGATTACCTGGCCGCCGTGATGGAGGACGAGGCCCTGAACCACAAGGCGCAGCTCTCCCCGACCGTGCTCAACGCCTATCTCAAGCGGCGGCTGGGCTATGCCGACAAGGCGGAGGCCGCAACGGCCGACTGCGGGGGCCTGCAGGTGGTTTTTGAGCACGACATTGGCGAGGACGGGGAATGACCCGCTCCCCGGTGCGGCACGGAGCCGTGCGCGGGCATTCCGCCCGGCCGGTCCGCCGCGGCGCACGGCCCCGGGAGGAAGTGGCACGACCGGGCTCCCTTCTTGCAGAGTTCCACACCGGCGGTGCGCCCGGCGGATGCGGCCGCAAAGCCCCCCGGCCGGCCGATCCGCCGTACCGTATCCCAACGAAAGGAGGCAAGCAACCCGTGAAGCAGGAAACGCCGGACAGAGCGCCGGCGGCAGAACCCGGCGGGCTTTCCGCCGGCCGGCTCATGGCCCTTCCCGGGGCGGATGCCTTCCGGCCTGCGGCCGTTTCCGAAACGGACCTCAGCCCGCCGGCAAGCGCGCCGGGGGAGGGAAGCAAAAGCAGCGCAGATCCTGCCAAAAGGCCGGAGGGCGGCGTAGCCACTGCCGGAGGGCAGGAAAGCGGCGCGGCCACTGCCGGAGGGCAGGGAAGCTGCGTAGCCACGGCCGAAGAGCAGGAAAGCGGCGCGGCCCTTGTCCAAAGGCCGGAAGGCGGCGTAGCGGCTGCCGGAGGGCAGAGGAACGGCGAGGCGGCCCCTGCCGGGAGCTCCCGGGCCGCCGCCGGCTCCGGAGCGGGCGGGATTGCCGGGGCTCCGCCCGGGCCGCCGGCCCGCGTCCTGCGCATTCCCGGCGTGCCCAATGCCCGGCAAAAGCTCTTTTTTGCCTCCCGGGCGCGCTACACCGCTTACGGCGGCGCGCGGGGCGGGGGCAAATCCTGGGCGCTGCGCCGCAAGCTGGTCACGCTTTGCCTGCGCTATCCCGGCATCCGCTGCCTGCTGGTGCGGCGCTCCTATGCGGAGCTGAAGGCCAATCACGTCCGCCCGCTGCTCTCGGAATACCGGGAGCTGGTGCACTACCGTGAGGGGGAGAAGTGCCTGTATCTGCCGGGCGGCAGCAGCATTGCCCTGGGGTACTGCGCCGCCGGCCGCGACGCCCTGCGCTACCAAGGGCAGGAATACGACATCATCGCCATCGACGAGGCAACACAGCTGAGTGAGTATCAGTTTTCGGTTTTCAAGGCCTGTCTGCGGGGCGTTGGCGCGTTTCCGCGCCGGATGTACCTGACCTGCAACCCCGGCGGCGTAGGGCACGGATGGGTGCGGCGGCTGTTTGTGGACCGCCGCTACCGTGCCGACGAGAACCCCGACGATTACTGCTTTATCCCGGCGCGCGTTTACGACAACCCGGTGCTGCTGGCGGCCGACCCCGGCTATGTCCGCCAGCTGGAAAGCCTGCCGCCCCGTCTGCGGGACGCCTGGCTGCTGGGGCGCTGGGACGTGTTTGAGGGGCAGTTCCTGCCGGAATTCCAGCCCGAAATACATGTCTGCCGGCCCGACGCGCCCCCCGCCGCGCTGCGCCGCTTTGCGGCCCTGGATTATGGATTTGACATGCTGGCGGCCCTGCTGCTGGGGGCCGACGCGCAGGGCAACCTGTATGTGCTGCGCGAGCTCTGCCGGCCCGGGCTGACCCTGCGGGAGGCCGCGGTGGCCGTCAGCGGGCTGTGCGCCGGCTCGGGCGCGGAATATCTGACCGCATCCCCCGACCTGTGGAACCGCCGGCAGGACACCGGCCGCAGCGGCTTTGAGGTGATGCAGGCCGTGCCGGGAATGCCCCCGATGTGCGCGGCCGACGACCGGCGCATTCCGGGCTGGCGGATGCTTCGCGAATTCCTGAACAGCGCGTCCGGCCCGCCCCGGCTGCGCATCTGCTCCTGCTGCGAGGTGTTGATTCGTTCGCTCCCGGCGCTGCTCTGCGACAGCGAGCGGCCCGAGGACGCCTCGGACCGGCCGCACGAGGTCACCCATGCCCCCGAGGCCCTGCGCTATGCCGTGATGAGCCGCTTTGCGGCCTATACCCCGGATGAGCTGCCCGACCGGAATTTCCGCTTCCCGCGCCGGGAGCGCCCGCTCCTGGGGCTCTGAGCGGCGGGCGGGAGTTTTCCCGTCCGCCGGTCCGGCCGGCAGTCCGGCCAATCCACATCAGGCGGGAGCCTGCGGGCTCCCCGAAAGGAGAAATGTTATGTCTGTTATCAATCCCCGCCGGGCCATGGAGCACCTGGAGGTGAACGCCTTTGGCGGCGTCCGCAGCCACGCCGGCCTTGAGCCCGGCGCCTCGGACGAGCTGTGCAACTTCCGCATTCTGTCGGACGGATCGCTGGAAACCCGCAGCGGCTTTACCACCCGCTTCAGCTTCCCCGAGCCCGTGCGCGGCGTATGGGAGGGCACCATCGGCGGTCTGAGCTACTTCTTTGCGGTGGCGGGGGACGCGGTCTGGCGGCAGGGGCCGCAGGACAGCGCTCCGACGGCCGTCTACTATCTGACCACCGAGGAGGGAACGGTCTGCTTTGTCTACTTTGTGGACCGGCTGTATCTGCTGGACGGCGCCTCGCTGCTCTTTTTCCGCACCGGCACCGGCAGTTTCACCGTTTCGGAGGGCTACACGCCGCTGTACGGAAAAAACTGGCACCCCACCGGAATGGGCGATGTCAACGAGCCCCTGAACCTGGTGCAGAACCGCATCCGCATTCACTACCTCAATACCACGGGCAGCACGCTGTTCCAGCTGCCCTATACCATGAAGAGCGTGGACCGGGTCAAGCTCAACGGCAGCTATATCACCAATTACAGCTTTACGCCGGGCAGCTCCACCTTCCGCATTCCCGAGGGCTCGGCCCCCGGCACCGTGGAGGTGGCGGCTACGCTGGACGACATTTTCAGCCGCCGCAGCACGGTGCTGCGCTGCGGCAACGCCACGGTTTACCGCGACCCGCACCACGAGACCATGCTGCTGTGGGGAGGCACGCCGGGCTACACGGTTTACCGCACCGCGCACCTGAGCAGCCAGCAGCTTGCCGACTGTACCGCCTTTTACGGCAATACCGACCCGGTGTATGTCCCGGACGGCACCGCCTTTTCGGTTGGCAGCGCGCAGCACCCGGTCACGGCGGTCTGCCAGAACGGGGAGCAGGCGCTGGTCTTCAACGACGGCTCGCTCTGGGGCGTCCGGCATACCGACGAGGAGAGCGACGACATGCGGATTGTGCTGATTGACGGGGGTGTCGGCTGCTGCGCGCCCCGCGCGGCCATCGCCTGCGGCAACGACACCCTGACGGTCCGCGAAAGCGGTCTGGCACTGTTGCATTTTTCGTCCGGCAATCCCGACGATCTGACGGTGCGGGACGTCTCGTCCGATCTCGCTGGCCGGCTGACCTCCTCGCTGCTGCATCATGCCGTTACGCTGTGGCACCGGGGGACGGACGAGCTGTGGGTCACCGATCCGAACGACACCGAGGGGCGGATCTGGATACGGAATCTCTCCCGCGATTTCTGGATTTGCTACACCGTTGCGCCGGCCGTCGGTCTCTTTGCCAGCGGCGGGGAGGTAGGGCTGTGCTGTACGGACGGGCGGATTCTCTGCTCGGACGAGTCGTCGGACAGCGACAACGGCAGCCCGATTGCCGCCTGCTGCCAGAGTCACTTCCTCTCGCTCTCGCATCCCTCCTTTTACAAGAGAGCCGTCCGGGCAAGCCTGTGCGCCCACGCCGGCAGCGCGACCCTTGGCCTGCGGGTGGAGACCGAGCGCGGCTGGGAGAGCTTTGCGCTGACCGGCAGCGACGTCGAGGCGCCGGAGCTCTTTGACTGCCGGCTGTCGCTGGGGCGCTTCCGCTTCCTGCGCTACCGCATCACCGCCGACGGCTCCCAGCGCGTGCGCATCTATTTTCTGTTGCTGTCGGCAAACTGACATGGAGGTATGTATGAAACCGATATCCACAACCGAGCTCTGGCGGCTGTACGAGGCCGGCCGGGACTACAAGCAGCGCATCGGACTGTTTGACACGGTGCGCCGAAACGAACAGTTCTACAGCGGAAAGCAGTGGCAGGGAGGGGCGTCTGAGCTCCCCCGGCCGGTGTTCAACCTGATCCGCCGCATTGCCGATTATCTCATCGGCGCGGTGGCGCCGGGGCCGCTTTCTATTCACTATACCGACGACCGTCTGCCCTTCCTCGGCACGGCTGCCCAGCGCGAGCAGGTCTCCGAGGCGCTCTCGCTGCTCAACCGTCACGCGGCCTACCGCTGGACGCAAAACCGCATGGACGAGCTTTCGCAGCGCGCGCTGCTGGAGGCGGCCATCACCGGCGACGGCATTTTTTACTGCTGGTGGGACGATTCCTGCACCTGCGGCCAGCCCTTTTGCGGGGACATCCGTACCGACGTGGTGCCCAACACCTGCTTTTTCCCGGCCGACCCCGAGCGGGCGGACGTCCAGTCGCAGGAGTGGCTGCTGCTCTCGGGCAGGGCAACCGTGGAAAGCCTGCGGCAGGAGGCGGCCGAGACCGGCCACAGCGAGGCCGAGCTGCGGCGCATTCTGCCCGACGACGGGGATGAGCCCGGCCGGGCCACCCTGCCCGAGGGCAGCGAAAAGGCCACCTATCTGCTCCGCTTTTCCCGGGACGACCGGGGAGAGGTGGTGTTTGAAAAATGCACCCGCGGGCTGGTCCTGCGCAGCGCCTCCACCGGGCTGCGGCATTATCCGTTCGCCTGCTTCAACTGGTATCCCTCCCGCGGCTCGTTTCACGGCGTTTCGCCGCTGACCGAGCTGGTGCCCAACCAGCGCTATATCAACTCGGCCTATGCCATGGCCATGAAGCACATGAGCGACACGGCGTTTTCCAAGGTGATTTACGACAAGTCCCGCATTCCCGAGTGGTCCAACGAGGTGGGCGAGGCCATTGCCGCGATGGGCGGCGGGAATGTGTCCGACGCGGTGTCGGTGCTGGGCGTGGGCCGGATGCAGGAGGGATACCTGGAGCTGATTGACAGCGTTATTGAGAACTCCAAAAGCATGATGGGGGCCACCGAATCGGCTCTCGGAGACGAGCGGGCCAACAACACCAGCGCCATCCTGGCCCTGCAGGAGGCCTCCCGCGTGGCCCTGCGGCAGGTGGAGGCGCGCTTTGCCCGCTGCATCGGGGAGCTGGCCTCGGTGTGGGCGGATATGCTGTGCGCATATTCTCCCCCCGAGCGGCTGCTGCCGGTCTCCGAGGATGGGGGTGTGCGGGCACACGCCCTGGATTATACCCTGCTGCGCCGGGAGCTGCTGCACGCAACGGCAGAGACCGGCAGCGTGGACCGCTTTACCCCGGCGGCCACGGTTTCGCTGCTGGACCGGCTGCTGGAGCTGGGGCACATCACGGTGGAGCAGTACCTGGAGCACCTGCCCGAGGGCTGCATCAGTGACAAAAACGCTTTGCTGCAAAGCATTGCGGCTGAACGAAAGGAGAAAGCATCCGTATGAACCCAACCGTTGAAGAAATCCGGGAAATTCCGGAAGCGCTGCCCGAGCGCCGGCCGGAAGATCCGCCCGCCCCCTGCGGGACTCCGGCCGCGCCCGAGCCCGCTGCCGCGTCCGAGCCTGCCGCCGTACCGGCGCCAGACGACGTCGGGGCGTCCGGCGCACCCGCAGCCGGCGGGGCCTCCGCGGAAGCCGAAAGCCCTGCGGGAACCGAAAGCCCCGCAGACGCTGCCGAAGCTCCGGCGGCGGGGCAGGGGAGCGTTCCCCCGCCGCCCGCGCCGGCCGGGGGAGAGGCCCTCACCGCGGCAGAAGCGCCTGCCGACCGGGCGGCGCTGCTGGCCGAGCTGGCCCGGCTGCGGCAGGAGCTGGAGCTCCGTCGGCAGGCCAGCGCGCGACTGGAGCAGGATTGCGGGGAGTTCCTGCGGCTTTACCCGGAGGTCCCCTTATCCGAGGTCCCGGAGGAAATCTGGGACGAGGCACGGCGGGGCGTGCCGCTTGCGGCCGCCTATGCCCGCGCAGAGCGTCGCCGGACACGCACAGAGGAGCTGGCGCGGCAGGCCAACGCCCGCAACCGCACCTGCTCGGCCGGGCCGGCCGGGCAGACGGCGCCCTCCTATTTTTCGCCCGATGAGGTCCGCGCCATGTCGGCCGCGGAGGTCCGGCAGAATTACCGCACCATTCTGCAGTCCATGCGGAAATGGAGCTGAGTCAATCCCGTTATTCATTTATCATTCAGGAAAGGAATTTTGATTATGGCAATTACCAATTTTATCCCTACCGTCTGGAGCGAAAGCCTGCTGCAGGCACTCAATCAGAAGTATGTCGGCGTTGCAAACTGCAACCGCGAGTTTGAAGGTGATATCCGCGAAAAGGGCAGCAAGGTCCGCATCTGCGGCGTGGGCAACGTCACCATCGGCACCTATGCCAAAAACACCGACATTTCCAATCCCGAAACTCTTTCGGACAACTACAAGGAGCTGGAAATTGACCAGGCCCGGTATTTCAATTTTCAGATTGACGACGTGGACCGCGCCCAGAGCCTGCCCCGCCTGATGGAGGGCGCGCTGAGCAACGCGGCCAACGCGCTGGCCGGCGCCGCCGACCAGTATGTCTACTCGGTCTGCGCACAGGCAGGGCAGAGCATTGCCAACGCAAGCGTAACCGCCGACAACATCATCGGCACCCTGATAGACGCCCGTACCACCCTGCTCAAGCAGAACGTCACCGATCCTTCGGATATTGTCATCGAGGTCTCGCCCGACATTGCCGGGCTGATTCTCAAGGCCAAAATGGAGCTGGCCACCGACAATGCCGCCACCCTGGAGCACGGCTGCATCGGCAACATCGGCGGCTGCCGGATTTATGTCTCCTCCGGCATCACCAGCTCGCTCTCGGGCAGCGTGCGCACCCACGACTGCATCGCCCGCACCCGCCGCGCGGTGGCCTATGCCGAGCAGCTCTCGGAGATTGAGGCCTACCGCCCCGAGCGCCGCTTTGCCGACGCGGTCAAGGGATTGCACCTCTACGGAGCCAAAATCGTGTATCCTGCC
The DNA here is from genome assembly GCA_944383705.1 of uncultured Clostridia bacterium. Taxonomy (GTDB): domain Bacteria; phylum Bacillota; class Clostridia; order Oscillospirales; family CAG-272; genus UMGS1865. The sequence goes on from CALWQR010000068.1 coordinate 10,893, forward strand.
GAAATCGTGGTTCTGAGCCTGGGCGTCTCCACGACCTGAGAGGAGCGCGCTCTGCCATGACCAACCGCAACGTCTATCAGGCCGCGCTCGGCCTGGTCAGCGAACGGCAGGCCGCAACCGGAAATGACGACTACGAGGAGCGCGCCGGGTATCTGCTGCCGGTGGTGTGCGCCCGCTGCGCCCGGTCGGACAGCCTCTGGCGTCTGGCCAACGGTGAAGACCCCCACAGCCTGCCGCAGTCCTGCCCGTGGCAGCTGGACGACGACTTCCCGCTGAGCGTTCCCTTTGCCGCACCGGCTGCCGCCGGACTGGCCTCGCTCCTGGTGCTGGAGGAAAATCCCACCCTCTCGCAGTCGCTCTCCGACCTTGGCTCCGCCCTGCTTTCCGAGCTGGAACGCGGCCTCGCCTGGCAGCCTGAATCCACCGCCAACCGCTACCCGGAAGTTCTTTGAGCATTGGAGAAGGCCCCCGAGGGGTTGGCCTCTTCAGGAGAGGCACACCCCTCGGGGGCCTCCCCCGCCCAGACCTTCCCCGGCACAGGCCCCCATCCATGCATACGGTATTGCAAATACGGTATGCCCGGGGGCCTGCGCCGGGGATTTTCTTTTGGGGTAGGATGAATTTTTTGAGGATTGCGGATGGGCGC
>CALWQR010000069.1 GCA_944383705.1 uncultured Clostridia bacterium
GCCGGGGAAGTTCTCGCAAGGGGAGGCTTGGAGGGGACTGCCTCTCCGAAAGAGGCGGCCCCTCCAAGGTCTTCTTCCCCTACGACAACTTTCTCCCAGCGTTGATCAAGTCAATAAGATGTTTGCCGACGTCGGCCATATAGCGCATCCCGACGGGGACAAAGGCGTCGTCCATGGTGGTCAGCAGGTTGGCGTTGATTTCGTAGGTAAAGTCGCCGGAGTAGTTGATTTCGCCCAGTGCGCGGGTAATTTCCGGCCAGTTCATGCGGCCAAAGTAGGGCAGGTTATGGTCGTCGCCGCGGTAGTTGTTGTCGTGCACGTGCAGGGCCTGCAGGCGGTCGTGACCCAGCGCGCGGATAAAGTCCTGCGCCTCGTCGTCCTGCAGGGGCAGGCCGACGTGACCAAGATCCAGGCAGGCAACCATATATTCGTTGTCCAGCGTATCGATGTAGCGCACGAACTCCTCCTTGGTGGCGCAGGTATCAAACACAATGTGCTTGCGGCGGGGGTCCACCTGATACATATTCTCCACGCCGACCTTGATGTTGTACTCGCGGCACAGGGGGATCAGGCTGCGGTAAAACTCCATATTGGCCTCAAAAATTTCCTGCTCGTGGCCGTGATAGACAAAGTGGTGCAGGGGGTGCATGACCACCACGCGGGCGCCCAGCAGGGCGGAAATTTCCACCGAGCGGCACAGGCGGGGGTAGATAACGTCCCGATAGGTGGCGCTGTCGTCCCAGTGCCGGAAGGTAAAGGGCGCGTGCGTCTGATTGATGGGCAGGCCGGCCTGCTCGGCGGTGCGGCGGATTTCGGCGGCGGCCTCGCGCCAGTTGTCGGAATTGAGCGGGCAGCTGTCGGACACCATGTCGCCCAGCGAGTAGTCGCAGGCGGTAAACCCGGCCTGCCGGTAGAGCTCGGCGGCGGTCTTCAGGGGATAGCGGCCGAGAATGTTGGCAATGTTGATGGAAAGCTCCATGCCAGAATCACTCCTTTTGCGTAGCAATGCCGCGTGTGCGGCAGAATTGAAAATTTTGCTTGACAATGCCGCGTGTGCGGCGGAATGGAAATTTGTGTGACAATGCCGCGTGTACGGCGGAATGGAAAAGGGAAGGGGGAGCGGCGCGCGCCGCTCCCCCTTTGTGGGATTGCGGGACGTGCTGCGCCGTATCAGACGCTGCCGCCCAGCAGGTCGTCAAAGTCCATTACAAAGCCGTCTCCGCGGGCATCCATGGCCGAGAGGGTCAGCAGGTCGTCTGCCTGGGGCAGGAGAACTGTGCACACCGGCGATACAAATTGTTTTTTCATGTCTGCACCTCCTGTTATTGGATGGTCAGCTGCCCGTCGGTTACCGTAACCGTGCAGACAGTGCCGTAATTTTTGATTTCGGTTTCCCCAAAGCTCTCCACGGCGTAGGCCTTCACCTCAAAGGTGTAGGTGCCGGTGGTGGGGATGTTGTTCAGGGTCAGTGCGGCCAGGTAAGAGGCGCCAAGGCTTTCGGCGGTGTAGGTTTCGTCCTCGCCGGTTTCCGGGTTGTAGCCCAGCACCGAGGTGTACACCGTGGTGCCCTCTTCGGTCAGGGTTGCGCCGTTCATGCTGACCTCAATGCCGATTTTGCTCCAGTCCAGCGACTCCACAGCGTACAGGAAGCGGAAGCTCATCCTGCCGTCCTCGGACGTCTTGGAGGCCTGGTAGGCCTTGATTTCGATGGCGCTTTCCAGCGCGGAATCGATTGCCTCGTCGATGCCGGCGGTCAGGGCCAGGATTTCGTCGGCGGTTTTGGTGGTGACGGTGCTCTGTTCACCGTTCATCACGGGCTCCACCGGGTAAAGCCCGGCCGAGGTTTTGTTGATCTGGTGGCGGTACTCATTGGTGCCACTGTAGTGCCGTTCCTCAACGTCCACCGAGCTGCTGTCCTTGATGTACAGGGTGCCGACATTGGCTCCGGCGCTGCACCAGGCCGAGCCCAGCAGCCCGCCGATGCGGAAGTTGTCTGGCTTGCCTTTCAGCGATTCCGCGGAGGTTTCGGCGTACAGGTTGTAGCAGTTTTCCATCAGATAGGGGTAGGGCTCATCCTCGGTTGCCGCAATCGGATTGAGCGAGTTGATGCCGCCCAGAATGCCGCCCCAGTAGGTGGCCGTTGTTGTGCCGTTCTCCCCCAGGAACTGGAACGCGCCGGAGTTGTAGCAGTTGGTCACCTGCACTTTACCGATGGCGCTATTGTCCTGGGTGCCCATATTGTAGGGAGAAATAAAGCCCACAATGCCGCCGTAGGCGGTTTCGGAGAGGGTGGTAAAGGTGGCGTCGCCCTCGGTGTAAACATTGCTTGCCTCAATGCGTCCGGTAAAGGCGCAGTGGTCCACAATAACGCCGAAGCCGGCCGAGCCGACAATGCCGCCTACCATGTTATAGCCGCCAACCGGCTTCAGGACGGCGCTGCTGATGCAGTTTTTTACCGTGGTGCCATAGGCCATGCCCACAACGCCGCCGAGGCGCCCGGCCGTGTCCATGTAGCCGCCGGGGAAATACTTTCCTTTGTCCGAAGCGTTGATTTTGCCCGCAACATAGCCCGCCGTAACGGTACAGCCGGAAACCACGCAGTTTTCCACCACGTTGAAGGTTTCGTCGGCCGCCGCCCCGACAGAAGCCACCGCGCGCCCGACAATGCCGCCGGTGACGCCGTGTCCGCTGATGGCCAGGTCCTCCAGTACCACGCTTTGAATGGTAGCGCCGTAGATGGTACCGAACAGCCCGTGGCCCCAGTTGACGTTGAACTCGTGCCCGGTGTTATAGGAAACAATGCTGCCGTTGAAAATGGAATAGCCGTTGCCGTCATAGTTGCCGCCAAAGGCCGCCATGCGTTTGTCGTTGGCATAGTAGTAGCCGATGGAGCGCAGGGACTTGCCGTTCAGGTCGATGTCGCAGGTCTGCTCAAACCAGGCGTCCGCAAAGCTGGGGCCGTAGTCGTCACCGGCGGCTGCATTGGAAACGGTGTCGCCCTTTTTGATGTTCTGCGACATCCAGAGCAGATTTGCGGCGGACGAGACGAGATAGGGGTCATCCTGCGTGCCGCTGCCGGCGGGAGCCGTGGCGGTTTTGCCGTCCCAGCCCTCCGCGGCGGCGGGGGCAATGGTCAGCGCCGAGAGTGCAAGCAGAAGCGCAAGGATTACGGAGCAGATTTGTTTTGCTTTCATTTGTGGTTCTCCTTTTTGCTGTATTTTGATCGATCGGTTTGCTTGGGTCCCCCGCCGGGGCGTGTCCCCGGCGGGGGAGGCGGGGGGCGGCGCCCCCTGCCTCCCTGGCGTGTGCGCTCAGTTCCGGCGGTCGCGGCCAACTTTTTTCCGCTTACCGGAGAGCAGGGCCAGCGCGCCGGCCACGCCCAGCAGAGTCAGGCTCATGCCGGCGGCCGATTTGCAGCCTTTGTCGTCGGCGGCGGCGGGAGCGGTGGTCTCGGCGCCGGAGGGCTCTGTGGTCTGGATGGGCTCGTCGGTCTGTTCGCCGTCGTCCCCGTCGTCATCGCCGTCATCGCCGCCTGCGTTGATGTTGGTCACCCTCCATGTGGCGGTGTAGGTGACGTCGCCGGTGACCGGTACAATCTCCTTGTCCCAGCCGGTAAAGGTGTAGCTGTAGTTGCCTTCGTTCGGACGGGAGGGTTCGCCGTCGTATACCGGGGTTTCACCGTACTTGTAGGACTGGGTCTGGCGCTCGGAGCCCACAATCCAGGTCACCACATAGGTGGCCGCGTCGCCCAGCTCAAAGTCCAGATTGACAAACGAGAAGCCGTTGCGGTCGAACGATCCGGCAAAGCCAGTGGAGATGTTTTCGTTCAGCTCACCGCCCGCGCCCAGAACCTGATCGGGCAGCTTGGCCAGGCCGTCGATGTCGGCGGTCAGCTGTACGGTCTTGCCGCCGAAGCTGTAGAGTTTGGAGAGCACCGAGAAGCCGACCAGCTCGCTCAGCGTTCCGATTTTCAGGGTCTCATCCTCAAAGTTGAACCATGCGTAATCGGCGTTGCCGTAAAGAGTGGGAGCCGCGAACTCGGCCGCCGCAACCACCGGGTACAGGCCGCTGCGCATGACCCAGCCCTCGTCGCCGATGGTGTCCTTGCCCTTGTCGCCTGCCACATCGGCCAGCTTGCGGACCGTTATGCCGCTGTCGCCGCCGCTCAGGGTCACGGCGTTGTTGGTTACGCCCAGCACCGCGAGGTTGGAAAGCGTGTTGCAGCCGGTGGCGCTCAGCGTCACGCTGCCGCTGCCCGAGAGGCCGCCGATCCAGGCAAAGCCGGAGGAGGCCTTCTCCCCCGCAACCATACTCAGGCCCGAGAGGAAGACGCCCTCGAGCGTGATTTTGGAGGATTTTTCGGCGTCGGCGTTGCCGAGCGCGGTGCCCAGCAGCGCGCCGGTGGCGGCTGCCTCGGTGTTGGCGTTGTAGACGATGATGTCGGACTGGCTGTCGGTAACGGTCAGGCTCCCGCCGGTTCTGTCCTCGTGATTGCCGAGGAAGCCTACCAGGCCGCCGACCATATCGGCTTTCCCCGAGGCGGCGATGCTGCCCGAGGTGTAGCAGCCGGTCAGAGTTGCGCCGATGACCGCGTTGCCCACAATGCCGCCCACCATGGTGGTACTGCCCGATACGACGATGTCGCCGTCAAACACGCAGTTCTCGTAGACGTCGGCCCCGTACTTGGAGTAGGCGCAGATGCCGCCCACCCAATCGGCGTTTTCGGCCTCAATCAGCGCGTCGGTCACCGTGATGTTGCGGAAGGTGCCGCCCGAGCGGGCATAGCCGCAGACCACACCGACCGTGTCGGAGGTGCTGGAGACGCGGGGACTTTCAAAGGTGAAGCCCGAGATTTCGCCGCCCTGGTCCATCGAGCCGACAAAGCCGGTGTTGGGGGCGGTGCCGGTGACGTTCAGGCCGCGGATGATGGCGGGGGATTCCGCCGCGCCCACGCGGCCGACGAGGTTGCCGCCGAAGCGGGTGTCATAGGTGTTGCCGATGGGCAGCCACTCCAGCCCGGCCAGATCCAGGTTGGCGGTGATGTAGAAGGTGACCTCATGCCCGGCGTCGGCCTGTGGGAAGTTCGCCTTGCCCGAATCCTTGACCAGCTGCGCCAGGCCCGCCACCTTGGCGGCGGTGTCCAGCTCGTAGGATTCCTGAATGTCGTCGGGGTCAAACCAGGTGGTGTCAACGCTGCCGTCCCAGGTGTCATACTGCACCGGGCTGTTGGCCTCAATCACGCGGTCAATCTCCTTGGTCAGGGCCAGGATTTCGTCGGCGGTTTTGGTGCCGACCGTCGCGCCCTCGGGGTAGGAGCCGTTGAGGGAGCCGGTATAGGTGCCGTCGGCAAGGCCTACCTGCACGCAGATCAGGCCGTCGCTGTTGGCGCGGTCGGGGTAGCAGCGGTACTCGTTGGTGCCGCCGTAGCCGCTCTGGTTGCCGCCCTCCACAATCTCCACCGACCAGGAGTTGTCAATGTACAGCGGGGCCACCCTTGCGCCGCCGCTAATCCAGTACACACCCAGCAGGCCGCCGATGCGGTAGTTGTTGAAATCGGCGTCGTCCTTGGAGGTTCTGTCGTTGAGGTTGTAGCAGTTGGTGATGCGGTAGGTCTGGCCGTACTGCAGCGAGTTGGCGCCACCCAGGATGCCGCCCCAGTACACCGCGTTGGTCAGGGTCTCGCCCACAATGGCAAAGGTGCCGGTGTTGTAGCAGTTGGCAATGGTCAGGCCGCCGAGGGCGAACTCGTTGTAGGAACCGCTGGTGCCGGTGCCATAGGGGCTGACAAAGCCCACGATGCCGGCGTAGGCGCTTTCGGCCTTGTTGGGGTTGCTGCCGATGGTAACGGTGATGTCCCCGCTGTTGGAGCAGTACTCCACCCGGGAGCCAAAGCCCGCGGTGCCGGCAATGCCGCCCGCATAGCTGAAGTTGCCGGGCAGCGAGAGGTCGGCCTCGTTGACGCAGTTGCGGATGGTGGTGCCGTAGGCCATGCCCACAATGCCGCCCACGCGGCTGGCCTGATCATAGATGCCGCTGGCGGAGTCCTGCTCGGCGCCGAAGCCGGCCTGAAGGGTGCAGCTCTCGCGCACCGCGCAGTTTTCGATGACGTTGAAGTCCTCGTCGGCTGCGGCCGGGCTCTCCTCGGTGCCGGTGGGGGCCGCCGCGCGCCCGACAATGCCGCCGGTGACGCCGTAGCCCACAACCGTGACGTCCTCCAGCTGCACGTTGCGGATGACCGCGCCGTAAATCACGCCGAACAGGCCGTAGCCCCAGTCGTGCTCCAGCGCGCAGTCGTCATAGGTTGCGGCAATGGTGCCGCCGCGGATGGTAAAGCCGTTGCCGTCGTACACGCCGCCAAAGGCCGCCATGCGGGTTTCGTTCCCGTAGTAGTAGCCGATGGAGGGCAGGGACTTGCCGCCCAGGTCAATGTCGCAGGTCTGCTTGAAGTAGACGCCGGCAAAGCTGGGGCCGTAGGTCCCGTCGGTTGCCTCGGGCGCGTCCTCCGCTACGGTGTCCCCTTTTTTGATGTTCTGGGACATCCACAGCAGGTTGGCGGCCGAGGAGATCTGATAGGGGTCTTCCTGCGTGCCGCTGCCCGCGGGCTGGGTTGCGGTGGTTCCGTCCCAGGCGTCGCCGGCCGCAAACGGCACAATGGTGAATGCCGAGAGCGCGAGGGCCAGTGCGAGAAGGACGGAGAGGAACTGCTTGCGTTTCATGATGAAATACCTCCTTATTTTATTTTATGGTTCATTTCCATGAAACATCGAGGAAGTGGGGGAGGTGGTCGCTGGCGGTGCAGGCCACGCGGTTGGTGACCACGTTGTAGTTGTCCAGCGAGACGCCCTCCGGCGTGCCGTACACCATGATATGGTCGATGGCGTTTTTGCTGCTGCCCGGGGCGCTGTACAGCGAGTTCAGCTCATACACGCCAAGCTCGGGGTCGTACAGGTCGGTAAAGCTGCTGTTGTAGGGCGAAAGATCGGACGCCGTGGCGGCCAGCTGGCGGACGTTGGTGTAGCCCGCGCCGGTCAGCACACGGTAGGGGTCGGAGCCCGGGGCGCAGTTGAAGTCGCCGCCCGAGAAGACCGGGATGTCCCCGTACTTCTGCGCAATGGCGGCGCGGCTGTCCACAACCGTCTGCGCGTCCTGCACCCGGTACTGGTTGCCCAGCACAGGGTCCTCCCCGGCGTTGGTGTTGGCCGCGAAATGCGAGTTGGTCACGGCAATCAGCCGGCCGTTCTCCAGGCAGCGCAGCACCGCCCAGGTGGTGCCCTTGTCTCCGTTGCGGGATTTTGCATACCCGCTCTCTACCAGCTCAAATGTCGTGCGGTTGTAAAAGATGGGGTTGCCGCTGCCCCCCTGGTCCGCGTAGCAGACCTCGCCGTAGCCGGTGGCAAGCCAGCCAAAGAGCGACTGCGCCTCGGCCCGGTAGGCCGGCCCGGCCTCCTGCAGGCAGAGCACGTCGGGCAGGTATTCCTGATACAGTGCCAGCGCCAGCTCGGCCCGGTTGGCAACCGGGTTGTCCCCGGAGGCGTTGAGGTAGCCCCAGACGTTGTGGTACAGGATGCGGAAATCCGAGGCGTTGGCAACGTCCTCTGACGCCCCGTCGTCCCCGCCCCAGGCCTGGCCCTCGGCCAGCGTAACCGTGCGGTTGGTAAAGGCAAAGGTGCGGTTACGCAAATCCTGAATGATTTCCACATACCCGGAGGTGGAATTGCTGACGGCCTCCAGCGAGCCGCCGGCCACGGCAATGCGGTATTCGCCGTCCCCGGCCGTTGTGGAGGTGCGGTTGGTTTGGCCGATGCGGATTTCATGCGCCGTGGCAGGCTCGGCATCGGTCACAATTTCGGGCGCCGCCCCGTGATGCGTGGCAAGATGATCCCGCAGCAGCACGGCGACGTAGCGCTCCAGCCCGCTCCCCTGCGGCACCACCAGCCGGAACTCCGAGATGTCGGCGCCGGCAATCGTGATTTCCTGAATCGAGCGGGTAATTTCGAACTTGTAGTTGTCCTCGGGCCCGAAGCGGAGGCTGCCGGTCCCGCCGTAGGAGAGCTCGGAGTTGCCGCGCAGCCAGGTGGAAATGAAGTAGTCCACGGCCGCGGCGGTGGCGGTATCGTTGTAGCCGCAAATCACCAGGCGCTGCCCGCTGACGCGGATGACGTATTCGTCGCTCCCCAGCTCCGCGGCGGCCTCGGACGAGGCCGGGCGGTTGGTTTTGCCAATCAGAATTTCGGGCGCGTCGGGCTCGGGCTCGTCTCCCAGCGCCAGCAGGTCGCCGGTGCAGGGCAGCACGGCCCCGGTATAGTTCTCAAAGCCTGTGGCAAGGCGCTGCGCCGCCCCCCACAGCTCATCGCTGCAGCCTTCGGGATAGTAAATGGTATAGTCGCTGCTGCCGTTGGTTACCAGCTGCAGCGCCTGTCCGGCGTCGGCCGCCGGTCCGGTCGTCTCGGCCGGGCCGGTGGTTCCGCCGCCGTCCTGCGGCTCCTCCCGCCGGCAGGCCGTGCCCGCAAACGCCAGCAGCAGCGCCAGCAGCAGGGGCAGGATTCTGCGTATTGCCTTCATATCGGTCTCACCCCTCCGGTGCGCTTATTTCTGATAGGCTTCTATCAGCTTGGCCAGGGCCTCGGGCAGGGAGTTTTCGATTGTGCCCAGCAGCGTGGTGATGCTGGAATCGTTCTTGACCGCGTTGAAGAACTGGGTGTACAGCTTGAGGTTGGCGTCATACATAAAGGCGAAGTCCACATACACCGAATCGCGGATCAGCTCCAGCATCCGGGCGTCGTCGGGCTGCTGCGCCACCTGACCCATCACAATGGTGTCGTAGTACTGGTAGGTCAGGGATTCGTTGCCCAGGTCGTTGTCCGGGTTGCTCAGGTAGTTCATGGCGTTGAGAACCACGGCCGAGCAGTGCAGGTCCTTGACGCTCTTGGGAATGCAGAAGAAGGAGACGCCGTACAGCGTGGAGGTGTAGTTGTCGCCTTCGGCGTACAGCGGCTGGGGCAGAATGCCGTACTTGACCTCGGTGCCCTTGAGCCCGGTGCCCAGATACAGCGCGGAGGAGAAGAACAGCGCGTTGCTGCTGCGGAAGATGGTGGGATTCTGGTTGGCGGTGGCCCGGGCGGTGTTGTCGTCGTAGCGGACAGCGTCGTCCTGGATGAAGTCGGTCAGCACGTCGGTGATGTCGCTGTAAATCTGCGAGCCGGCGATGACAGTAGGCATCCCCGCGTCGTCCATCTCAATCATCTTCACGCCCATTGCGTGCAGCTGTGCGGGCATGGAGTGCCGGTCGTACAGCGCGCCGTACACCACGGGCGAGGAGGGATTGGAGCCATCAAGGTTGCTGGCGGCCAGCCGGGCATAGGTGAGCATGTTGTTCAGCGTCCAGGTGCGCTCATCCACCATGGTGTAAAAGTTCACGTTCAGGCTGTTGGCCCTGTCGGTGTTGAAGAAGACGGCCTCCAGGTTCTCCAGCACCTCCAGCGCGGCGTCGCCCACAATGTTGTACAGGCGGTTGTTCACGGTGGCGTTTTCGTTCCAGCCCTGATACCACCAGGGGTCGGAGGGGTCAATCTCGTTCAGCTCCAGAATGTTTGTCACATAGCCGGATTGCTCAATCCCCCACCAGTAGTCGGGCACAATCAGGTCGTATTCGCCCGAGGAGGTGGCCAGCGCGTTGCTCCACCAGGCGGCCGTCTCGGTTGTGGAGGCGGTGATTTTGATATTGATATTGAAGGTTTCGTTGAGCTTGGTGTTGCGGAGGAATACCGCGTGGTCTACCCGGTCGGAGGAGTCCTTCTCGACATACAGATAGTCGTAGCGGCCGTTCCGCGCCAGGATGTTGAAGTCCCGGGGCGCGCCGTTCTCGTCCCCGAAGTCCTCGGCCTGCAGTCCGGAGCCGGGCTCGCCGTTGTTCCCGGAGCTCCCGCCGGTCCCGCCCGATGGCGTGGTCTCGGCCGGCGGGTTCTCCTTGCCGCTGCAGGAAACCATTCCCAGCAGCAGCAGCGCGGCCAGCAGCAAAGAAAGCCATTTTTTCATGTTTTCTTACCTCTTTCTTGGTTTTTTTGATCGGATTGCGCGAGGAGCCCCAACCGCAGCGCCGGTGCGTTGCGGCCATTTGCTTGGGCAAGGTGTACAAAAAGCATGAATGCAAATTGTATGTAAATTACAATCAAAGATTCCCCTGTCCAGGCGTGGAAGGGCTTGCGCGCAGAAAGCCCATCCCGTGGCCGGCCCACCGGCGCTCTCGGTCAATTTTGTACAGAGAGCCGGCGCATCCAGGCCTTGGTTGGTGATTCTTCACACAATCCGCCTCACATGTATTATACTCCGTTTTCCATAAAAAAGCAATACCAAAATCAACCGATATTTTCGCTCAACCAGGTAAAAAATAATCAAAATGCCTTGTCAACGACTGTAATATATGCTATAATATAAGGGCAGAACCGAAAATCGGATAGCAGGAGGGACCCCAAATGCAGGAGACCGCGTTCAAAGGAATCCGTGGGCAGAACATCAACTCGCTCTGCGATACCATCATATACAGCAGCTACGATGTTTCCAAGCTCAACACGGTGATTTTTCCAACCATGGCGGGCATTACCAACCCCGACCCGGCCTATTTTATCCGCCGTCTGGAGGACCAGAACTTCAAATATCTGTACGTGCTGGAGTACGTGATATCCGGCAAGGGCTACATTGAAAGCGGCAACCGCAAATATACGGTACAGGCGGGAGATTTTTATCTGCTCAACCGCTACACCACCCCCTACTATTACCCCGACCCGGAGGATCCGTTTTCCAAAATCTGGCTCAATATTTCGGGCCGCTTTCTCAACGCGCTCATTTATACCTATCAGATTACCGAGCCCGTGCTGGTGGTGCACGACGAGAGCCTGGAGGTCTACCTGCGCCGGATTCACGAGGAGCTGCTGCGCTACCCGATCCGGGAGGCCGAGCGGGCGTATGACGCCATTATGAATTTGCTGCTGGATCTCTTCCGGCAGATCGACCATGTTCGCAACAAACCCCCAATGGCCCGCCGCAACCCGACCTTCCGGCAGATTACCGATTACATCTCCAACAACATCATCCTGGAAAAAATGGATGTGGACTATGTCAGCTCTTATTTTTATATGAGCTATTCCACGCTCTACCGCATCTGCATGAAGAATGTCGGGCTCTCCCCCAAGCACTACATCCTCAAGCTGAAAACCGATTATGCCAAAACCCTGCTTTCCACCACCAATTGCTCGGTGGCCAAGGCCAGCGAGGTGCTCAATTTTTCCTCCCCGCTGTATTTCGGCAAGGTCTTCAAAAAATATGCCGGCGTTTCGCCGGCCAACTGGAAAAAGCAGGAGAAGCAGCGCGCCGAATAGCCCAAAAGCAGAACCTGCGCCCGCCGGGGCGGGGAAC